>JAUVHO010000088.1 GCA_030593295.1 Methanomassiliicoccales archaeon | reverse complement strand
GGGAATGGCTCCTGAGGGCCGGAAGGGTAGAATGATGGCGCTTTACGGCATCGCATTGGCGTTCTCGGTTGTCGTTGGGTTCATGCTCAGCGGAATGATAGTGAGCAGATTCAGCTACAACGTCCTGTTCTACGTGTTGTCCGGGAGTCTTGTGATCGGGGTGGCTTTCGCCGTCACAATCAAGGAACCCGAGGACGTTGGCCGCGTGAAGACGACCCTCATGGAGGATTTCCGCAATCTCCTGGACATCTTGAGAAAGAAGCTGGCGCAGGCCTCCTATTCGGCCATATTCTGCCTCTACTTCGCAATGGGAGCATTCACCGTCCTTGTGCCGCTTTTCATGAAGGGCTTTGGAATGACCGAGTTTCATGTGGCCATGGCCTTCACAACCTTCGCACTGTTGTCCATGATTATTCACTATCCCAGCGGATGGATCTCCGACAAGTTGGGGCCCAAGATCCCGGCGATGGCAGGACTGCTGACGATCGCCGTCTCTCTGCTCCTCCTTCCCTTTTTCGATACGTTTCTCTCATTGTTGCCAGTCATGGCTCTCTTTGGCATAGGTCACGGTCTTGTCTTCCCCTCGTCCTCCACGATGGTCGTGCGGAGTTCTTCCGAGGACGAGCGTGGTTTGTCAACGGGCGTTTTCTACGCACTTCTCGTTGCAGGAGTCGCCGTCGGCGCGCCCTTGGCTGGGTTCTTGGCGTCTGCATTCAGCATTGAGGTGGCGATTTGGACGACGGGCCTCGCGGGCGTCATCGGCTTCGCCCTCGTGCTCGGACTGGTGAGTAGGGAATGAGTTGCCAACGCAAGCATATTATATCACGCCGTTATACAGATTAACTCAGAGTAGCTGCTTGAGAAAGGAGACCCATCCGGACTCCTCTTTCCGATAGGCTGCATGCGAGGCGATCGTACGACGAATTACTTCTTGTTGGCCGGGAGCATCATCGCAGCGGTATTCTTTGTCCTCCTGCCGGTGCAGTATCTGAGGAGAAGGAAAACACACCAGCTCATATGGTCCGTCGCAGTTGCGTTGTACTTCATCGCCTTTCTCCTGGAATTTCTGTCGTCCCCCGAGTTGGTCGGTGGTGATGTATGGATGTACAAGTTGTTCTACGTCCTCAGCGCACCTCTCGTCGGCCTCTTTGGAGTGGGATCTCTCTACCTGCTCACTCACAAACCATGGGGGAAATACTTTCTGTTCTATGTCGTCATCACATCCTTCGCCATGATTGCGGCAGGACTCACCGCAACGGTTGACGAGGGAATGCTGGCTTCCGAGGACTTCGAAGGGTTCGAAACAATCGCGGGCGGGGCCATGCCTCAATACGTTCGAGTGATTTCCCCGCTTCTGACCGTACCGGGAGGACTGTTCCTCATCGGCGGAGCGGTCTACAGTTTCTGGTTGGATCGAACGAAGAAGTACAATCTAATCATAGCCCTGGGTGGCCTCTTTCCGTTCTTCGGAGGCGCCCTGTCAAGAGTTGGTATGTACACTTTGTTCTACGCCTTCGACGTCATTGGCGCCTTGCTGTTGTTCGTTGGTTTCCTTCTGAGCATGGAGTACATCAAGAAAAGGGAGGAGACTGCCGAGCAAACATGAGTGTCTGGCTCCTGCGAGATAGTGACCCAAGCACTTCGGGACTGAGCTGGTTCACGAAAGCTTTTATAACCACGTTATCGTATGGAGCATTGTTCAGGGAACACCTATTCCGCGGTCCCTGGAAGGTCTGACGGAGGGAACTGCCTGAGTCTTGGAGTTCTGGTCATTGGTGGAGGAATAACGGGAATTCAGTCTGCCCTCGATGTC
>JAUVHO010000032.1 GCA_030593295.1 Methanomassiliicoccales archaeon | reverse complement strand
AAAGAAAATGCCAAGAATCGAAATAGCGGCGAGTCTGCTTGACATGTGGCAGGCAATAGAAAGAGAACTAATAAACCTTCTCAATGGCCATCTCAATAGTATTATATACGAACCCTTTGTACACAGAAACATGGAGATTTTCTCCCTCCTGAGACTTCTGGTCGGGGTGGTTTTCTTTGGGTTTGCTGCCTACTCCGATGTCAAAACGAGGAGGGTGAAGAACGAGATCTGGATGCTCCTTGGGGCCATAGGATTCCTGATTCTGGGGATGGACCTTCTTGGTCATTCCGACGCGACCTGGGTCCACTTCCTGATCTTCTTCCCGGCAGGGATACTCTTCTATGAGGTTTACATCGAACGCGAGCCGATAATCGATGAAGGCTTCCACTTCGTTCCGCTCGGGTTCGTTCTCTACGGGACGGTGGCGGTTGTGATCATTGCCCAAGTGTTCTTGCTCCATCAGGACCCTGATCAGATGGACCTTCTTCTTCGACTCTTGACGATCCCTGCGATGATTATCGTTGCCCACATATTCTTCCAGACAGGGCTGCTGAAAGGCGGTGCGGATGCCAAGGCCCTGATGTCCCTAGCAGTATTGGCCCCGTTCTATCCCGCGTTCCTCGGATTTCCGATCATTGAAATGGGATCTCCAGCCGGGAGTTTCATGGAAATCGTCTTTCCGTTCTCCTTGGTGATCCTGATGAACGCGGCCATATTGACCGTCTTCGCACCACTGGTATTCCTGACCATCAACGCCCGAAAGGGGAATCTCGAGTTCCCTCAGTGCCTGTTCGGGTACAAGGCAGGTCTGACCGATTTCCCCAAGTTCGCTTGGCTGATGGAGCGAGTGCGTAATGATAGAGTGGAGATAAGCGTCTTCCCGAAAAGGAGAGGCGACAAAGAGAAGGAGATCCAGACACTGATTGCATTTGGCCGGGGTGAAGCATGGGAGACACCGCAGTTACCTTTCATGGTCCCGATGCTCCTCGGTCTTCTGATATCGTTCTTCATAGGGAACCTGATCTTGGGACTTGTGCTGGCGATAACCTGAGTGAATTGGCTGAATCCTTGTTCCTGAAATCGCAAAATCTTTATAGCCATTAGTCCTTTGAACGTTAAAGTGGTATGACGGCCATAGCGGTGGGGATACACCTGGTCTCATCCCGAACCCAGAAGTTAAGCCCGCCTACGTTCTCTGCGGTACTGTGGTGCGCGAGCCCACGGGAAGCTTAGCCCCTTCGGGGGTCGTGAACCTTTGGCCTAGGTGCGGGAGCTGGCTTCCGGCGGCTTCGGCCAATGGTTGTCGGTAAACCGCGCTGCTTTAACGGCCTTCTGGCTCATGGAAAGCTGTCAGCCACCCTCACTCTTTTTCAGAATCCTCTTCTTGACGTTTCTTCGCCCTCTTGTTCCTCCACATGAAGATGACGACCACGCTGATTATCGGGATAAGAAAGGCATCGAACTCGGGAACGTGGACGATGGCCGTGTCACTGCTGCTTTCCAGCGGATGTTCATTGACGGTAGTGTAGTCCAGAACCGCCAGGTTCACCAGGTCGATCCCGTCTGGGGCCGTCATGTTGACCGTCACTGAGATCGTGAACGAGTTGGATCCGGGCGTTACATCGTTGAAGTGGAACACATAAGTCAGACCAGCTTGGGACTCGAAGGGAACGCTGGAGGACTGGAAGGTGGTGAATATCGGAATGGTGTCGTTGACCCATACATGGCCTGCCGTCCCATTGCCGGTGTTGTTGTAGTAGATGGTGTAGGTGATGGTGTCGCCAATCCCCGCATCGGTAACATCGGAGACCTTGACGATCGTGATTACCGGTCTCTCAACGACCATTGTCTTGTTCGAACTTGACCATTCCATGGGCTGCCGGAACACGTCCGTGTAATCCATTCTCACATAGTTGTTGAACGCCGTTCCATCCGTAAGTCCGTCATTAGCTCGGACGGTCACGGTGAATGAGTTTGATGACCCGGGAGCGACATTGGTGAATTCCCAGTAATATGTGTTGCCGGATGACCCAACGGGTGTCTCAGAAGAGGAGACAAAAGTGACTTCTGATGGCAGAGTGTCGTTTATCCATATGTCCTTCGAGATGCCGTCCCCTATGTTGTTGTAGTAGATGGTGTACGTAATCAGATCCCCTGGAGCTGCAGTTTCGGTGTTGGAGGTCTTCTCCACGGCTATTATCGGGCGTTTCCTGTCATTGTACTTGCCCTTTGTGGGAGATGCAGACTGATACCAATCATCTTTGTCTTTGTCGGTGTCCTCCGGCTTCCCGTCTGTGCCGCTCTTTAAGCGGGCCCAGCTCTCCCCTGCTTTCAGTCTGGGAATCTTGGTCTCGTCGACAACGGTTCCGCCCGAGTCGACCAGCCTTACAATCACGGACTTGTCCTTGATCGAGTTCGCAGGCAGGTCAACCGCAATGTATTCGCTCCCGCTCAACCATGCGCCGATATCAACACTGCCGAATGTGTAGAGGGTCAACCATCCCTTCTTCTGCCTGATCTGGAACTCCCAGTTGTTCAGGTTGATGGAAGATGCTGTCGGATTCGCGATCTCGAACCACTCACCCGTGGTCCCGAACGAGGAAATCTCGTTCAAGACGACGTTGTCCCCGGCTGGAGACCTGGTACCCATCGAGGCACTCCTGGACCGGCCTGTGGCTTGATCAGAGATGTCGAAGTCGCGTTGCCAGTCCATAAGATTGAAGACCACCGAGAAGCCGGTGCTAAGCTGCAAAGAAATCAGAGGAACAGAGAGTTCCATCGACCTGGTATCGAAGGCCAGACTGGAGATATCTTCCACATATTCCCAGGGAATGTGACCAGGAACGTACCTGTACAATCCTGCGACATGAGCAATACCGTTCCTCCCGGACACCACCAAGAGCTTGTCCATTCCGTATGATTGGCTGTTCAGAATCATGGGGAGTCCGGTGGAAGTGTCATTATCGGCATCAATGTATATTGAGAGCGTATCCAGACCTTTCACGACCGGGTGTGTTATTGGGCCGATGTAGACCGAAACATCGGTATTCGCATAAGGTGCCGGGAAGTCAATGGGTATCGTGGTATTGAGCCAATAGTCAGGTCCCAGGGGATAATCCAGGATGTCGTCCTCGTCGAAGTCATTACCAGTCTGGCTGTCAGGAATCGCATCATTGTTGAAATCGAAGTCGTAAAAGTCGAAGTCATCGGGCACAGAATCCCGGTCGCTATCGAAGAATACGGTGGAAATGCTTGGCCTCAGCCTGAAGATGGGTACGTCCACACCTCCTAGAATATTCCCGTCCACGTTCATATAGAATGAAGCTTCCGTACCAACATCAACCGCGTAGCTCCTGAGATCGATGTTCTCATTGATCCAAGCTGTGGGCTGGCCCTTCATTACCACATCGTCATTGCCGTCCTGGACCCTGGTAGCGGAGGACCAGTCACCGAACGCCCCATCTATTGTGACGATTGGCGCGACTTCAAGATAGACACTGGTGATGAACTCATCAACGATAGAAACGGTTGCGTTGGTGGTCAGTCCTGTCAAGCTGAGCCCGAGGTTGGCCGAGGATGCCGTATTTGTGAGTGCCGCAGAAACAATCAGGGTCATTCCGCTGATCACTTCGAGGTCGACATCGAATGTTGCCATATCGGTCAAGAACACCGCCGAGGAAACCTGCTGGTCGGGTATTTCATCGCCGTCGAAGTCTATTCCGAGGTCGATTGCGACAGACGAATCGAGAACATTGCCATTCTTGGTGATGTTCACCTGGGAGATGCGAGCAGCCCCATTTCGGGGATCGAGATCGAGCTTCAGGAAGTGGACAGGTGCGATCACTGGGATGACTTCAGGAGCGATAGTGGTCTGGACGACCTTCAGTACATCCTTCTTTGGGCTGATTATTGTGTCAGAGAAGTCGAAGTTACCGACATTGTCCGAGGTCGTGACGAATATCCGGGGATCCTTGACGCCGTTCACTCCGAACGCCGTCTCGAACTCCTGGCTTCCAATAGCGCTGTTCACCCGATGGACCCTTCGGAATGAGGTCCAGTCATCCCTCTCAAAGCCCTCGGAGAAGGTGTAGAAGGCGCTCTTCTCGATTGAGTTGTTCCATCCCCCGATTTCAATCAGGCTGTCGGCACCCAGTCCTGCAACAGAATAGCCTGTGTCCGGGTCATTGTCCCTATCTATGAACACGTAGATTGAATCAACGCCTTGGCTCCCAGAACCGTTGAGTATGACTCCCTCGACCTTGGCATAGACGAATGCGGTGTTCCGGTGTATCTCGGCCTTGTACGAAATGACATTCACATCAGGATTGGCAGTTTGATCCAACTGGCCATCGGCAAAAGCACGGACGCCGGCCCAGTCATTGAAATTGCCGTCGACCGTTATCGGAGAGGGGGGCGCGGGGGGAGAAATCAGGCCAATAAGAAGCGGCACGACGATCAGTATTGAAAGGACAGCCGCAATTGCTCCAAGGGATCTGGTCCATCCCACACCAGTAGTTCTGAACCGGCGCATGTGCTTCGAGCCTCTCCCGTTCACAAGCCCGTTACCATTGATCAGGCCATTCACCAGACCGTTGACCCTTCCCATACCATTGACAAGGCCGTTCACCAGGCCGTTCACCATGCCGTTGACCCTGCCCTCACCGTCCATCAGACCATTGACAAGGCCGTTCACCATGCCGTTGACCCTGCCCCTTCCGTTCACGAGGCCATTGGTCTTTCCATTGACCATGCCATTGACGCGCCCGTTGGTGCGTCCGTTGACCATGCCGTTCACGAGGCCATTGGTCCTGCCCAGACGTTGAATCAGGGCCTTGCTGGAGGTCCGGCCTTCCATCAAGCCTTTCTTCCTGAGGCTTGCCAGGTCCATTATCTCGAGCAATCTCTCTTGCTTGGAGCATTCTATGGCCTTGTCATAGCTGGCAACGGCCTCCTCGTGTCGGCCCAGCTTCTCCAACAGTTCTCCTCGGGTCTGCCAGGCCTGCTTCAATGATGGGTCTATCCGCAGAAGTTCATCGTAATGGGCGACTGCCCTCTCTATCACTTCTGTCTCATCTATCGGCGGAGCTTCCTCTGGTTCGACCGGGGCCCCGGCCAATCCTTCGATCTCCTTGACCAGGTTGAGGACTTCAAGCTTGTACTCCTCCTCCCTATCAGGGTCCAGCTCAGTGAGCATATCATAGCATTCTATTGCTTCCTCGAACCGGCCAAGTTCAACTAGAATGACGGCCTTCTTCCCCCAGGCCCTCTGAAGTGTGGGGTCGGCATCGAGCAGACTGTCGTAATGCCGGAGCTCTTCCTCGAACCTCCTGGTCCCCTCCTGTTCTTTCTCCTCGCTGACACGCTGCCATCTCTTCAGGAAGTCCTTGGTTATCGCCTTCTTCTCTTTTGGCTCGACCTCCAGAGGCTCCTCCTTCAGGTACTCTTCGAGGTCCTCCAAGGGGGTCTTGATGTCTTCGTCAAGCTCTTCCAGCTGTTTCTCAAGCTCCAACATGAGCTTCTCGATGTCTTCCTCCCTCTCTGGCTCCTCTTCGAAGGATGAACCGCAATGTGGACACATCCGAACATCCTTCCCGATGAACCTGCCACACGCTGGACAAATGAACAACTCTGGAGTCTCTTCCTCCTCACTGACAAGCTCAGGCTCGGGTGCCAGTCCCGTCTCATCTGGCTCCCCGCCCTCAATCGCCACGCCGCAGACCTCACACTTCTTGGCGGTTCGGCTTATGAATGCTCCACAATCTGGACAAATGAACAGGAAGGCCTGATCTTCCTTCAACTGGACGATCTCTTCGGCATAATCCTTGAGGCGCTTGGCCAACTCCCGTCCAATCCCTTCAATCTGTGCTATCTCTTCAATCGAAGCTTCGCGAATCGATTCGGGAGACGTCAATCCGGCCTCCTTGAGACGCTTAGCTCTTTGAGGTCCAACACCAGGGATGATGGAGATCCATTGGAGGAAATCCTCTTCCATTCAGACTATTTAGCTTCGGAGAGTATATAATTGGTTTATTGCCCTGAAATCAACAGATTTGCCCACAAATCGGAACTCATTCGAACAAAACGTTGTTATTCAGCGACCAGTGCAGTGGAGAAAGGGTCCGTTGAGATGTTGAGAAGACCTTTCTCGGACGCGAGCCTGAACTCGATCATGATCGAGCCGGATTCACGCCTGATGATCTTAGGCTTCAGACCTTCGCTCTGGAGCCTCTTGAGGATGCTGTCCTGGAAAGCTTTCATTCTAGGTGATTCGGCTTCTCTCTTCCTTGAAAGGAGGCCGGTTGGGAAATATCTGGCATATACGCCGTCCTGTATCTTGGACACCAGACCCAGGTTCTCAAGTTTCTTCGTCCCCCTTATCGCGGCCTGGTTGCTGAGCTTCAACGACTTGGCCAAATCACTTTGGGTGGACCCAGGGCTGTCGACCAGAAGCAGATAGAGTCCCCTCATCCGTCGGTCGCTGAGGAACTCGAATATGTCAAGACTGTCAAGAGAGATCAAATCGGACGGGTAATACAAAGTCCTGGCTCCGGATTTCTTCTTAGACACCAGATTCCCGCCAATAAGCTTGCGGAGATGCCATCTTGCGGTGTTTGTCGAGACCTTCAAGGCGCTCGAGACCTCAGACAAATGAGAACATGGATGCGTGCAGAGATACTCAAAAAGCCTCCTCCTGACCGCGTTCATCAGAAGAGAAGAATCTCTCCTCTCCTCCTCCCTTTCATCGGGCTCCTTGCGCTTGACCATCCTTTCGAGGGCTCTACCTACCCCCTCGGGCATTTACTCACCAGCGTATTCGTTGAGAATGTTATCGACAAGGTGGGCGGCCTTCAGACCCCGGAAATCACCATCGGTGAGCTCGTCCAGGACCTTCTCCAACCTTGCATAAACCTTCTCAGGGAGAGCGTCTTTGTTCTCCGCGAGCTTCTTCTTCATCTCTGAGGGTATGTCGGTGCTTGTGAGCGTCTTGAAATCCCCTTTCTCCACGACAAGGCCCAGACCCTTCATGATGAAGTACGGATGAGAGTGCTCGCTGTGCCTGCTGCTCCTGCACTTGACAATCTTCAACATTCTGCTTACTCCGCCTTCAAGAGGGATGTAGCGAAGATGGATGACGCAGTCGGAAAGGTACATGGGGATGACGGTCTCGGCCCCCGAAAGATCGCTCGTACCTCCGTGCTCTTCCAGGGTGCACAGGACTGTACCGACCTTTCTGGTTTGCTTCAACATGAACCCGACAAGGTCTCTCTGCTCGTAGGGGTCCTTGGTTGACCACATGACGGGTGTGAGGGGGTCGATGGCAATTCTGGCCTTGGAGCCGCTCCAGTCCGAAACGAACGCCGGCAACTCCTTCTTTATGAAGTTGGAGAACTCCCTGCCTGAAGCGTCAATGAAGACCAAGAGCTCGTCATCCAGATATTCGAGGATCTCGCTCCACCCCATCTCGACCGCTTCTCTGATTATCTGTTCCTTGTTCTCATCGAGGCTGACGAATATCCCTTCCTGTCCATCCTCCAAACCGCGTCTGATGAACTGTGTTGCGAGGGTGGTCTTCCCAGCACCTGATGAACCGATGATAACGGTGGTCGAGTTCTCGTTCATCCCCCCATCGATGAGTTGGTTCAGACCATAGATTCCGCTCTTGATCTTCTTCATCTTCCCTTTCCAACGAAGGTGGTGTATAAGAAACTTTTGTCAAGAGTATTGCCAGAACCCCGATTCTAGACAATTGATGTTTCCAAGTCTCAACGATATATTTATACAAACCCTACCGCATGTCAGTCTGCTTTTCCGGGGAACGACAAGGGATGGTATGTCGATAATAGCCAGCAAAGAGATAAAGGACTATTTCAAGAGCCTGGAGGGGGCAGCGGCCGAGTGCTACAAGGTTGCCGAAAAGGCCAGGAAGAAAGGATATGATCCTCAGCTCTACGTTGAGATCCCAAAGGCCGAGGACCTTGCCTCAAGGGTGGAGGAACTGCTTGGCGATCACACCATAAAAGGCATCTCAAGGAGGATAAGAGAGCTCAGCACGAAGATGGATAGAGAAGAGGTTTCCCTCCAAATAGCTAGAGAGATCGCTAAGAGGTACAAGGGTAGAAAAGAGGAGGCTCTCGACAAGGCGATCCGCACGGGATTGGCGATACTCACAGAAGGTATTCTCGTAGCACCGCTTGAAGGCGTGGGTGCGGTCAAGATCGGGAGGAACCCGGACGGGAGCACTTATGCGGACATCTACTTCGCAGGACCCATACGCTCCGCGGGAGGTACCGGTCAGGCGATGAGCGTTCTAATAGCGGATGTGGTCAGGAGAGACCTTGGCATTGGCAAATACAAGCCCTCCAAAGAGGAAGTTGAGCGTTTCAAGGAGGAGATACCTCTCTACAAGCGTTCGCAGCACCTCCAGTACACACCAACAAGCGAGGAGATCGAGCTGATGGTGGGCAATTGCCCGGTGTGCATCAATGGAGAAGGAACCGAGGAAGAGGAGATATCTGGACATCGTGACCTGCCGAGGATAGAGACCAACCGGGTGAGAGGTGGGGCGTGTCTCGTCGTTGCCGAAGGTCTGTGCCTGAAGGCCCCAAAGATAGCGAAGCATGTCAACAAGCTGAAGATAGACGGATGGGACTTCGTTGGGAAGTATCTCAGGCGCAAGATCAAGAAGGACGAAGAGAAGGTTGAGATAACGCCGGACTACAAGTACATCAGCAACATAATCGCCGGACGACCGGTGCTGTCGCATCCGAGCAGGAAGGGTGGGTTCCGTTTGAGGTACGGCAGGACCAGAGCTACGGGTCTGGCGGCTTTGGGAGTCAATCCAGCGACCATGACGGTCGTGGGTGAGTTCATTGCCGTCGGCACCCAGATGAAGATCGAGAGGCCTGGGAAAGCTGGAGCGGTCACACCCTGCGATCACATCGAAGGTCCCCTGGTTGTCCTGAAGAACGGGGACTTCATCAGAATTGACGATCACAAGGAAGCTAAACGCCTCGCAGACGAGATAGAGGAGATCACCGACCTGGGAGAACTGCTCATACCCTATGGGGAGTTCCTGGAGAACAACCATGTTCTGGTCCCAGGTTCATATTCTCTGGAGTGGTATCAGCAGGAAATGCTGAAGGAATGCGAGGAGCTACCCGATGACTGGGAATCGCCCACACCTGAGCGGGCGTTCGAGCTGGCCGAGAAGCACAATGTTCCACTTCATCCGAATTACAACCTGTTCTGGCATGACCTAGAGGTTGAGGACCTGAAGAAGCTGGCGGAGACCATTGAGAAGAACGGTACTTATGAAGAAGGTCGATTGAAACTGCCAAATGAAGAGGAGATCAAGGAATCACTGATATCACTGGGCGCAACCCACAAGGTTGACGGGGACACTCTGGTGCTTGCCGAATACTCCTATCCGCTGGTCAGATGCCTCGGATTGGAAGTGGATGGTTCGACGCTCGTCTCCAAGGTCCAAGCGGATGGAGAAGATCCCATCGAGTACGTCTCGAAGCTCTCAGGGGTCAAGATCAGACCCAGGTCCGGCACCCGTATCGGAGCGAGGATGGCCAGACCGGAGAAGGCCAAGGAGAGGAAGATGAAACCGCCTCCGCACTCTCTGTTCCCAGTGGGAATCGCCGGCGGGCCCCAACGTCTGCTGCAGCAGGCGCTTTCCAAAGGGAGGATCAAGATAGAGGTCGGAACACGCAGATGCGAGGAATGCGGCAAGAGATGGTCGCTCTCGAAATGCACGTGCGGTGGACACACGAAGCCGATCGGTGACCCGAAACCCATGGAGATAGAGCTGGACAAGATCTACAATTCTGCGAAGGACAGATTGGGCATCATTGACGTCCCGAATATCAAGGGAGTCAAGGGCATGATATCGAAGGACAAGACGCCTGAGGCTCTGGAGAAAGGCATGTTGAGGGCCAAGAACAAGGTCTACGTGTTCAAGGACGGTACGTGCAGGTTCGACATGACGGACGTCCCACTGACACATTTCAAGCCGGCAGAGATCGGATTGAGCCTCACCCGCCTGAAGGAGCTAGGATACGAGAAGGATGTTAACGGGGAACCGATAGAGGATGAGGACCAGTTGGTCGAGCTCCGTCCGCAGGACTTCGTTGCTTCATCGTCATGCGGCATATACATGGTCAAGATCTCCCGCTTCATAGACGACCTTCTGGAGAAAGTGTACGGGATAGAACCCTTCTACAAGGCGGAGAAGAAAGAGGACCTCATCGGACACATGATCGTCGGACTGGCACCCCACACATCCAGCGGCGTCCTGGCGAGGCTCTTAGGTTACACAGATGCGAGAGTGGGATATGCGCACCCGTATTTCCATGCTGCCAAAAGAAGGAACTGTGACGGTGATGAGGACTGCGTGATGCTCCTTTTGGACGGTCTAATGAACTTCAGTCGGTCATTCCTGCCCGAGAAGCGGGGAGGCTTGATGGATGCACCCCTCGTTCTGACTTTGAGGATAAACCCGGACGAGATAGACAAGGAAGCGCACCACGTGGATCTTGAAACGTCATATCCTCTGGAGTTCTATGAGGAGACCATGAAATTCACCAATCCTAAGGACGTGGAACACCTTGTGAACATGGTTGGCGACAGGATCGGGACCGTACTACAGTATGAAGGTTTTGGATTCACACACCAGACAGGAGGGATTGCGGTCGGTCCCCTGAGGTCCGCGTACACATCTGGGTCGATGAAGGAGAAGATGGAGAAGCAGCTCAAGCTGCAGAGCAAGATAAGGGCGGTGGACGCTTCTGACGTGGTCTCCAGGATGGTGGTGCACCATTTCCTTCCTGACATCATTGGCAACCTCAACGCGTTCTCGAATCAGAAACTGAGATGCACAAAATGCAACGCCAAGTTCCGGAGGATGCCGCTGGAGGGGAAATGTTCCAAGTGCGGAGGCAACCTCACCTTGACGGTCCACGAGGGCTCTGTGAAGAAGTATCTGGAGCTATCCAAGAAGATATCGGAGGAATACGGCATCTCCAATTACGTTCAGCAGAGACTGGAACTGATAGACTTTGCCATTCAGTCCCTTTTCACCAACGATAAGGTGCAGGACCTGAAGCTGGATGACTTCTGTTAGGCCGCTCAAGAAACAATTAAGAAGTGTTCAAGCATAGTGTAGATACTGGTCAGGTTCAATGAGGATAGCCATCTTCCATGATTTCATGAGCTCCATCGGCGGAGGAGAGAAGCTCGTCCTAACTCTGGCACGGGCAATGGATGCCGATCTTTACACCACAGACCTGAACAGGGAGACCGTTTCCAAGCTTGGTTATGATGATGTGAACATAGTTGACCTCGGCCCCTTGTCGAGAACGCCTCCTCTTAAGCAGATCAATGCCTCGATCAAGTTCAAGAGGTTCCGTCCGAAGGAGAGGTACGACTTCTACGTCTTCTCAGGGAACTGGTCACACTATTCCGCAAAGAGACTTCACCCCAACCTCCTGTACTGCCACACCCCGGTTCGGGTATTCTATGATCTCAAGGACTGGACGCTGAAGCATCTGGACAACGGACTGCAACGATTGGGGGCAAGGATGTGGATATTCGCTCATAAGAGGTTCAACGAGAGGTCGATTCGCAACGTTGATATGATAGTCTCCAACAGCGAGAACGTGAAGGGCAGGGTCAAGAGATTCTATGGGAGAGATGCAAGTGTTGTCAATCCACCAGTGCCCACAGATGGCTTCAGATTCTCCGAGGTGGGCGACTTCTGGCTGTCCGTGAACAGGCTGTACCCAGAGAAGAGGATCGGCCTCCAGCTGGACATATTCAACAAACTGCCGGACGAGAGATTGAAGATCGTGGGCGGGTTCGCCGAGGGGGACCATTCCAAATCATATATCTCCAACCTGGGAGAGATCCCGCCGAACGTGGAACTGCTTGGCCAGATCGACCAGGAAGAGCTCACTGACCTGTACTCCAAGTGCAGAGGTTTCATCGCAACGGCCGTTGACGAGGACTTCGGCATGACGCCGGTGGAGGCCATGGCGTCGGGGAAGATAGCCCTGGTGACGGACGAAGGAGGGTACAAGGAAACGGTTGTAGATGGTGAAACGGGTTGGCTTCTGCCCCCAACAGCTGAAGCGTTCGTGGACAGGATAGGAAGCCTCACCAAGGACCGGCTGCAAGCCATGAGGGAAGCATGCCTCCAGAGGTCCATGTTGTTCGACGAGAAGATGTTCGTTTCCAAGATGAGAGAACACATCTGGAAGGGAGCGCAACAATCATAATGTAGTGAACCACGCATTGAACCGCGATGCGGAAGTCCACTGGCTTTGCACTTCTATCGATATTCATAACAGGACTCATCTTGCGCCTGCTCCCGCTGCTGGGAAATCTGTACTGGGGCGGAGACTTCGGAGAGTACTTCTTCATTACAAGAGGTCTGGTGGAGAACGGATCGATATCATTGTCGTATGACGGTTGGGGGTTCACGTATCCATACTTCCCGGGATCGATCTTCCTGAACGGGGTCGTCGGGTTCACCACCATCCCACTTCCCGTGGCGGTCTCACTGGTGTCCGTCATCCTGGCATCCCTGTCCGTGTTTCCCATCTTCTTCATTGGGAGGACATTGTTCCACGAAGACGCTGCTAGTTTGATCGCGACCGGTGTAATAGCGGTGTCCATGCCCATGGTCTACACTACATCGCACGCCAGCCCCGGCTCGGTTGGTGACCTGCTCTTCGTCACGTGCCTGCTGTTGTTCGTGAAGGCCCAGTTCAATCCAAAGATGTACTACCTCCTGTACCCAACTTCGGTTGCCCTGATCATGACACATCACTTGACGACCTACTTCCTTATCATAGCGCTTCTGGGAGCGGTCTTCATCCAGGAGCTCATTTCAAAGGAATCCGATATCAGGGGGCTCCGTCTCAGCGTCATGTTCCTGACCTTCCTGGTAGCTTCCGCGTTCCTCTACTGGGCCCTTTACGCGGTACCGTTCAGGGATATCGTCATGTCCAAGGTGCTGGGTGCTTGGTGGGTCGTGATCGCGGTCTTTGCGCTGGCAATCGTCGGTCTTTACGCAATGGTCAAGCTGAGAAGAAGGGCGGGTTGGAGCTTTCGTCCGAAGTACCCCACCCTGATGAATAGACTGGTCTCGATTTCGATCGGAATCGTTGCGATCTACTCAATAATGGCCATCATTGTGTATGGGCGGGTCCCCGGCACCACGATCACCCCCTCGGATTGGGCCTTCATCTTCTTCACCCCGCTAATGGTCACCTTCGCATTCGGAATTGCCGGACGGGGATTCTCAGACTTCTACAGGAGGGGTATGGATCCAACGAGCTGGTTTGTCGTGATGGCAGCTTCTCTGGTCTTGGCTACAATGTTCGCAAGCGACGTGATAATCCCTTACAGACATCTGCAGTACATGATGCCTGCCTCGGCTCTGCTGATCGGTATCGGTCTTTCAAGGATGGCCGGACTTCTTGGCGCCACCAACAAGAGAAGAAAGGTGGTTGCGGGGGCTCTGATAACGACGCTTCTTTTCATGCTGGCCGCCACGGCGCATCCGCAGAAGGACCTGCTCGACAGAATGGATGAAGGGGTCCCAGCGAAGTTGGTCTCAAACGCCTTCTTCTCCGGCTTGTATGTCGACGGACTAGTCGCATCGGACCATATGGCCTCGACGATGTTGTTCGGGTTCGGAGGCACAAACGGGACCTGGGACACTGCTCAGGACACCTTGCTGGCGGACACCTTTGAAGAAGCGAGAGACGAAATGGAGGAAG
This sequence comes from Methanomassiliicoccales archaeon, assembly GCA_030593295.1. Lineage (GTDB taxonomy): Archaea > Thermoplasmatota > Thermoplasmata > RBG-16-68-12 > SOIM01 > JAGLME01. The sequence goes on along the minus strand of JAUVHO010000032.1, from coordinate 13,299 downwards.
TGGATACGCCCTCGGGGAAGAAAAGAGTGGATTACGTGGCATATGACGGGGACATGGAGAAGGGTGTGATGCTCTACCCGTGGAACCCAGCCCCGGTTCCGAGCACCGAAGCTGTGGACAAGTTCGATCAGGCTCCCTTCATGAAACTGTTCGACAACGGCTATTCCAGACTCTACTACGTCAACTGGGGATTGGCCTAGGCGGCAGAATCCAGGGCTTTCTGGTAGACGCCCACCAACTTCTTGGTGGATTCCTTCCAGCTGAAAGATGTGACCCTTCTCAGACCTTCAACGGATAATCTCCTACCCAGAGTTTTGTCAACGAGAACGCGAACAATCGCCTCAGCAAGAGAATCGCTGTCCCCGGGCGGTGCAAGGAGGCCGTTCCTGTCATGGTCTATTATCTCGCGCGTGGACGGTAGATCCGAACACACTATCGGGACGCCGCAAGCCATGTACTCAAAGAGCTTCAAGGGCGAGAAACCAAAATCCCTTGCGGGATAGGGGGCCACGGCCACGTCCGATTCGACCAGTACCCTGGGAACCTCATGAGGGAGCTTCCTGCCAAGAAGGTGCAGCTTCTCCGAAACGCCGTATTCCTTCGCCATCTCAGCCAGATGTGAAGTGCCGAATTCCTTCATGAACCCCACGAGCACCAGCTCCGCATCTGGCACGTCCTCCAACACATAGGGGAAGCTCTTGATGAGGTTCTCCAAGCCGTGCCAGGGGCCCATAGCGCCGACAAAACAGATGACCTTCTTGCCTTCCAGGCCCAACTCCTTCCTCATGCCCAGTGGTTCTGCATCAGGCCGGAAGACCTCCAGTTCAACACCGTTCGGCACGATCGATATCCTCTCCGGTTCTGCGTCCCATCTTTCTGAAACGAGGTGCCTCAGGGTCTCGCTGACCGCGAACATGACCTTGGACTTCTTCATAAGGCTCTTGCACCAGGACATGGCCGACATCTTGTAGATGGGCGTGGAGGTGATGCGAGATGCCATGGCCTCGGTCTCAACCCAATCGTCGTCTATCTGCAGAACGGTTGGAACCTTCTTCTCAAGTCCGACCTTGGTCCCAACTGCCCCAAATAGATAGCCCCTATCGTGGATGATATCGAAATCCTCCCTGTCCAACAATCTCCGGATCTGCCTGACCGCGTCGAGAGTGAATACGATCCTCTTCAACGGAAAGTCCTCGGACATGACTCGATGGTAGGTTACGCCTCCCTCCACGTCCTCCCTTCCTGGAGGCCTCCTGCACACGATGTGAAGTTCGTGTCCCATCTCCACCAGGTTCTTGGCGAACTGCTGCTGGTGGACAGACTGCGCAATGGACTCTGGAATCATGATTGCGGGAGCAGCCATCAGAATCTTCATGAACCCTAATCATTAATTATCGCACGTGTATTAACCTTTCGAGCTGAAGGGAGATGGCCACTGAGAAACTCTCCAGCAGGGTTGTGAGAGGTGTCAGGTGGAATTTTGTCGGGGTTTTTGGCACCCTCACAATCAATTTCATTTACACACTCGTCATTGCAAGGATAGTCAGTCCCGATGACTTCGGAAGGCTGACCTTTCTTCTGCAGCTACTGGCAACAATCATTCTCCTCAGCACAATGGGTTTTGACTACGCCATAAACAAGTTCGTTCCGACCCATAGCGTGGAGGGGCAGACCGGCAGGACCGTGGACATGGTCCGGAAGATGTTTCTCCTCAAGTTGGGGGTGATACTGTCGCTTTCGCTCACTCTCTTCTTTGGTTCGGACATCATCGCTCAGCATGTCTTCACGAAAAGCGGGCTTTCCTTCTACATCAAACTGGTTGCCATAATACTCATCCCTTACGGATTCGAGGGGATATTCAGGCCGCTCCTGGTAAGCTACTACGAGCAGAAGGTTGCCAATCTCTCCATTGTGACCGCCAGGTTCCTCAACCTGATTCTGGCGACAGGGTTGATATTGGTCTTGAGCGACATCTCGGGGGGCCTCTATGCAGAACTCATCTCTTGGAGTATATTTCTGACGATCATCCTGATAGAAAGCAAGAGGAAGGTCTTCACAACGAAGGTCGCACCAAACAAGGTGAACCTCCGAACGGTAATGAAGTACTCCTCCCTCCTCTACGCGTATGCGATAATGAACGTCCTTCTGGGCCAGCAGCTGGACATCATCCTTCTGGGTAGGTTCCAGCCGGATGCTGAGATCGGCTTCTACTTCATTGGCTACAATCTTGCTTACCTCGGGGTCTCGATCTTCAACCTGGCACTGGCCGGCGGAATAACCCTGACCTTCTTCTCAGAACTCTATGCGAAGAAAGACTATGAGGGGCTCAGGAAGACGTACACCGTTTTCTTTCAGTACAACTACTTCACGATAATACCAATCGCCGTCGGCGGAATCATTGTGGGGAAGGAGCTCATCGAACTTCTGTATCCGGTGGACTATGTGGCGGCACTACCAATACTAACGATTTTCTTCGTGTCTTTCTGTGTGATCAAACTCGGAGGAATAACCTCCACATTCATGAGCGCGATGGAGAGGGAAAAGGCGCTTGTGGCCTCAAGGACCATCTTTGGAATTTCGAACCTGGCTTTGAATCTGGTTCTCATTCCAGAATATGGAGCGGTCGGGGCGGCAATCGGCACGTCGATTGCGGGTATCCTGGGGATAAGCTACGAGTCGTATGTGGTCCACAAACTGGTGTCACCCGACTACCCGACAAGGTTCCTCGGAAAGGTGCTTCTGGCATCACTGGTGATGGGTGCCGTTGTTCTGGGTGCGAAGATGTTCCTGGGAGGGTCCGTCTTTGGGATGAACCCAATCATCCTTCTGCTGCCTCTGGGTCTTGCGGTCTATCTCATAATGGTGAAACTGCTGAGACCAGTCTCCAATGTTGTTCTTGAAATGATGGAGGAAACCGGAGTGCCGCTCAAGAGGATCTGGATGAAACTGCTGAAATAGAAATCAGGATAGCACTTCTTCATAGAGATCGATTACCAGATCCACCATTTTGCCAACATCGAATCGCTCTTCTGCAGTAAGCCTGGCATTCTCCGGGATCTCAGATCCTGATGAGGACAATGCTCGAAGACATCCTTCGACCAAGCTCTCAAGGCTTCCTTTCTGGATTAAGACCCCGTTGTAGCCGTCGCGAACCACGCTCGGGATGCCACCGACACTCGACGCAACCACCACAGTTCCACTGGCGATCGCTTCCAGAAGAGAAAGAGGCAGGGCTTCCCATCGGGTGGAGGGCATGAGGAAAACGTCGGCTAGGTTGTGGTAGAGAGGAACCATCTCCTCTGCTATCCTCCCGACGGCGAGTACTCGGTCTTCAACGCCCAATGACTTTGCAAGGGGGATGACCTTGTCATCGAAATCGCCCTCACCCACAATGACCAGCTTGACTGGACCAGCCTTTTTCAGGAGTGTTGGGAGAGCCTTGATTGCCAAGTCAACGCCTTTCTCTCTTCTGACCCTTCCAAGAAACAGCAGAACCTTCTCATCTTCCAGGCCGAGAGACTCTTTGACCTGAGCCGTATCCAATCCGGGTTTGAATCTGCCCAAATCTATCCCATTGGGGATCGTGGTGACATTCTGGGCCGAAGCGAATCCCCACTTGATGATGTGTTCGGCGAGTTGATCGCTCACTGCAATGACCTTCTCGGACGAGCGGTAGACCTTCCGATGATGCTTGAAATAGAAGAGGGTCTTTCCCATGGAAATTGGGCTGGCCTTCAATCCTGCTGTTCTGCTGTACGACACCGCATCAGTTATCGGAGTCCCGTGAGATGTTGTGATTAACGCTGTGCCGCTGTCCCGTATCGAGTTCAGAGCGCTGTAACATGCGATGCTTTGGCTGTGGAGAACATCTATGTTGCCCATGATCTCCTCCATCTTCTCAGCGCTGCTCTGCCACCATTCTGGCGAATACGCCCCAGGTTTCGTTCCTGGCAAATAGTGTATCTGTACGCCACCAATGGTCTCTGCTTCTTTGCCTTCCGGATGACTCGTGGTGACAACGCTCACTGAGTGCCCCTTCTCAGCGAGGCCTTTCGTAAGAACATCGATGTGGTATTCCATTCCCCCGATAGTGTGAGATTTCAGGGACCGCGAAATCATGCAGATGCGCATCGTACCTGTCGCCAAAACATCTCAAGATATAATAAGATAGTACGCTTTCTCAGACAAAAGCAAAGATTTAATCCCCTTTTCGCATTAGGAGAGGCGATGGATATCGGTAGAATCAGAGAGGATTTCCCATGTCTCCATAAGGAAATCAACGGCAAGGTGCCAATCTATCTCGACACGGCCTGCACGGCCCTGAGGCCCGTTCAGGTAATGGACGCCATAAACGAGTACTACTACGATTTTCCTTCATGTGGGGGAAGAAGCGTTCACAAGTTCGGTACCGAGGTCACCATCAAGTGTGATGAGGGGAGGGACTGGGTCCAGAAACTACTGAACGCTGAGAGGGCTGAAGAAATCGTCTTCCTGAAGAACACCACCGAGGGCATCAATCTGATTGCTTATACCTTGGGGTTGAAGAAGGGCGACATAGTCCTGACCGGCGATAAAGAACACAATTCCAATCTGGTGCCCTGGCAGGTTCTGGCCACTAGAGCCGGAACCAAGCATCAGGTCTTCAAATCAAATGATGATGGATCGTTCTCCATGGAGAACCTCAAAGAGAAGTTGAGCCCGGACGTGAAGCTGATCAGTATCGCAGAGGTGTCCAACCTGGACGGTTCGACCGTACCCGCCAAGGATCTCGTCGAGGTCGCTCACGATAATGGGTCGTTGGTGCTCTTCGACGGAGCGCAGTCAGTCCCTCACCGGAAGATGGACGTTCAGGAATTGGACTTGGACTTTCTCTGTTTCTCGATCCACAAGATGTGCGGTCCGAGCGGGATGGGGGTGCTTTATGGCAAGTATGATCTGCTGGACGACCTGGACACGTTCCTGGTTGGGGGCAGTTCGGTCGCTGACACGACATATGACGACTACAAGCTGCTGAGGCCTCCGCAGAAATTCGAGGCTGGTCTCCAGAACTTCGCAGGGATAATCGGGACATGTGCTGCCATAAAATACCTGATGAACATCGGGATGGAAGAGATCCATGAACACGAGAAGAGCTTGAACAGGATTGCCACAGACCTTCTATCCAACATTCCAGGCTTGACAATCCTCGGACCGAGCGCAGAGAATAGAGGGGGCATCACCGCTTTTCTTGTTGATGGAATGGAACCTCACGATGTGGCTATGATCCTTGACGAAGTGGCCAATGTGATGATAAGGAGCGGGATGCACTGCAACAATTCTTGGTTCAATGATCACGGTATCAGGGGTTCGTCTCGTGCCTCCTTCTACATCTACAACACTGAGGATGAGGTTCGGATCTTCGCGGAAGAACTGGAGAAGATAGTCCGGGAATTCAGATAACCTCCTTCGTGGCTGACAGCACTTCTTGGCCAGTGTTCCTTCGGATTCACGGAAAAGCTGTAATAATATGAGTCTCATTCATCGATAGTTGTGGCGACCCAGTAAGATATGGAAACTCAAAAAGAAGAAGATAACTATCGATCTATTGTCCAAGGAAGGTTGACACTGTGCCAGCGATAAAGGTAGAAGGCCTCCGAAAGAAGTTCGGGAACGTGGTCGCAGTGGACAACATCAGTTTCGATGTTGAGAAAGGAGAGATGTTCGGTTTCTTGGGACCGAACGGAGCCGGGAAGACCACCACGATAAGGTTGCTCACAGGTGTTTTGATCCCAGATGCTGGTAATGTGACAATTGAAGGGATCGACGTAAGAAAGGATATGATCCGAGCGAAGATGATGATGGGGGTCATACCCGAGATGGGGGGCGTATATGTCGATCTAACGGCTAAGCAGAACCTCGTTCTGGCTGGTAAGTATTACGGTCTGCCAAAGAGTGCACTCGAAGAAAGATCAGAAGAGCTTCTATCGACCTTTGGACTTTACGACAGGAGAAAAGACCCTGTTAGGACATTCTCGAAAGGGATGAAGCAACGAATCAGTATCGCGTGTGCCATAATCCACAACCCACAGGTCCTTTTCCTGGACGAGCCTACGGAAGGATTGGATGTCCAGAGTCGAAGGTTGATAATTGACACGATAATTGAGATGAATGAGAAAGGAAGCACAATCTTCCTGACAACACATAACATCGAGGAAGCAAACAGATTATGTGAAAGGGTGTGCATCATAAACAAAGGAAGGATAGTGGCCATAGATAGACCCGAGATATTGAGAGGCACCTTTGATAACACCCAATCTGTTGAGATATCCTTTGATCAGAGTGTTGAAGGCCATCTATTCGACGCTGAGTTCATATCGAAGGTTGACAGGTTTGGGGATAAATTGCGCTTATACACAAACGACCCGGATAGATCGGTCAAACATATTGTGGCCTTGGCAAATGAGAGGGGTTTGCGGATAGTCTCCATGACCGTCTGCGGTCCCAGTCTTGAAGAGGCGTTCGTTAGGCTCACTGGAGATGAACAATGAAGGAGTCTGTTTTTCTCCGGGGCGTGATAGTTACAGCAGAGAAGAACATAAGGATATATTACAACAAGGCCCCGGTGATCATATTCGGCCTCCTTTTCCCGCTCTTCATGTTCTTCGCCTTTTACATGGGAAGGAAAATCGACATGTCAGTGTTCTTCCCAGGGTTCCTTGCTATGGCGTTGTTCTTCACCGCGTCATCTGTGGGCCCACTGATCACACCGTGGGAAAAGCAGGCAGGGACCTACGAAAGATTGCTGTCCTACCCCGTCAGCGTCAATACCATAATACTCGGGGATGTACTGGCCGGAGCGCTCTTCGGACTGATCATCACGTCCGTTGTAATGACGGTTGCAGTCCTTTTTCTTGAGGTCGCATTCAACGCCCCCATACTCCTAGGAATGGCTATCGTCCTGGGGACCATCTGTTTTGCATCGTTCGGCGTTTGTCTGGCATCACCATCAGTCCGCTCCCCTTCCCATATCATGATGTTCTCCAGTTTGATACGCTTCCCATTGATCTTTATCAGCGGGATTTTCATTCCTCTGACCGAACTAGAAGGAATAGGATTGATTCTCTCATACATGTCTCCCCTCACCTATCTTGTAGATATGTTCAACGCAGGCCTGACCGGAACCTCGGCATTTCCCGTGGCGGTGGACATACTCGCTTTGATGCTGTTCACCGCCGTTTTCTTACTTATAGCCAGCAAATTCCATAAGAGAAACTTGGCAAAGGGACTGTGAATTGGCACAACCATCAAACTGGCGGTGCCATACAGGGATTGTTTGAAGCCGCTACATGCATACGTAGGATTACCCTACTTCTTTTCGCTTCGGAAGTAGTCCAAAGAATGTATTATATAATTATGACAGGATGAAAATAACCAGATATGAAAGCCACCGGAGAGATTTGAACTCCCGACCTGCTGATTACAAGTCAGCCGCTCTACCAGCTAAGCTACGGTGGCAAACGTCCGAATAAGGCGGACGATACCATATCCAGAACGATATAAAAGCGTATGGGAAATCTGATGGCCAGACAACTATACCTTAAACGTTATATAAGGCTAAGACTATTTGACTGAAACAGTGGGACATCTTGCTACAAGATGACCGCTTGAACCACCGGAGAGAAGCAACAGCCGGTTCTTGAGTTACCTCAGATACACGTAAGATGACCTAACTCAACAAGGAACTGAACTTCATTTAGGAGGCGAATTGAATGGCCGAAGAATCTTCTATCACGGAGGAAGACATACAGAAAGCTAAGAAGGCCCAACTGAAGGACATGTGTGAGACCTGCGACCTTGATACTTCTGGCGTCAAGAAGGATCTACAGAACAGGTTGTACGCCTACATATCTGGCGAAGGTCCCCCCGAAGAGGAGGCCGAAGAGGAAGAGCCGGAAGAAGAGCCTGTTGAGGGTGAAGAGGAGGAGGCCGAGGAAGAGGTAGAAGAGGAAGCTCCTGAGAAAGAAGCACCCGAAGAGGAAGAGGAACCCGAAGAAGAGGAGCCAGAAGAGGAAGAAGCACCTGAAGAGGAAAAAGAGGAAGCTCCTGAGGAAGAAGCACCTGAAGAGGAACCCGAAGAAGAGGAGCCCGAAGAAGAAGAGGAGCCCGAAGAAGAAGTCGCCGAACCCATTGAGGAAGAGGTTCCAGCACCTCCCAGGGAGAAGGTCGAGCGTCCCTGTCCAACTTGCGGGACGGAGCTCGAACACATCGAGAAGTATGATAGGTATTACTGTTACATCTGCAAGTCATATGCTCCGAGAGAGAAGCCCAAGCCTGCTGCTCCCACTGCCGCCGCAGCGATCCCAGCACAGGCGGCGAAACCCTGTCCCACTTGCAAGAGGCCGCTCAAGTACATCAAGGAATACAACAGGTGGTACTGCCAGAGTTGCGGAACATACGCTCCGGTGACCATTCCCAAGAAAGAAGTTCCAGAAGCCGTAAAGAAACTTGGGAAGACCTGCTCTACGTGCGGGAGACCTCTCAGACACATCAAGGAATACAACAGGTGGTACTGTAACAGCTGCAAGGCGTACGAGGGGGTCAAGAAGGTCGAGCCGAGACCAGCTGGAGCACCTCCAGCGGTGAAGCGATGCCCAGCGTGCGGTTCGGACATGAAATACGTGCCCAAGCACAGGCAGTATTATTGCTGGAGCTGCCAGACATACAGGCCTGTCAAGGCCCCACCCCAGAGGGTGACCGTCGCCGTGAGGCCGCCCGGTGCGAGACCAGGTGCCGCAAGACCTGCAACCAGGGCACGACCGGTAGGTGCAAGGCCAGCAGCCATCGCTCCCGCGGTAGTCCCGTCAGACGGAATTGCGAAAGCCGGCGCCATCTTGATTCTGTTTGGTGTCGTCTTCTTCATCATCACAGGGCTCATCACCCTAATGGTATACACAGGATCGATGGACTCGGTGGTTCTGATCGAAAGCGGAGACCACAGGGTAACTCTGGACGGAGGTCTTACAGACATCGCCATCGATACGTCAGGTGCCATACCTGCCACGTTCTTCACGTTCAACATCATGATGTTCCTGGCGATTCTGTTGGGCGGATTAGGCCTTGGTATGTACGGCTTTTCGATTGCGAAGTGGCTCCCCAGAGCGGGGCAGCGGAAGTAGGCACAGCCGTTCCATCCGATTCGAGCTGTTCGATATGACCAAGTTGGAGGACTACATACCTGAGAAGAAGATTTTTCCGAAGGGGGATGTTAACAAATACGTCTCGTGCTGGACGGAGAAGGATGTGCTGGGCGGAGAGGTCGTCGATGCCTTGGTGGTTATACTGAGAACCCCTGGATGCTCATGGGCCAGAAAGAAGGGTTGCACCATGTGCGGCTACTTCAACGATTGCCATCCAGATGCGGATGGAGAGAACATACTCCATCAGTTCAGGAAAGCCATGGAGAAGTCCAATGGACAGACCGTGCTCAAGGTGTTCACATCAGGCAGTTTCCTCGATGAGAGAGAGATCCCGCGGGAAACAAGGGCCGGTATTCTGGATATGGCCTCAGAGAGATTCAAACAAGTGATAGTAGAGACACGGCCACAATACGTCACTGAAGAGTCATTGAAAGAAAGTGTTTCTCATGTTGCCGGACTCCAAGTGGCCCTGGGTCTGGAATCTGCCAACGACATGGTCCTCAAGCACTCGATAAACAAGGGATTCACCTATGAAGACTACTTGAAGGCCACAGAGATCATCAGGCGATCGGGAGCGACGATCAAGACCTACCTGCTTGTGAAACCCCTCTTCCTGACCGAGAACGAGGCGATAAGAGACGCAGTGAATTCGGCGAACCAGATCAAAGATATTACAGACGTCATCTCACTGAACCCGGTCAACGTGCAAAGGGGGACTTTGGTGGAAAGACTCTGGAGGAGAGGCGAGTATAGACCGCCGTGGCTCTGGTCGGTTGTCAGGATAATTGAGGAATGCAAGGATCTGGGTCCTAGGATCATTTCCTCTCCCACCGGCGGGGGGAAGAAAAGGGGCGCTCACAACTGCCGCGAGTGTGACGAAGATGTGCTGAAGGGGATCGCCGAGTACTCACTCGGCCAGAGGAACGACTTCGGGGACCTGGAGTGTGAGTGCAGGGAGAGATGGATGGACACGCTCGATCTGCAGGGATTCACGCAAAGTTCAATAGACATTCAACGATATTACGGGTGAAAGAGTTTAGTATGAAAACGGATGGTGGACCGATGCAGACGTTCAACATTAAAAGGGGACATTTCAAGAACATTGAAGGAGAGAAACTCAAGGAACTGGTCACAGATGTTTTTGGAGAAGCGGAAGAGAAGGATGAGAGGATCGAGGCTTCATGGGGAGCCCTCAAGAGGCTGTCAGTGTGGACTGACGGCAAGGTGCTGTCCGTGGATACAGAGATGAATCCGGGCACGGATGATGAAACGGCTCGAAAGACGATACAGAACTACAACGCCTTCATGGAAAGGGCCACGGGTTTCAACGCCAAACAGAGAAGGAACAGGGAAAAGAAGAAAGCCACAGGAAAGGCCTGAGTCAGCACTCAAGATCCTCATCACAGCCCCGAAAGGCTCAGCAAGAGTCCGTTCATCACCAACAGGTGAAATAGATAAGAGAATATAAAGATGTCCAGATCCGGTCGGATTCGGGATTGGATTGTGCCTGAACCGCTGCGGGCTCACACTCCATGATCGATCTTCTCCTCGGTCTGTGGGATCAACTGCATGAACTCCACCCCGAGCTTCAATTGGCCCTGATTTGAGTAGAGCTTGACCTTCTTCAGATTTGTTCTGTAATAGCCGATCCGCTTTTTGTTGTCGGTTCCAACGACTTCCACCTTCACCCGGCGAAGAAGACCCAGTTCTTCCAACTTCCTGACCTTCTTGTAACATGTGACAAGCGGCATCTTCACCAGGCTTCGAATCTGCTGGATGTTCAAGGATTGGTTCAGAGTACTGAGAAGGACCTTCTCGTCATCGAGGTCGAAGGGTATCGATTCCTGGGGATCGGACGATTTCTCGGGTTCGACCATGAGATCTCCCAGCAATGCGTCCAGGTTATCCAGGCTGATTCCTTCATCTTTCTCCTCTCCATCGTCATATGAGGCACCATCAGACTCTGGTGCTTCCCTGCTCGGAGGTTCTGGTCCGCCCTTCTCGCCTTCAGGATCACCATTGCCAAGAGGGTAGTTCCTGAAAGCCTTCTCCAAGCACGACCTTGACTCCTGGGGCCTGCCCAGCAACCTGAGGACAACCGCCTTCTCGTACCATGCGTCGTGATGCGTATCTCCGAACTCAGTGGCCTTCTCCAAGGCCACCAGTGCTTCCTCGAGCTTTCCCATCTGCTTGAGAACGATTCCTGCCGCGTACCAGATCTCTTCGTCGTTGGGTCTCCCCCTGACAGCCTTCGTGTAGCACTCCAGGGCCTTTCTCTGGTTGCCAATGCCCCTGAAAGCTTCACCCTTGACGTAGAGGGCCTTTGAGTCTCCTGGGTTTATACTGAGGGCCTCATCGCATTGCTGGATAGCCTCCCTGTACCGCTCCATCTCGTTCAGCGCCTGAGCCTTTGATACCCAGTCCAGGCCTCTCCACGGGCCGGGACGATAGACCTCCTCTTCTGGGTCGTCGAGCATGTCACTCTCGTCATCGCCAGGCAACTCGCTCAAGAGATGTTCCAGACCCTTAAGCACGTCCTCGGTGTTATTCTGGGCCTTTGCCTTCTTATCGGATTCTTGCATGGGTTTCCTCCATTACAAGTCCGCAGTGATACCTTTCATCCCTTCGATCAACAAGCGGATTATGCAATGGAAGTGTCGCCAGGTGGGTATAAAGATGTCCACACAAAACTCGATGGATGATTATCAGAATGGATAGCAGTTCGAGTATATCCGGGGGTTTTTAGATGAGGTTGCCAGGATATGAATCCTGAGACTGAATTCATCCCCGAAACGGGCCGTAGGACCAGAGCTCTTGATGGATTACCCAAAGAGAGCTCCAAGTCCCGCAGCGGCCTCCTCTTCGGAAGCCTTCTTCTCTTTCTTGTCCTTTTTCTTGTCTTCGTCTTCCTTCTTCTCCTCTGGCTCGGCAGCCGCTGGAGCGGCTGCGGGAGCGGATGCCACCGGTGCAACCTGCGTGGTAAGAGCTTCCTCGATATCGACCCCTTCCAGGGCGGCAGTGAGAGCCTTGATCCTGGTCTCGTCAGGCTTGACTCCCGCTGCGGTGAGGACCTTCTTCACGCTTGCCTCGCTGATCTCCTTCCCGGCCGAGTGGAGAACCATTGCGGAATATATGTATTCCATTCGCTCACCTCTTTATCAACCAAATAATTGGCCTAGTCCGGAAGCGGCTTCGTCCTCGCTCACTTCCTTCTTCTTGTCTTCTTTCTTCTCTCCTTCTTCGTCGTCCGGCTTCTTCTCTTCCTCCGGTTCCTTCTCCGGTGCCGGCGACACGGACAATCTCTCCTTCAGCTCATCGTCCAAGGCATCAGGGACGGCGGAGGCCAATGACAGCATCTCCGCATTTGCCTTCAGCAACATGAACTCCACGGTCTCCTTTGTCGGGAACCCGGAGTTGATCGCCAGGCTGAGCGCTTCCCTGGATGCTTTTGAAAGAAGTATCGGAATTGTAATGGGGCTCGGATATGCTATGAAGACCGCCAGGTTCAGCGATTGTCTGGCAGCTTCATGGATGTTGTGCAGATACTCTTCTTCATCGATCGCCAGACTGGAACGCTCGTAGAAGAGTCCATCCTCATAGGCTCCTTTGAGATCCAGACCGACAGTCAACGGAAAAATCTCCAACCTCGTAAGGGCGTTCGCGATATCCTTGGATATCTTGTCGCCCGCCCGAACAAGGACCTTGTCCTTCTTGATGACTACCTTTCCCCCTTCGATCGATGCAGGGATGCCGGCCTTCTGCAGGTCCCCGACGATCGGGCCCGGTTTGAATGGGGTGTCACCGGCCCTCACCATGATATCGCTGGGAGCGATCTCGCCGCCCTTTGCAGGAGCGCTGGTCTTTGTTGATTCAAGTTCCTTGAAGAGCCTGAATGGATTGATTTCGGACAACACCATTGCGGTCTGTCCATGCACCACTTCACTGAGCTTCTCGAGGCCCTTCTTCTTTGAGGAGGCTTCCGCGAGAGCCATGTTGATGAACCTGTTCTTTGAAACGAGCAGTCCGACCTTCCCCCTCAATCCCGCTCTCATCTGCTGTATCTGGGGGGCGGGAATGCCTTCCACCCTGGCAACACCGATCACAGGGCTGTTCACAAAGGCGT
>JAUVHO010000069.1 GCA_030593295.1 Methanomassiliicoccales archaeon | reverse complement strand
ACACTCTGTTGAACAAGAGGGAGACCAGACCTGCCAAGAAGCATGGAAACATACCCTTGTGAGGAAGATGTTCGAGAAGATACTCATCGCCAACAGAGGAGAGATTGCTCTTCGGATAATGCGGACCTGCCGGGAAATGGGAATCTCGACGGTAGCCGTTTATTCTGATATCGACAAGCACGCCCTTCACACCAGATACGCCGATGAATCCTATCACATAGGCCCCAATCCACCACTTCAAAGCTACCTCAACGCGGACAAGATCATCAAGGTCGCACAGGAACATGAGGCAGAGGCGATCCACCCCGGTTACGGTTTCCTTGCCGAAAACCCAGAGTTCGCCTGGAAGTGCGAGGAGAACGAGATCGTCTTCATAGGTCCCAACTCATGGGCGCTGGCCAAGACCGGGGACAAATTATCGTCTCGAGAGATCGCGAAGAAAGAAGAGATACCTGTCACACCTGGCAGCGATGGTGCGGTGGAGAATGATGATGCCGTGGAGATCGCCAGGGAAATCGGCTATCCGATCATCCTCAAATCCTCGGCCGGGGGCGGCGGTATCAGTATGGGCGTGGTGGAAGAGGAGAAGGACCTGCTTAAGAACCTGGAGATCGCTCAATCCTCGTCGCTCTCATCGTTCGGCAATCCCAACATATTCATAGAGAAATACCTCAGGAATCCAAGGCACATCGAGTTCCAGATCCTGGCAGATACCCACGGCAACGTGATCCACCTGGGAGAGAGGGAGTGTTCCATACAGAGGAGGTTCCAGAAACTCGTGGAGGAGGCGCCGAGCGTTATCATGGATGCTGAGAAGAGGAAGGAGATCGGTGAAAGGGCGGTCAGCATAGCCAAACTGGCAGAATATGTCAACGCGGGGACCGTCGAGTTCCTTTACGACGGAAAGGAGTTCTACTTCAACGAGGTGAACGCCAGGCTTCAGGTCGAGCATCCAGTTACCGAGCTCGTCACCGGCCTGGACCTTGTGAAGGAGCAGTTGAAGATCGCTTCGGGGGAGGAACTCATGCACACCGAAAGCGACCTCCATCCGAGAGGATGGGCGATGGAATGCAGGATCAACGCCGAAGACCCATACAACAACTTCCTGCCCTCACCCGGGACGGTGACCGATTATGAACCTCCTGGGTCCATTGGAGTCAGAATCGATTCGGGCATAGTGACCGGCTCGGAGATACCTACGTTCTACGACCCTTTGTTCGCCAAGATAATCGTTTGGGCCCGGACCAGAGACGTGGTGGTCAAGAGAATGAGCAGAGCATTAAGAGAATGGAGGATCGAGGGGATAGAGACCAACATACCGTTCCACTTGAAGATACTAGAAGATGATTCGTTCAAGAAAGGTGAGATCGACACGGGATTCGTCCAGAGGCTGGATATTGTCAACAGGCTGCGACAAGAGGGTGAAGAGCTCAGGGCGGAACTTCGCAGGAGGGCGGCCGCGATCTCGGCGGCTTTGGCACTGTCCAAGGTCGGCATTATGACCTACCTAAGACCGGACCGGATCAAGGTCCATGAACAAACGACCAGCCGGTGGAAACACGCAGGAAGGCAGGAGCAACTCGCTCGGAGGCTGAACGCGGATGAGGTTCAATCTGATAATTGATGGAAGGGACCACAAGGTCGAGCTCGAGATCGGGAAGGCCGTGACGGTCAAGGCCGACGGAGAGACATTCCACGCAATCGTAGAAAAGACAGAAGAAGGCGTGTGGGTGGTCGTCGGAGGCAACAAGTACAAGGTCGACATCAGCGACTCGCAGGTCCTGGTCGATGGTCAGAAACATCACATCCAAGTTAAGAACCTTAGAAGGGGAAGGCCGTCCTGGTCACATGAGGCCCCGGTGAAGGGAGAAGACGAAGAGAAGAAACCCGGGGACAAGATCGTCAGCAAAGAAGGTATGGTTCATCCTCCAATGCCAGGGAGGGTCGTTTCCATCAAAGTGAAGGTGGGCGATTCGGTCAAAGCAGGTTCCCCACTACTGGTTCTTGAGGCCATGAAGATGCAGAACGAGATCTCCTCGCCCAAGGCCGGCAAGGTGGTGGAACTCAGGGCCTCCGAGGGTTCGCTCGTTGACGTCGATGACGTGCTACTAATAATCCAATAACCTTTTGTGCAATTACGTTGGACCTTTCTTTCCATAATCATGTTGGGATTCGCAGTAAGGGAATCGATTTTCGACTAACGGGGATAAGGCACATTATTCCATAACAGTAAATCGCAACAGCACTGCTGGTATGCGACCCGTCCGTTGCCTACATATAGTCAACTTTAAATCGGTGTTCTGTATTCAACGAAAATGCTCGTCTATTGTCGATAACAGGGGGCGGTCAGTGACTCAAATAAAGTTCGTTTCGAATCTTTGTCAAGCTTGTAGACAATGCGAAATGGGATGTATCGAAAGACATTCCGAATCGGGCACTTTTCCAGACTTCATTTGGGAAGAGCCTCCTTTGATGTCAAGGATCATGGTGACCGAGATGAAGGGGAGATTGCTCACCTTGAAATGCCTTCACTGCCAGAAGCCTAAATGTATGGAAGCGTGCGAATTCGACGCGATCACTAAGGGCGAGGACGGCAAGGTCATCATCGATTTGGAGAAATGCACCGGCTGTTGGGAATGTGTGGAGGCATGCCCGTTCAGGTCCATCCAAAAGGACGAGATAAGAGAGAAGGCCATAAAATGTGACTTTTGCAAGGGATACGACATGCCAGCGTGTGTGAGTTCGTGTCCTACTGATGCATTGACAATTGTTGAGATAAGAGGATCATAAACGGAGGAATTCCATGATGAAAGAGAACAAAAAATCCGCAGACCCAGGTGTAGTCGAACTACTGGAAATGAAGGAAAAAGATGAGACCCTTCCCACGAGTGCTTGGGATCGCTTTGAGATAATGCAACCTCAGTGCCGCTTTGGAGAGTTGGGGATATGTTGCACGATATGCCTTCAAGGACCGTGCAGGATAAATCCCACCGGAAAGGAGCCTTCCAGGGGCGTCTGTGGTGCGACGGCATTCACGATCGTGTCAAGAAACCTCATTAGGAAAATCGCAGCCGGGGCCGCCGCCCACTCAGACCACGGGAGACACATCGCCCACACTTTGAAGGCCCTTTTGGAAGGGAAGATTGACGCTTACTCCATCAAGAGCGAGGAGAAGGTCAGGATCGTTGCCAAGAGAATAGGAATCGAGATTGAAGGAAAGGATACGAACACCCTCGCGAAAGAAGTCCTCCATAATGCTCTCGAGGATTATTCCAGACATGATGAAGAGACGCCTCTGATCTGGACGAAAACGATAGTCACTCCAGAGAGGTTCGAGATCCTTGACAGATGTGACGTGGTTCCCTACAACATCGATGCTACGATAGCGGAAATCATGCACCGAACGCACATCGGAGTTGACGCTGACCCAGTGCCTCTGATATTCAACGGCATCAAGTGCGCAATGGCTGACCTGGCTGGTGAGCACATTAGCACTGACATTTCCGATATCTTGTTCGGGGTGCCTAAGCTCACCGTCACCGAGAGCAACCTGGGCGTTCTCAAGGAGAACAACGTGAACATCGCGATGCACGGACACAACCCCGTTCTCAGTGAAGTGATTGCCGACATGGCAGACGAAATGAAGGAAGAGGCCTCCGCAGCTGGTGCCGAGGGCATCAATCTCGTTGGGATATGCTGCACTGGAAATGAACTGCTCATGAGAAGGGGGATACCTCTTGCTACGAACTTCGCCTCTCAGGAACTCGCCCTGTTGACCGGTGTTTTGGACGCCATGGTCGTTGATTATCAATGCATATATCCCTCTCTGGGATGGTGGACCCAATGTTTCCACACGAAGCTCATCTCGACATCTAATCTCTGCAGGCAAACGGGGGATACCCATATCGAATTCAATCCAAAGACGGCGAAGGAAGATGCGAAGAGGATCCTGAGGCTGGCAATCGAAGCATTCAAGAACAGGGGAACGGCAGAAGTCAACATACCTGACTACAAGGAAACATGCATGGTGGGCTTCAGTACGGAACAGGTCGAGGAGATCCTGAAGAAGCAGTCGGACGATCCAATGCAGTACATGGTGGATCAGATAAAGGAGGGGAATGTCGCGGGAATCGCGGCAATAGTCGGCTGCAACAACATCAAGGTTTGTCACGACGAGGCCCATCTGAAGATTGCTAGGGAGCTGATAAAGAATAATGTTCTCATAATCGCAACTGGCTGCGCGGCGGGAGCATACGTGAGAGCTGGACTCGCCAACTCGAACGCCACGAAGGAGATTGCCGGGGAAGGCCTGAAGGAATTCCTCACAACGCTGGGAAAGGGTATGGGTTTGGATGAACCCTTGCCGCCCATTTGGCACATGGGCTCGTGCGTGGACAACTCGAGGATCCACGATTTCGCCACCGCCATCGCCAACAAGATGGGGATTGACATCAAGGATCTGCCAGTGGTTGCAAGCGCCCCAGAGGCAATGAGCGAGAAAGCGGTCGTCATTGGAACCTGGCTTGTTGCGACAGGATGGCCAACCCATGTCGGCATACTGCCTTTCATACACGGCAGCGACCTCGTCGTTCAAGTCGCCGAGAACACGGCAAGAGACGTGTTCGGAGGGTACTTTGTCTTCGAGACAGATGCAGATAAGGCGGCCAAGACACTTGTCAATATCATCAAGTACAGGAGATGGAAACTAGGCATAGACACGGACGACGAAATCGTCTATGCGACCGGTCAGACTGCCGACGAACTCTTCGAGGAGACCGAGAAGAAAAAAGCCACTGTGGCGAACGGAGGGAAGTGATCGAATGATTACCCAGAAGGAACTTTTCTCGATGGCCATAACCGGTAGCATATCCGCGGTTGGGTACGCTGATGTCCTACTGAACAAGGCCTTGAGAACCCACGGTCCCGACAAGGAAGTCGGATATCCCGACACCGGTTACGAACTGCCATGCTTCTATGGTTGGACCACTACTCCCGTCAAGAAGCTTGGAGACCTTCCTACCCTATTGGGAGAAGCGAGAGGGAAGATACTGCTCGAACCGACATATGAGAACGCTCTGTTGGCTGGGGAGGCAACAATGTGGGCGGCCGAAATAGTGGAGGCCATTCGCTACATAGACAATGACACCCCGTACGAGGACGACGCGCCTCCGGGCACTCAAGAGTATTGCGGCTTTGTTGGCGATCCTATCCTGAGAACGCTTGGAATCGCTTTCGTGGACGATACCATCCCCGGAGCGATAGTGTTCGTTGGAAAGGCAAAGGACTCAAAGGCCCTGGCGAAGATCGTCAGAGACCTTCAGAACAAGGGCATGCTCTTGATGGCAACCTTCGACATAATCAGGCAACTTGAGGACGAAGGCATCAACCAGGGAACGGATATCATGCTCTTTCCTCTTGGCGAGTTCACACAGGCGATCCACGGTCTCAGTTTCGCAATAAGAGCGGCACTGGCATTCGGAGGAATCCAGAGAGGTGACAGGGAAGGCATCTACAACTACCTCCAGAAGAGACCCAAGGTCGTCATAATCCAGCTTGGACCGATCGATCAGATCAAGGCTGCAGCCGAGTTCGCGGTCCTCTTCAACGGTTCCCCGACCATAACGGACCAGGACGTTGAGGAGATACCTGGAAAGTACGTCGTTCAGAAGGACTACGACCAGATTGTCTCGACGGCGATCGAGCTCAGGGACATGCAGATCAAATTGTCAGAGATCGACATCCCGGTCGCATACGGCCCAGCTTTCGAGGGCGAGACCGTTCGAAGGCCGGACACATACGTCGAAGCCGGAGGACCATCCAAGAACAAGGTATTCGAACACGTCAAGATGAGAAGCGCGGACGAGGTCGAGGATGGCAAGATAACCTTCATCGGAAAGGACGTGGACGAGATGGAGGACGGCTCGAGCACGAACCTGGGGATGCTCGTCGAGATCTACGGAAAGAAGATGCAGGAGGATTACGAATCCGTTCTGGAAAGAAGGATACATCAGTTCATCAACTTCGCGGAAGGTGCTTGGCACACAGGTCAGAGGAACCTGGTTTGGATAAGACTCAGCAAGAAAGGAGTCGAGAACGGCCTGAGGTTCAAGCACTTCGGAGACATACTGCACGCCAAACTGCACGAGGACTTCGGCGCACTGCTGAACAGGATCCAAGTGACCATAATGACCGACCAAGCCGAGATCGAGAAACACTTTCCAGAGGCAATGGAATCCTACGCCGTAAGGGACGAGCGTGTCGCGGGACTCCTGGACGAGAAGGTGGATACGTTCTACACATGCACATTGTGCCAGAGCTTCGCACCGAACCACGTGTGTATCATCAGCCCCGAGAGATTGGGACTGTGCGGCGCCATCAACTGGTTGGATGCAAAAGCCAGTAAGGAGATCACCCCAACCGGTCCGAACCAGCCCATTGTCAAGGGCGACACCATTGAAGAGGTGAAAGGGCAGTGGACCGGCGTCAACGAAGCGGTCAAGGAGCACACACATGGGAAACTGGATGTCTTCAACCTGTATACGATGATGGAGGAGCCCATGACCTCTTGTGGCTGCTTCGAGTGCATCGTCGGGCTGGAGCCCATGACGAACGGCGTTGTCATCGTCAACAGAGAACACTCGGGTATGACTCCGCTCGGCATGAAGTTCTCAACACTCGCTGGTACCGTGGGTGGAGGGGGACAGACCCCAGGATTCATCGGCGTCGGCAGGTATTACCTGGTCTCAAAGAAATTCATCTCTGCAGATGGAGGCTTCCACAGGATAGTATGGATGCCCAAGCAGTTGAAGGAGGAAATGAAGGATAGGCTCAAGGCTAGGGCTGAGGAGGTTGGCACCCCGGACTTCGTGGACAAGATAGCGGATGAGACGATCACAACGGACCCCGCTGAATTGGCAGAATATTTAACCAAGGTTGACCATCCTGCCCTGAAATTGCCTCCAATGATGTAGACTGGGTGAGGATCCATGGCCATTGAGATACCTAAGGAGAACTGGCAAGGTAGAATAGGTGAGGTTGTCATAGGCGCGACCTCCGAAGAGGGCGGAACGCGAACGAAGAAGATAGTGCTCGGCGGCGAGAACACCCTTCCCTTCCTGGATTTTGACGGTGACATTCCACATGCACCAGTGATTGGTATGGAAGTTCTGGACGTCGTAAGGGAGGACTATCCCGCACCGGCTCTTGAGCCCATACAGGACGTCAAGGACGACCCGGCACAGTGGGCGAAGAAGTGCGTGGACGAGTTCGGCGCGGACCTGATATGCCTCAAGCTCGTTAGCACGAACCCAGAGGAGGAGGACAGAAGCCCTGAAGAGGCTGCCGAAACTGTCAAGGAAGTTCTTGGCGCGGTCGGTGTGCCATTATTCGTCTACGGATGCGGGATCGAGGAGAAGGATGCCAAGACGATGGAGGTGGTCTCCAATGCTGCCAAGGGAGAGAGGGTGTTCCTGGGTCTGGCCGAGGAGGCTGCGTACAAGTCCATATCGGTCGCCTCAATGTCAAACGGTCACGGCGTCGTTGCCTTCTCCAACCTGGATATCAACCTCGCAAAGCAGATGCACATACTCTTGACGGATTTTGGGGTCAAGAAGGAGAACCTAATTGCTGACCCATTGATGGCTGCACTTGGTTACGGCCTGGAATACTCTTACTCCGTTATTGAGAGAGTCAAACTGGCGGCGCTAATGGGTGATGCAATGCTCCAGGTACCGATCGTATGCGAGACCACCCGAGTGTACAATGCTCGCGAATCGTTCAAAGAGGATCCAGCTCTTGGTGATCCAAAGAAGAGGGTCGTCTTCTGGGAGGCGGCGACCGGAACTTCGGCACTTGTGGCAGGAGCTGACATGTTGATAATGAGGCATCCTGAGGCCCTGGCGATGGTCAGAAAATCCATAGGCGAACTCGTGGGAGGTGGA
>JAUVHO010000079.1 GCA_030593295.1 Methanomassiliicoccales archaeon | reverse complement strand
TGGAGGAACATATCGTCCGCGTATCCCCTGAACAACGTCATGGCCGCATGGGTGTGGGTATTGACGAGACCTGGCAACACTGCGTGGTTGCTACCATCAATGGTCTGATCGGCCTCCACCTTCGGTCCGATATCCGTGATCTTGTTGCCTTCCACGTAGATGTTGGTCCGGTCGCCGTCGTGAAGCACGTTCTCGATCAGGATGCTCATTTCAGTTCACCCAGGAACCTGGCAATCAAAGCCTTGGCATTCTCCGCGTTCGTCTTCTGGTTCTCCACTATCTTCTCATAGGTCAGAGGTTCTTCCACCAATCCGTGGCAGTAGTTGTCAACTATGCACAGACAGGCGTAGTCCATGTCCAGCTCGTTCGCCAGGGTTGCCTCCGAGGCCATGGTCATTCCGACGACGTCGCCGAACTCCGACATTGCTCTTATCTCAGCCTTGGTCTCCAATCTGGGCCCGATAGCCTGGACGTACGTGCCGGACTCATACACACGGAGACCGAGACCTTTGCCAGTGGCCACCAATGCCTCCCGGAGGTCCTCGTCAAGGGACGGCGTCACGTGTCTGACCTCTGAATCGAAGTATGTGAGGATCTTCCAGGGTGAGAAGAAGTCATCCGGGACAAGGAAGCCCCCTGGTTCTATCTCCATCCTGAGACTCCCAACCGATGATGTGCTGATCACCCTCTGCACTCCCAGGTCCTTCAACGCCAACATGTTCGCCTCGTGGGGAAGTCTGTGCGCTGGGATCCCGTGACGCTTTCCATGGCGGGGAAGGAATGCGACGCTCCTACCTGCAATCGTCCCGACCCGGACCGGTCCGGATGGCTTGCCATAAGCCGTATCCACATCCCTCATCTCAGGTTGTTTAAGTATCTCAAGTTCGTACACGCCTGAACCGCCTAGAACACCTAATCGAACCTCTCCTCTCATCGAGAAGGCTAATCTGTCGCCAGAATTTAACTTTTCTGGGCGCGCGGGACATTCTGCTGTTCTCCAATCGATAATCATCGATGATATTGAGCGCAAATAGTATTTGAACAGAGCCGAGCCTAGCATTACACGATAGAGTGATACCACTGCTGGCGATGCTCCTGGTTGGCCAGGTCACCCGAGATGACCTATTCAATGATCTTGTCTTCGGAAAATCCGGGGGAGACATCAAGCACGGGCACACATATGTCATCAAGGAGCAGAAACCCAAGAAGGCCTTCACACATTTCTGGAACAAGATCGAGAATGGATACAAGGGACTTCTGATAACCAGGCAGCATCCGGACCACGTGGAACGGAGATCTGGGCCGGGCGAGCTGAAGGTGCTGTGGTTGTCGACCACCCTCGGCAAGGACTACGTGGACCCTCACAACCTGGGCAGCTTGACCAACATAATGAGCAGATTCGTGGAGAGTGGATTGAAGACGGTGATCATGCTGGATGGCATGGAGTATCTCCTTGTCAACAATGACTTCGCCCGTCTGCTGAAGTTCATCGAGCACATCAACGAGCTGGTGATGCAGAACAAGGCGCTTCTCATAATCACAATCGATCAAAGGGCCTTGGACGAGAGGGAGATGGCCTTGCTGGAAAGGAACACTGAAGTTGCCTGAGACTTCGCCCATCCCAGAAAACCTTGTGTGGAATCTGATAATCAATCATGATGATGGGTTCGTTGCATTGAATAACCCTTCAATCCATAGTGATGTGAGCCAGGGGTGACAATCTGCTGAGAAGAATGAAACGAGTTCCAGGGGACGAAGCGGGCGTGATCCTTCTAGCGACCACCACCAAGCCCATGACGCCTAGACAACTGAGCGAGATGCTCGATATCCCGATAGTTCACTGCTACAGGAAGATCCGGCATCTTGAGTCTCTAGGGCTTCTGAAGAAGGCCGCGACCTTGTATACGGACAACGGAAAGGGCATCGCATTGTACTCCTCGCAGTTGAGAGGAGGAAAATTATTCTACTCAGATAATAAATTAAAGTTGGCGCTGAGAATACCCCGCAGAAAGGCGAATTATTCTAAGTATCATACTCAAGAATGATAACATCTGGCATTATCACAATTAAGAATCATCAAAGATAATCATTGACGAGTCTATA
Organism: Methanomassiliicoccales archaeon; assembly: GCA_030593295.1. Lineage (GTDB taxonomy): Archaea > Thermoplasmatota > Thermoplasmata > RBG-16-68-12 > SOIM01 > JAGLME01. The sequence goes on along the minus strand of JAUVHO010000079.1, from coordinate 1,557 downwards.
TATAACGACTTGAGTGATATTTTGTTTAGATAAGGAGGCAGTGAAAACTCATGGACCCCTTGGAGGCATCACGGCTCATAACGGACGAATACTCCGCAAAGATCCTCGTTGCGACGTACAAGAGACCGAAGAGCGCAATAGAGCTGAGCCGGGAATACGGAATTCCCATAGCGGCTTGCTACAGGCGAATTCACGCACTGGAGAAGGCAGGACTCATTAGATGCACAGAACGCGCACTCACACAGAAAGGCAAGAGGATCAGTTTGTATCTCTCACAGCTCAAGAACGCATACATCTTCTTCGAAAATGGAAAGATCAGGGTAAGATTCCAGCTGGCATCCGGCCACACTCAGGACTTTGGTGGCGACTGGAAGGCAGTGGACGTTCTTTCCCGATAACACTTGCCCCCCTCCTCCACAACCCACAGGCAGCGTTTGGGTTTCCCAGACCTGCCTGAAATCTTTTTTTTGTTTTCATCTGGCCATTCTCGTTAGTTTTATTACCCCCCACTTGATAAGGCAGAAAGATGACTAAGACTTTCAAAGGGAGGGACATAATATCAATCCATGATTTTTCACGGGAGGAGATCGAACACATTTTGAAGGTCTCCAAGGATATGATACCGGCTGCCAGAGGTGAGAAGGGGAACCTCTCGCTCAAAGGCAAGATTCTCTCCACCATATTCTTTGAACCGAGCACCAGGACGCGGCTCTCGTTCGAGGCCGCCATGAGCCGTCTGGGAGGGTCTGTGGTCGGCTTCTCGGACCCGGAGATCACATCGCTGAAGAAAGGCGAAACACTGGCCGACACGATAAGAATGGTCGAATCCTACTCGGATGTCATTGTTCTAAGGCATCCCATGGAGGGCGCGGCCAAGCTTGCGGCGAATTTCACGGAGAAGCCGGTCATCAACGCTGGGGATGGAGCCGGCCAGCATCCAACACAGACATTGCTCGACCTGTTCACCATCTGGTCCGAGAAGAAGAAGATCGAGGGCAAGAACGTGGTTCTGCTGGGGGATCTGAAGTACGGCAGAACTGTCCACTCCCTGGCATACGCGTTGGCCATGTTCGGGGCCAACCTGACCTTTGTGGCGCCTGAGGTCCTGCAGATGCCCAAGGAGGTAGTAGAGCATGTGGAGCAGCAGGGTGGTTCTTACATGTCCACAAATGCTCTGGAAGATGCGATCGAGTCCGCGGACGTGCTGTACGTGACCCGCATCCAGAGGGAGAGGTTCCCGGACCCGGCCGAGTACGAGAAGGTCGCCGGCATGTATCGGGTGGACAACGAGATATTGACGAATGCCAGCAAGGACATGATCGTCATGCATCCGCTGCCTAGGGTCACCGAGATATCTCCGGAGGTGGACACTACCGAGCACGCGGTATACTTCAAGCAGGCGTTCAACGGGGTCCCGGTCAGGATGGCCCTACTGGCACTGATATTCGATGTGGTCAAATGAAGGAAATCAAGGTCGCGCCGATCAAGAACGGAACGGTAATAGATCACATAGCGTGCGGTATGGCATTCAAGGTCCTCAAGGTCCTCGGGATCTCC
>JAUVHO010000086.1 GCA_030593295.1 Methanomassiliicoccales archaeon | reverse complement strand
TTGCGGTGCCGTGCGGGTGGGACAGCGGGCGGAACAGTGGATGGAATCGCGGGGGGTAGCGGGTGGAATTCACGGATCTCGTGGGCGGACCTGCGGCGGAACATGGACGGAACGCGCGGGAGTCTTGTGGATGGAATACGGATGAAGCTACGGATGTTCGTTGATGAACTCATGAGTCCATAAGGCAGGTTATCTGCACAACTGCGTGCTGAGTCCTTCTTTCCCTTCCGCCTCCTCCGACCTCATAGCGACACAGTTGGATTCGTTGGATCTTACCTAGAACTCTCATCCTCTTGTTTTGTCACAAGGATCGTGCAAAGGACTTCCGTTATCTAGACCTAATACTGGAATTGTCGTGGATGCCGCTTAGATAAACCTTTTTATCTCCAGTCTTTGACATGGATTACGCTCAGATGAGGACCGGCATCGACTCCTATTCTGAAAACCTTAGGATAGCTAAAACCCTATTTCTTTCCTGGATCTATCACTCTGATGTAGTCATATGCCTCGAGGGCGGTGCCGTCCTCCCACTTGCCACTGAGCCTGAACGAGCCAGGTCGTCAAAGAAAGGCACGAAAACACTTATGACACACCGACCCGATTGAGTTCTGATGAAAGACGCCCTCAAGGTCATCGGAGCCGTTCTCGTCATTGTGGCGCTGATTCTGGCAGTCGCGATATTCGTTGGGTACCACAGAAGTCACCAGGGAGGAAGCGAGGGGGACGCCCTGAGAACCAACATGGAGTACTACATGCGCGGGGAGTCTGTCGTCTTCACTCTCAAGAACGTGTGGGATCACCAGATCAGCTATGACACTGAGCTCGAGGAGACCTTGACGGTGTACGACAGTGCAGGCAGAGTCGTCGTCATGATTCCCCCGATGGTGACATTCGGGATACACAGACTGGAACCGAAGGAGACGATGGAATGGGAATGGAACCAGACCTTCTACCTGTACGAGTTCGTAGACTACGAAGTCGAGTGGGACGAGCGCACTGGCACTCGCGTGCCGCCGGGCACCTACACGGCGAGAATCGAGTTCGGGAACATCAGTGCCGCTGTGGGCTTCCGTATTCTCCCGTGACCGAGGGGGCCGTCGCCATGCATCTTGGCTATCTTCCTCTGTCGGTCACTCTGAAGGTGTCATAAGCCTCGAAGGCAGTTCCGTCCTTCCACTTACCGCTAAGCTTGATTTCAACTGATTCGCCCACTTCGAGCATGGCAATTAGGTTCTGGCGATTGAATTTGAGCATAAGGATGTCGTCCTGATAGTCCCATCTCTCTGGTATCAGTGCGTCTTGAAGAAGAATGCTCGATATGTTGATGTCATAGACAGATGCATTCTCTGCGCTGAGGTATGCGGTCACCCATCTGCCCTTGGATTTGAGGTTGAGGGTGTCGGGGTCGATGTCTAGGGAGATTGAGCGGGAGGGTGCGAGGACTTGCACGGATACGTTGACTGTTCCGTTCCCGCCGTTTGAGGTTATGAAGATAGAACCCGTATGCAGACCTTCTGATAGACCGGTTGTGTCTATCGTTACATTGATGAAATCATGTTCTCCCATACTCGATCCGTTGAGCGGGTTGACGTGAACCCATGTGATGCTTTCGCTGATGCCGTGTGTCAAGGTTCCATTGCCAGAATTCCAGACCTCAAAGTGCTTTGTATCCTCAGCCCCTTCGGCGAGAACACCAAAATCGAGTAGTTCCGGAGAATAGAACAGAATGGGCTCAGGTTCAGGTGCAAGCTCAGTTCTTGTGGCATATTTCAGGTCACCATTGGTTCTGTCGTAGTAGCTTACGTGCGGATTGTCACCATCGTCGAGTTGCAGGGAGGACCATTCGCCTACTCTTCCAGCAGAGTCGACAGTTTCGATCTCCCATTGGCTTCCGGTCCATTCTGCGTACTTGAGA
>JAUVHO010000031.1 GCA_030593295.1 Methanomassiliicoccales archaeon | reverse complement strand
GCTGCTGTGACGTCGCTGGGTGTCCGCTCGACGGGTGCCGTGTCGAAGAGTATGTCCGCGGTATATACTGAAAGGTCAGGCCATCCGAATGCGTTGAGGTCCGCTGAAGCATCATTGTTGTTCTCGTCGGTTTCGGGAATCGTGTTGTTGCAGTCCACGCAAACATAAATGGTCTTGGTTCCTATCGTGGTGGGGCTCCACTCATCATCTATCGCTAACGCACTGCCGGTCGCTGGCACATCAATGACATCGTATCCGATCATGTCATTTCCGAGATACATCATCACCTCTACACCTGAAGAGGCAATGTTGCCGCTGTTGTAGACCGTTACCTGAATCTGCAAGGGCCTATTCACCGGCTGGTCGAATCCGGTTCCGTCCCCAATGAAAGATATCATGGACACACTGAAGTCAGGTGTGAGGCCTGAGAACCTCAGTTCGACCTCCATGTTATCACGGACATCGCCCGTCCAATTGCCCTGGGCCTCGTGGGAATCCGGATAGAACCAGATTCCACTGACCTGGACTCTCGCATCAATGGCATAGGTCGAGTTCGTCCAACCCCATGCTGGGAAGCCCTGCATCTCCGCGCTGAGAACTCTGAATGTGATCTGACCGCCAGGAACGCTCAACCCTGTGAACACTGGTGTCCAAGTCAGGCTTGATTCGTCCAGCATGTCCAGGTTCATCTCCGGGGTCAAGGATGACAGAACCGCGCCCGTGCCGTCGACCATCTTAACGGTCAGCCACCAGAAGAAGCGGATCTTGGCATTCTCTGTGATCATGTCGGTCCATGGTTCATCTCCCTCGGGGACGTATGTTATCACGTTTGTAAACTCAATGAGCTGGTTTCCCTTGAAGATCAACTGCGCGTCTAGATACTCCAGGAAAGTGACGTTCCTTATGTCGAAGTCAATCGTGTTGACGTCCCCGTCGTCACTCAGAAGGTACAGATTAAGAACACCCGTGAATCCAGCGTCCCATATGTAGGATGTCTCAGCAGTCTCGATGTAAAGATCGATTCCCAGGAGGTCCACGCCCATCAGGGTCACGCTGTTGCCAGTGCTGAATAGATTCCCGTTCAAGACGGAGTTCCTGATGTCGATTACTGCGGACTGGTCGGCGAAAAGACCGCCAGTGCCCCGCACGTCGAGGTCGATGTTCGCGTCATCGACGACCAGGCTGGCACTGTCGAAGACGTAGATGACCAAGGGATAGTTGCTTGTAAGGCTCGCCCCGTTCTTGAGTATGAGCTCTCCCGTTCCGGAGACCTTGATGCAATATCTTCCTGTAAGGGGATGCGCTTGCTCGATGTATACGGACTTGCCATCTATCGTGAGACTCCCTATGCCGGTGATGTCGACATTGCCGTGGAAGGTGTTGTTCACCGGAAGTGTTCCTATTCCCGTGTATGTGACCGCCATCTTGTTGTGGAAGACCAGTATGTCCTTGTTCGCAATGTTGTCAACGTTGGTGCTCTCTTTGATCAGGTCGGTTGGATCGACATCAACGGTGAGAACGTGTATGCCGGGGTCGGCAGGGATCCAAGATACGTCCGCACTTACCGTCTCTGTAGTATTGGATAGAAGACCTGTGGAATTCCCACTCGCGAAGTAATCCCCGTCTATGTAGAAGTCCACCACATATGCCCCAGCATCCACGTATCCTATGTTCCTCACGACTGCTTGAGGCGTTACCGTCTGACCCATTCTTGTGCACGGATCTCCCACGCTTATGTCATTGGCAGTGACTGCCAGGTTCGGTGCAAGGAGGATGGTCAGAATTCGGCAGCCCATGTTGTTCGTCTCCGATTCCTCAAAGACAAAATCATCAGCGTCCACCCATGCGCAGATCTTGTAGTCCCCGGCCTCGTTGAAAGTGTACTGGAAGAAGGCCATGGTCGTTGAGTTCACGGATATGTTCGATATCGGCACATCCCCGATCTGGACCGCGCCGCCGAGAGTTGGATCTCCGATGAAGATCCTCACGCTATTTGGAGGCGCCACGTCCTTTCCAAGGTTCGCAACGGTTATGTTCATCTGAACCGGATTACCGATATACGAAGCAGCTGGGAAGCCAATGTATCCGTTCTGGATCTCATAATCGGGTATCAGTGGGATAACGTAGAGGGTCTCGGTGTATCCATTATTGGTTTCATCGCTCTCAGAGATATCTCCCATACAATCTACGACCACGAGAACCGTGTGGTTCCCCCCGATAACACCTTCCCAGACGACCTCAAGGTCGGGCGGGACTACTGGTGTGGTCTCGATGCCGCCGTTACCGGCGACGAAGAGGATTAGGGTTGGAGAGTTGTTCAATGGCTGACCATCAACGTAGAAACATACATAGACATCGTTTGCTCCTGTCAGGCCATTATTCTGTATGTCGGCCTCGAATGTAATGCGAGACCGTTCATCCGGGTTAGTCGGAGACCACCTAACATCTATGACGATGAGGTCAGGTTTGGGCAAGAATGTGTCAAAGACCAGGGTTATATCGGCGGTACCGTCAACGGGGTCCATGGCTGGATATGGATTGAATGAGAAAATGGCAGCGGAAGTAAGAATGGGAGGCTGATTATAGGTACCAGTCACCTCGTACGGTCCATAGAACTCAGAGTTTGGGGGGCCCTGACCCGCACTATTCTCAATGTACTCGCTCAGCAAGGGCACCAATGACTTCCCATTAGGTCCAGTTACGAGCCACGTGGGTCCCGTTTCGCCGAGATAATCGAGGATGTAGTTGTGTGGAGTCTGAGTGCCAGAATCCGGGAAATTGGGTCGAGTTCCGGTCTGAACCAGCAACGGATCAAGAGACACAGACTCTATCGGTACGCCTTCGTTATCGACACACAGCACATTGGCCCACCGAAGTATGTAGGCAACTCCGGTGCCAGTTGCCTGGATGGCTCCTCTTCTGCCGGCGCTGGTATCACTTGTGTCGATTGTCATGTTATACGCGTACACCTCGGCATTGTTCCCCACTTGGAGCACATTATGCGTAGTATCAAAGGCGCTGTAATCTATGTCCAAATATGTGTCAACCAGCCAGACCCGTGAAGCTGCAGTGACATTGAAATCGTACATCCAGCCGAAGTTGACATGGGTCCTCGAAAATGCTGTTGAAGTGAAGTAGTTGTCTATTGTCGTCCTGTAGAACTGACCCTCACCACCGGTAAAAGTGAACACAGGTGCATCATTGAACCGGTCAGGATTGGTCACCCAGAGAGGAATGCCGGACAGTGCCAAGACCTCCGAGTCCCACAGTTCAACAGTGCCAGTAACATTCATGAAGCCAGGGAACTGAAGAACCGCGTTCCAGCCTATGAGAGTTCCAGTAACTGTGACTGGAAGCAGTAGATAGGGCTTGATCTGATCGGCCTCTACCGTGATGTAGCTGTTGGTCAGGTTCAGCGTGGCTCCCAGGTTGATGTTCAGGCTGTACCTGTAACGATCATCCTGAACGAATGTGATTCCACCATCCAGGACTGTCAAATAGCAGCCCGCTAGCAGGTTAAGATTGCCGTCTAACTTGATGTCCCCTGACACCGTCACCACTGAGTTGCAGTCCCAATCTGCCGTGGGCTCTATGGGTTCCTCTCCCGCCAAAGCGATGAAGGATGCTCCCAATCCCACTATTCCTGAGAACAGAAGGGTCCACGCTACAAAGACGGCCAAAATAGTCCTAGCCATGCGCTCACTTTTATCATTTCGCATAACCATATCCTCCGTTGTATTCCCGATGCCAATATGCATGCCTTTTTTAAATCTCGCTACAAGACATTTGCACTGGTCTTTTGTTAAGTAGGTATTCCTATAAATACCTATCCATATGGTGCTGGTTAGTGGTTTTCACCATCCGAAATAACTGTGTGCTAACGACGTGAAAAAGTATACTACACAACCCGTTTCTTCTTCACCTTCTTGAGGGCTACTTTCTTTGGTTTGTCCTCATCATCAGAGGATTCGTCACCTTCTTCCTCTTCGCCCTCTTCGAGTCTGTGACCACAGGCATAGCACATGATCGCATTTGCGCTCAACATCGTCCCGCAGGCTGGGCATGGAATCTCCTCATCGCCACCTTCCTCCGGCGCTGCCTCGCCCTCTTCAGGCGCTGCTTCCTTACCTTCCTCCGGCGCTGCCTCACCCTCTTCAGGCGCTGCTTCCTTACCTTCCTCCGGCGCTGCCTCGCCCTCTTCGGCAGGAGCTTCATCCTCGACTAGCTTGTGGCCGCAAGCATAACACATGATCGCATTTGCGCTCAGAGCCGTTCCGCAGGAGGGACAGGGTATCTCCTCGACATCTGCAGCCGGTGTCTCTTCTGTAGGTGTTTCCTCAGGCGGCACTTCTTCTGCTGGAGGTGTTTCTTCACCTTCTGGTGGTGCTTCTTCCGGGGGTGTCTCTTCTGTAGGTGTTTCCTCAGGCGGCACTTCCTCTGCTGGAGGTGCCTCTTCACCTTCTGCAGGTGCTTCAGCTTCCTCGGTGGGAGTCTCTGGCTCAGCTGCCGGAGCCTCATCAAAAGATGGAGCTGGCATTTCTCCGGGTTCCGCAGCAACTCTAGCTCTGGCGCTCTCTTCCAACGACAACAGCTCATTCTCCTTGTTCAGGAGTGCTTTTCCTTGAGATATGATCTTCTCCTTCTCGGCGTTCAGTTCTTCCTCTAATCTCACGATCTCCTTCTCGCGATCGACCAGAGTCTGGCCCCTTCGGATGTTCTCTTCAAGGACGTTCTTCAGTTCTTCTTCCTTGGTCAGGAATTCCTCTTCCCTTGCGATGATCCCGGCCCTTTTCTTGGTGGCCTCTTCCAGGGCAGCCTTGGCCTCTTCTTCGGACCTAATGGCTTCCTGTTCTCTTGAGACCAGAGCTTCTTTCTGCTGTGCTATTGCCGATTCTCTCTCAGCGAATCCGGCCTCAACGGAGGCTATGCGTTGTTTTTCTTCTTCCAGCTTCGCTTTCTCGGCGTCAAAGCCTGCTCTCTCGTCGTCGAAGGCCTTTCGGTCGGATTCCCAGGCCGAACGCTCTTCTTCAAGCTGTCGTTTTTCATCCTCCAGCCTTCGGGACTTCTCTTCCAGTTCTGTTTCCTTGGCTGCGAGGCTGTCTTCAATTCTCTTTATTTCGTCTGCTAGAGACAATCTTTCTTGAGTCATAGAAACCATCCCCTGGATGGACTGCGGAATGTTCGAGTCGGCGGAAGATAATGCCAATTGGATAAATATCTTTCGTTCATAATTCTCCACTCTCGAATACTGGACCTAGCACGGCCATTCCGCCCTTTCCAAGCACTATGGCATGTTTCTCCATGCTGTGCTCACACGCTCTCATCTTCTCCACTCTCAGATAACGGACCAGTTTCCCTCTGGTCCTGTCAAGGCCAAGGTCAATGATGCCGTCAACGAGGAACCCTTCGTTCCCCAGAAGGGAAGATTGACCACCAATGGAACGTTCCATAACCACAAGTGATATCAGATTGTTCTCCCTAAGCATCTTGAAGAAGTAGAACATCTTCTTCCGCATGTCAGTAACCTCTTCCATCAAAGAGTACAAAGCACCCAGGGAATCCAGCGCGAACATCACAAAATCGTCGCCGTATATCCGTTTGAAGTGCTCTATCATTTTCTGGACGAACTCCAGGTAGTTGGTGGCTTCGGTCGGCTCGAGAACCTCGTCGATCTCTCTCAGGTCGGTGAAATCAGATATCTGCATGTTATCGGGAACCTCAATGCCAAGGCTCTTCAGATTCTTCAAGTGGCTGTCCAAAGATTCCTCCAGTGTTGTGTAAAGGCCGAACTTGCCCGACTGCTTCAGATATCGTGACATGAAGGTGTAGCAAAAACTGGTCTTCATCGAGCCGGGTGGGCCGGTCACTAGAATGACTTTCGGAGGAATGATGTCCGTTTTGAACACTTTTTCGAGTCCCTTGATGGAGTCCTTCAGCATGTCTCTTCACTTGCCCGAGTATATCATGAATAGTGGAAATTGGGATTTAACTCTATCGATTGTACTATCCCTTTCAGCTGATTCCGAAAATCAATGTCTGGCTACCATACCGACAAATATATATCCAAGATATTCATAGTCAAAAATCCAAGGCCAACAGCCGAGGGAATTTCTTTGGCAAGCAAAGGTAAGAAGACATGTCCAGTATGCGATACTCCTGTCCCTGAAGACGCTCGAAAATGCCCTTCATGCGATACTGATCTGACCCTTTTCGACATCGACATGGACGGAGAACTCGACGTAGATAAGATTGAAATCTCCGATGACAAAGCGATTGATGACATACTATCTTCCATTGTGGGCAAGGATGAGTCATCCAAGCTGCTGGAGGACATTAGGACCATCGGCAAGGAGAGCCACTTAGAAGGCGAGGACGAGATAGTCAGCGCAGAGGAGCTTGAGGCCGACGAGGAAACCGTGACCGAGGAGGGTGCCGCCTTCGAGTGCCCTTCGTGCGGATCCATGGTGGGTGTGGATGAGACATCGTGTTCCAACTGTGGTGTGGAGTTTGCCGATGAAGAAGCGCTGGAATTCGAATGCCCGGTCTGCAATTCCCCTGTCGCGGCCAACGCTGACAGTTGCGGGAGTTGCGGTGTGAAGTTCGAGGCTGCTGAAGAAGAGGAAGAGGCTCCTGAAGAACCCGCCGAAGAGGCAGAACCTGCTCCAGAACCTAAGGTTGCGTCGATACCAGAGGACGAGATCGAACTCGTCATGGAGAAGCCACCGGAACCCCCCAAAGAGGCGGCTCCACCTCCGGAAGAAGTGGCGCCAACCCTTTCCGCCAGATTGCTGGAGGAGAGGAAGGAGAAACTGAAGAAAAACCCACCGGAGAGTACTGAAGGAAAGGACCTCTACAAGGTCCTCCCTGCACTTGTGAATGAGATCAAACCGATACTGGCAATTGCCAAGAAGCGAAGTATCAACATAGGCCAGAGCAAGGGACTCATAGGCAAGGCGGTGGCGGCAAACAAGGCACGCCAGACCGGGGAAGCAGTCAAGATCATTCAGAGCGCTCGCATCTCACTCGATGACGCCATGACAAGGGAGATAGCCAACGATATCGAGGATTTCGTCAACGAGACCAAGCAGGCCAAAGAGGTCGGTTGTGAGGTCGCCGGTTCTGAGGAGTTGATCAGGGAAGCGATCACTGCCCTCAGAGATGAGGACTATGAAGTTGCCATATCTGATCTGGAAGCGGCGATCAACGAGTTGCAGCAATCAGCGGGAAGCTACCGAGAGGCCAACCAGGCTCTTGATGAGGCAAGCGAGCTCATTAAGAATGCGACCGCGCTGGGAATAGACACGGACGAATCTGTTGGTCTCCTTGCGGAGGGGAGAGAAGCGATCAACCGAAAGGGATGGGAGACCGCCGCCTTGTTCGCGAAAAGGGCCATGGAAGTTGTGGCAAAGACACTGCCCAAGGCATTGATGGAAGAGATGAAAGGTGCCAAGGATTCTTTGCTGGAGCTCAAGATGAAGGGCGGGGATCTCAAAAAGGCGATGGGCATTTACAAGCAGGCTAGCATTGCAATGAAGAAGGAAGACTATTCGGCGGCACTGAAATACCTGAAGTCCTTCAAGGCCGAGGTCAGAAGTTAGGTTTCTACAGGAAGCTGATCGTTTCGGTTTCCCTTTCCAAGATTTTCAATTCCCTTTCTTTAAGGGTCTTTGGACTCGTGGATATCAAAAGGATGCACTTGCTTTCCGAGACCTCGTCTATCAGCTGTCTGAGGAAACGCAGAACGGTTTCGAAGGAGTTGTTGGATATGAGATATTCAAGGCCGTCCAGCAGTATGGTTCCGACCTTCTCTTCTTCTATGAACTCCTCGATCACGTAGACCAGGCGCTCAAGAACTGGTGGAAGCGTTTCCTCGGTCGTACTCTCTCTATCGGTCAACCATATGATCCTTCCCCTTCTGATATCGAACTTCTCCCTGGCCCGGTTGGGATTGGTTCTGGTGATCACAAGTCCCGTCTTCGCGCCCTTCAGGCTGCCCTGAAGGAGCTTGAAGCAGTTCTGAGGTCTCTCTTCTTCCACAAGGTAAGCTCTGCCCTCCTTGAGGTCCTGGACCGTCTTGTCAACCTTGGCATCCCATTTGACCTGATCCTCGTCGCTGATGAGTTCCTTCAGAACCTCTCTCGCCATGCTCTCAGTTATGGGGATGTCCATCAAAGAGGAGAATGCCATGACGCGATTGAGAGCACCTTCCAGCTCCCTGATGTTGTCAGTGACCAGGGTGGCAATCAACGAAAGGACGTCTCCGCTCACATCCGCTCCCATTTCCCTCGCTTTCCTTCGAAGGATCGCGATCCTGGTCCTCATCTCAGGAGGCTGGATATCGGCGATTAGGCCCGCCTCGAATCGGGAGACAAGACGATCCTGCAGATTGGGTATTTCCTTGGGAGGTCTGTCAGATGTGAGGGCTATCTGCTTGTTGGATTCGTAAAGCGCGTTGAACGTGTGGAAGAGCTCCTCTTGGACATCCTCTCTTTCCTCCAGGAACTGTGCATCATCAAGCAGGAAGACGTCCACGTTGCGATAGCGTTTCCTGAACTGGTTCAGGGTTCCATCCTTAACCGCCTGTCTGTACTCGTTGCTGAACCTCTCTGTAGTAAGATATAGAACGTTCGACTTCCTGTCCTTCTCCGAAATGAAATTGCCAATGGCGCTGATGAGATGGGTCTTACCCAGGCCAGGTCCGCTGGTCACGAAAAGCGGATTGTAGGCCTTGTAGGGAGTTCTCGCCACCGCAAGACATGCTGCGTAGGCGAACCTATTGCTTGGGCCCACGACAAAACCGTCGAACACAAAGTGGGAGATCAGATTGGTCCGTTCATCTCGTTCCACGTCCTCCCCAGCGTCCACATCTCCTGCCATATCTCCGTCCTGCCTTTGCTTCTTGAGGATCATCTCATAGACGTCGTCGGGTTCTTTCTCTTCCTCGGCTGGCGCTTCTGCCACGACTTCCGGAGCCGATTCAGCTCTGGCTCTTGACGCAATCTTCTTGCCCTTGGGCTTCTCCTTTTCCATCGCTATCCTTTCTTCGAGAATCTTGAGATCCGTGAGCGCATCCCTCAAAGAGGCTGGGTCGTTCAACTGAGATTGCAGTTCCTCCACGTCCATACTGAATTTCTCTGTCTCGAGGCTGTCCACTCTTCTCCTTATCTCCTCTAGACCCGATATCCTCTTCTCAAAATCGGCAAACTTCTCGACCGCGGCATCGATATCTTCATCCAAATAGGTCTCAAGATCACCAATGGCATAGTCCGATTCTCTCCAAGCCTCCAGCTTCTGCTTGAGCTCCAGCAGTTTCGGGTCCTTCTCCTCTATGCCCTCCTCCATCACCTCGGCCAAATCGTCCAGATCCACCTTGGCGTGAAGTCCTATCTCGCATTCCTTCCTGTATGAGTCTGCCCATATCTTTTTCAGGGATTCTTCACCATGGGTGTCGGTCTCTCCTTCGATGTGAAGGAAGTTGGTGGGCTTCCCTCCCCTAAGTAGAATGTACCCCAGCAATTCGCCCTCGTCCTTGCTCAAGGAGGTTGAAACGTATCCGTCGAAGTAGTACTTCTTCAGGTCAAGAAGGAGTTCCTTCAGGGAACCTGGACCGCCATCTATGGCGCGGACTACCTTTCCTGCGGGCATTGGGAATTTTCTAGCCAAGACTCCGACCCAGTTGGAGAATAGACTTGTTATTAAAAACTTTTCCGATTGGAGTTTCCTTGTAGGAATAACATATGGCTTTTTCATCCCGATTGGTGACTTCGAAAGAAATATTAGTGGGAATAACTTTACAACCACAGCCATGAAGGAATTCTTCACAATTGACGATTTCAAGTTAAATGGCAGTGCTGTTTTGCTGCGAACTGACATCAACTCCCCCATTGATCCGACGTCCGGAAGAATCCTCAATGACGCGAGAATACGAAGGCATGTACAGACCATCAACGACCTTAAGGATTCCAAGGTCGTCATACTGGCACATCAGAGCAGACCGGGAAAGGCGGATTTCACGACCACAAGACCTCACGCCAAACGTATGTCCTACTTGCTGCGGAAGCGGGTGAAATATGTTGACGGACTGTACAACTCGGGCACAATGAAGTGCATCGAATCCATGTCCAACGGAGATGTTATTCTCCTGGAGAACGTCAGATTCTACTCTGAAGAGCTGGTTATGCAGAACCAGCCCGTGGAGAAGCAGGGCAACACCCTCTTCGTGAGGACACTTGCGCCCCATTTTGATTACTTCATCCAGGATGCATTTGCGGCTGCGCACAGGTCCCAACCGTCAATGATCGGCTTCCCTCAAGTGTTGCCCACGATGGCAGGGAGGGTAATGGAGCGTGAATTGACCATGCTCGACCGCCTCTTGCAGTCCAAGCTGGATTCCAAGATCGCCATACTGGGCGGCCTGAAGGTCGACGATTCGATCGGTATAGCTGGACATTTCCTTGATAAGAAGATAATGAGCAATATCCTGACAACAGGCGCGGTCGCCGTCGTCTTCTTGCTTGCCAAAGGTGTCGACGTTGGTTCAGGGAGCGTGGATATCGTGGCCAGGGAGGTCGATGACCTCCAGGTCCAGATTGACAGGGCAAAGGAGCTCTTGGAGAAGTATGGCGACAGGATTTCCATTCCAACGGATGTGGCGGTCAATGCCGACGGCGAAAGGGTTGGGATGCCCATAGAGAAGCTCCCATCCGAGTACCCGATATATGACATAGGCCTGGACACCCTCGTTGAGTATTCCTCCCAGATAGAGAAAGCGGGCGCGGCCGTTCTGAACGGGCCTCCCGGCGTCTTTGAGATTGCTGATTTTTCACTCGGAACCAAGGAGATATTCAAGGCCCTTGCGAACGCCAGCGGATTCTCGGTGATAGGTGGAGGACACACGATCGCTGCGGCTGAAGAGATGGGGATCGTGGAGAAGTTTGACCATGTCAGCACGGGTGGAGGAGCCCTGATATACTATTTGTGTGGCGAAGAACTGCCGGCCATCAGGGAGATTAAGGAATCCTACAAGAAGTACTGCAAGGCTTAGGTCCATCGTTCGTGGGTCCTATGGATTCCGATCATTTTGGAGGATCTATCACTCTGATCGTGTCACTCCCGGAGTGCTCGGAACCATCGGTCATCTCGAAAGTGACAACCAGCGTCACGTTCTCAGCAGGCGAGACCATTGCTTGGACCGCGGACCTATCGAATTTGAACATCCTCTCTTCAATCCCGTCTCCATCGATGTCCATGATGAAAGAACTCTCGTTTGTTACGAATCCGTATTTCGTATCGTTCTCAGGTGAAAGCGCGTCGTTCAGCAGGACCGAGTCGGCGATTATGTCCCTGGGATCGGCGCCGGATATCTCCACGTAGACGGTGATCCACTTCCCCTTGCTCTTCAGGTTCAGGGTATCTGGATCGATGTTTATCTCCACCGTCATAGGCACCTGCTCCTCCTCGACCGTTATCACGGCCGTGTCGTTCCCGGAATCTCCCTGCTCGTCAGTGACGGTCAATCTGGCAGTGTAGGTTCCCGAGGAAGAATAGACATGGTCCACTATCACCTCGCTCGAAGGTGGCGAACCGTCCCCCAAGTCCCAGTTGTAGTAAAGCCTGGAGACCTTTCCCTCTGCATAGAACACATCCCTTAATGTGCTGGACTTCAACCTCGAGTCCTTCCACGCGACATGGAAGTAGCCTCCGTCCTCAGCTGCGATTGTCGGTCGTGTCTGCAAGTGCTTCGTGAGAGTGTCATCGTTGACCTTGACGTTCGGTAGGAAGTTCGCGCCGCCATTGCCGGAAGCCGTGTAGAATATGTCCCAGCCTCCCAGCCTAGCGTCTGCCCAGGCGATATGGACGAACTCTCCATCTTCAACGGACACCGCTGGGGTCGCCTGTCCCTCGGTCGTGGCGTCGTCGTTGATCCGAACGTTGGATTCGAATGCTGCCCCGTCGTCGGTTGACCGCGTGTAGAATATGTCGGAATCACCCTGACGAGTGTCTTCCCAGGCTACGTGCACGATTCCGCCGCTCTCAACTGCTATCGAGGGTTTTCCCTGGCTTGCGTTTCCGCCGTCGTCATTAAGGACGAGACTATTCCCGAAGCTCAGGCCGCCGTCGGTTGAATGCGAATAGCGGATGTCTGTGGCTGCCTCCCAGACCACATGAATGGTACCGCTATCGCCCACTTCCACTATTGCCCCCCATTGATTGCCGGGTGTTGACCCCCAGCTGACTTCCGCATTGCTCGAGAACCCATCCAACGAATTGGCGTAGAAGACACTCCAATTGCTGTTCCGATTGTCCTCCCAGACAACATGAACGGTCCCAAAGGCATCAACTGCCAGCGAAGGGTTGTTCTGCCAATCCCCGGCAGCTTCGTTTGTCACCCGAACGTTGGTTCCGAAGGATAATCCTCCATCCGTGGAGTTGGCGTAGTAGATGTCCCAGTTGTTGTTCCTGTAATCCTCCCACGCGGCATGTACCAAGTCGCCGGGTCCGGTCGCCATCTCAGGCCTGGATTGTCTGTTCGGATTCACGTCATCGTTCACCTTGACATTCGCCGCGAATGAGGTTCCGTTGTTGGCCATGTGTGACGCATAGATGTCAAACCCACCTGTGCGATAGTCTTCCCACAGAACGTGGACCTCCCCTGTCGAATCGACACCTATCGATGGTGGCGTCTGCCATTGACTTCCAGACGCATCGTTCACCTGGATGTTCGCCTCAATGTCGATCAGACCATCTGGATCATATGATCCCGAGCCGTCCAGGGTAACCGTATCTCCGAGAATAACCGTCTGATCGGGTCCTGCGTCCGCCACAGGGGCCTGATTTGCCATAGGCGAAGACCCATCGTATCCCGATGGATATGCAAACGTCACGGTCAGCAGTGCAAATGCTAGCAAAAGGGCATGGTACTTGTTCATCGAAATCACTGTGTCCTGGTTCTCCCCCTCCCTACGTGATAAGGAGTCTGGTGATTGTTATGCGTTTCTGGGTATTTCAACTCTTTGGAGTGTCTGGATTGAGGATATCATTCGAAAGAACTAATATAGGGAGAGTCATCTGATTCAGTGAATAGGTACGCTCATCAGCTCTAATGGATTGTTGGAGGGTGTTAGCTGACCGAGAACAAGAATATTCCAATGAAGAATTCGCTTCTTACTGACCATTTGAGATTCGGCTATGCGCTTACGACAATCATCCTCGTAGTTTTTCTCATAAGCTCAGGAATCGGGTACTATTTGGGAAGGATTGATGGCACTTTCATATTACTCGCTTGTGCTGTCTTTTTTCCCATCTATTTCTTGACTCTCACCATCGCTTTGGCTCGTTTTCGAATCCCAGACAGTGTGGCCATATTGGATGACGGAGTAGTACTACATTACCATGGAGAAAGGACAAGAAGGATTCCCTGGGTAGAGGTCCAAGCACTGAGAATGCAAGGACCGATAAAAAGCACTCTTGGAAAGAAACAGGGAGATATACTTCAATTTGTAATGAAGAAGAACAGAATCTCTATGAATGTTGACAATAACATCTCAGAGTCACTGAAGAATGGCTATCGAAGCTGGTGTTCCATGTTTGGACACATCGAGAATGTGGTGCAAGAAAAGAAACTGCGAGTGGAACAAATTCTCGCAGGAGAGGGTGAGAAGGTCAGAGGATGGGCCACAATAGTGTTTGGAATAGTTGTTGGTTCAGTTGCATTGGTCCTGGCTTACATTTTCATAGGCTTGGACAACACGTTGTTCGATGCCTTGGTGCTGATGATAGTAATCTCTGGATCTGGCTTCTTCGTCTTTTTCGGCGTTGCTGACATCTTGAGTGATGTGAAATATGTCAAAATCGCAGTTGTCACTGCCTTCGGAGGTTTGATTCCTGTAGCGGCATTTCTGGCAATCGGAACTCTTCGTATTGGTTTTATGCTCTCCCTCGCTTTGGTTGTTGCAGGCGCTGTCTGGGCTTACTTTCTTGTATGGAGAAGGTTCCCAAGAGAGACTGCCCTGGATGAATAGGAATGATCTGACAGCATACAGAACCTATTGGAGCTTGAGGAAATCCAATCCAACATTAAGCCACTGGGGGGTTGTTGACAAAAGGTTGGAATCCCTTGCCCTTAACCCTCAATCAAGCAAGCAATAAACTGAAGCACTAACGAAGCAAACCAGCAATCCCGAGTTCTTCGGTAATTTTTTCCACAGCCCTTTCCACATCCTCTGGTTTCCTTGCTCCTGTACAGACCAACTTTCCTGAACCGAACAGAAGAAGCACGACTTTCGGATCATCGAGTCTGTAAACCAATCCGGGAAACTGCTCCGGCTCATATTCAATCTTCTCCATACGAAGGCTGATAGCTATCTCATTCAGATTTAACTGCGTTTCCAAGTCGAAGGTGGCAACTATGTTCTGAATCTCAATCTCAGGGTCCTTTTCGATTTTTGTCCCAATCTTTTTGATCTTCTCTGCAACTGTACTAATTGCCAGTCTCACTTGCTTCAAGCTTTTGGCTCCCGTGCATATGACTTTCCCGCTTCGGAAAAGAAGAGTTGCTGTTTTTGGCTCTTTCAACCTGTAAATCAAGCCAGGAAAATGTTCAGGGTCGTATTTCGCTTCAACTAGAGCAAGCGCTATTGCCTCAAGGTCAAGCTCATTTCCGAAAGAGGTCGAAGCAACGATATTCTCTATCCTTATCTTGGTCAACTGGATACCTCCAACGAAGGAACTCGTCGCCTTTCTGGTAGGACGTCATTTAATACTTCAAACCATCGGTGGTCCTCCCAGAGCCTTGGGCAAGGCCTTGCTAATAGGCTTCCTCCCTAGGCGTGGAGAACCCGGCGATATAGCGTCCTCTGAAGGAGGTGCGTACGCCTGGGAGCGTTTTGCTCATGACGCTCCTAGCCCTCGCTACGCTCGGAGCGTGTAACACGGTGCTCCTAGTTCACTATCGCTCCCCCAAATGCCTTCGGTACTTCGTTAACATGCAAACCAGTAGACAGAATTTCCCTTACAGGCATTATGGTTCAGGAAGATATAGGAAGGATCTCAGAATGAATATCTACGTAGGTGGTTCGTCACATGAGGCCACTGAAGAGGATTTGCGACAGGTTTTTGAAGCCTTCGGGCAGGTTGCATCTGTCAGAATCATCACGGATGAATTCAGTGGCGCATGACCTTTCTCTATGAGACAATAGTGAGTAGATTCCTTATATTGTGTCAGATAATGATATTATGATACAACAATGCACAAATCCAAATCTCATGATCTATCTATAACAGTTCTATTCTTGGAACCACAACCATGTATCAGGGCATTGAAATATGCTGAGGGTCTTAGAAGTACAGAAGATGATATTAGATTAGTCTTCGCTTACATGCAAAGAACATTGACACAATTCTACGGATACGGCGATGAACTCTTTGATAGGATGATTAAACTAGAAGAAGAGGACCTTCCGCAACAAATAAGAGAACTGATTGATGCTGAGAATATTGACATTGTTCATAGTCACAATGCACCGGATTTTCTTACGGTAGCAGCAATAGAGGCGTCTCAAGGGAGAATTCCCGTTATCCATGATATTCATGATTTGATTTCTATAAGAAGCACACCTTATGGTACCTTGCATCCAAGAGACCCTCACGCTTTGGAAAGTGAAAGAAGAGCAGTTACTGAATGTGATGGGTTAATATATGTAACAACGGGTGTTAAGAAAGCATGCGAAAGCACTTATCCAATTGATCAAAAACCTACCCTGGTATTTCCAAATTATGTTCCGAGAAGATTAATACCTTCTACTTCAAGAAGAAAATTATCTGAGAACGATGGAGAAATTCATATTGTTTACGAAGGAAGCGTGGATAGTGTTAATTTAGGGAGTCATTATGACCTAAGAGATATCTTTGAGGCTATTGCTGATCAAGGAATTCATATCCACATTTATGCCTCAAGAGAAAATCCAGATTATGCTGCTTTTGCTGATGGTAATGGTTATATCCGCTATCATGGTCATTTAGACACAAGAGATTTACTCCAAGAGATAACACAGTATGACTATGGGTGGGCAGGTTTCAATACAGCCAGAAACAAAGAACACACAGATACGGTCTTAGCTAACAAGGTCCTGGAGTACATTGTTTGTGGGCTTCCAGTTATATCTTTCAATCACAAAACTCAACAGAACTTCATTGAAAAGAATGGAATTGGTATCGTAATAAATGAAATCGATGAGTTATCAAGCAGATTGAGAGAGCAACCCGCATTAGATGAAGTTAGGGTTAGAGTTTTAGAATGTAGACACAACTTTACTATTGAGGATAAGATTAGAAACGTTGTAGATTTCTACAGATCTTTAGCCCAATGGAATGTGTAGGAGCTCAAAAAGGTCAACTCCATGAAATCCGTAAGGAGTTTCTTGCCTTATTCCACTTCCTTTCATTCGGCCGTAAAACAACAGGCAAAAGGCTACACCCGTTTCGCCTAGATTTGCTGTCACAAACATCTCTTACCCCTGATACTACAGGCGAAATTCCGGATAGAGGAGCGAAAATGATCTTCGTGTCCAGTTGTGCTTGAAGAGCAGTTGCGAAAAATCACTTGGTTCATCATCAAGTGCGACATTCGCCTTCCAATTCTGAGGAGATCTCATCCAATTTCAAGCCACTGGGGGGATTCGAACCCACGACCTGCAGTTTACGAAACTGCCGCTCTAACCAGCTGAGCTACAGTGGCGCACTTTGTTGGAAAACGCTCCAGATAGATAAACCTTCTACTTCACGAGCTCATTGGCCAATCGGATGGCGCAGACATCACCGCACATCGAGCAACTGTCCTCGAGCTTGGGGCTTATCTTCTTCCTCTTCTCGCGCGCACCTTCTGGGTCGAAGACCAGTTTAAACATCTCCTCCCAATCCAGGGCCTTTCTAGCTTCGGCCATCTTCAGGTCCTTCTCCCATCCTCTTCCGAGAGCGAGATCCGCAACGTGAGCGGCTATCTTGGTCCCGATCACACCCTCCTTTACGTCCTCAACCGTTGGCAGTGAGATGTGCTCCGCAGGGGTCATATAGCACAGGAAGTCCGCGCCATAGTATCCTGCAAGGGCACCACCAATTGCCCCAGCTAGATGATCATACCCTGCTGCTATGTCCGTAGGGAGCGGACCCAGAACGTAGAAAGGGGCGCCATCACAGACGGATTTCTCCATTTGAACATTCGCCTCTATCTGATTGAGCGGGACATGACCCGGGCCTTCGACTATGGTTTGTACGTCGGCCTTTCTTGCCCTTTTGACAAGCTCTCCGAGGACGATTAGCTCTGTCAACTGGGGGGCATCCGTGGCGTCGGCAATGCAACCTGGCCTCAACCCGTCCCCTAGACTTATTGTGAAATCGTATTCCTTTGCCATTTCGAGAAGATAATCGTAGTTGGAGTACAGCGGATTCTCCATATCATTGTGAAGTATCCAGGATACCAGCCAAGAACCGCCTCTGGAAACAACACCAAGCTTCCTCCCAGAATCCCGTATCAGGCGGGCACCCTCTTTGGTAACCCCACAGTGGACGGTCATGAAATCCACTCCATCCTTGGCATGTTTCTCGATTCCATTGAACATATCGTCCTCGTTCATGTCTAGAAGAGAACCTTTCCTGACGGCAATCAGACCAGCCTGGTAGATCGGAACCGAACCCAAGGGGATGCTCGTTTCTTTCAGGATTCTCCTCCGGATCTCGTCAATATCTCCCCCGGTGCTCAGGTCCATAAGTGTATCCGCACCGTACTTGATGGAGACATTTACCTTCTCAAGCTCTTCGTCGATATCGACATGATCGGGCGACGAGCCCAAGTTGGAGTTCACCTTGATCTTGAGTCCCTCTCCGATTCCGATCAACTTCGGTGAGTGCTTCGGGTTAGATGGGATAACTACTCGGCCCGTTGAGACAAGTTTTCTGAGCTTCTCAGGGTCTATTCCCTCCTCCTTCGCCACCGTCTCAATCTCAGGTGTCAGGTGGGTGCGGGCACTTGCCATCAGGGACATTGATTGACTATCTGAAGAACTGTATTAAAGCTTTGTGAGAGCGCATTCTGAAAGCATGCGAAAAATGGTGGGGGTACGGGATACCAGGCTAGCAAATAAGGCATCGGGTTAGTGGAGAGATCGCATCATCGCGCGGTGCCCTTAGC
Source organism: Methanomassiliicoccales archaeon (assembly GCA_030593295.1). GTDB lineage: Archaea > Thermoplasmatota > Thermoplasmata > RBG-16-68-12 > SOIM01 > JAGLME01. The sequence continues at coordinate 9,297 of JAUVHO010000031.1, read as the reverse complement.
CCCCACCTGTAAGACTCTTCTTGGAAGAAATACTATTCCTCCCGCCCTTTTCAGTGATTGTTGCCATTGTGCAGACATTGGATGAATTCGCTCCGATTCCCTCACGGCCAGCCTGAAGAAGTACTGTGCCGCGACCTTCGCAGCTATCTCGTCCACATCTACGTTTAACATAACGTTTAGCAGATATTTCTTTCTTTCTATGGTCCCAGGCTTGACCAGTCCCTTTTGAACGTCCTTTTCCGTCGTGTCGATTTCCAACTTCTCTCCCCCTTGATCGCGTCCTAGACTCCTAGTTCTCGTTCGTGCATTGCCTTCGGGAGGGGAAATCAATGCCTACATGTCCGCGTACAAGCCGCCCCATGCTTTCTTCTCGGGCTTTCTGGTATCGACCCTCCTAGCAGAAAGGTCGATAACCTTTACACCATTCCTAGGTCGAGAGGCTCTTAGCCTCCTCACAGACTTATACTCCAATTCCCCGCCTCCTATTATCGAGAATTTACGCTCGATTGTTATGTATGTAATCATTCGTTAGGGGACTATTAATAAATTGCGAAATTATCAATTTCCGAAACTTTAAATCGGGGAATACAATGCTTTCTCGATGCCCTGGATTAATGGCCAGATTCTCACCGAGGACGGCTTTCGGGAGGGGAGTCTTGAATTCGACGAGGAGATCATAACATACATATCTGATTTGAAGTCCAAACAACCACTGGCCGAGGGGCTTGTACTGCCGCTTTTCGTTAACCCTCACACCCACATCGGAGATTCATTCATAAGGGAAAACCTGGAAGGAACGATCGAAGACATCGTGGCACCGCCAAACGGTCTTAAACATGTACGCCTGGAGCAGGCAGACGATGAGGTAGTGCTGGAAGGGATGATGCAGAGCCTGGATAGGATGAACACCGCCGGGATTTCCCACTTCGTGGACTTCAGGGAGGGCGGTATGGAAGGAGTCTCTCTTCTCTTGAACGCGTCCCTGGATTCGCCAGTCAGCCCGGTTGTGTACGGGAGGCCCAAAGCGACGGAGTATGAGGGGCAGGAGATAGAAGCTCTTCTCAAGGTAGTTGATGGCATAGGAATAAGCAGCGTGGAGGATTGGGATCGCTCCGCTCTGGAAAAGCTCGTCAAGGACGTGAACATCTCCGGGAAAGGTTTCGCCACCCATGCGAGCGAGAGGGTCAGAGAGGACATAGACACAATCCTGGGCCTCAACCCGAGGTTCCTCGTTCACATGTTAGAAGCAAGGGAGTCGGATCTTGAGAGGTGTGCTGACTCGGATGTGCCCATCGTCGTTTGCCCTAGATCGAACGCTCATTTCGGCAAAGCTCCTCCGGTTGCCAAGATGCTCTCAAAGGGTGTTGAAGTGATGTTAGGAACGGATAATGCCATGTTAAGCTCCCCATCCCTGTTCGATGAGATGCGCTTTCTTCGTCAGATGACGAAGCAGGACCCAAGCATCACTGCTGGCTCCATTCTACGAATGGCATTCAACTCTCGAAAAGTTTTAAAGGGACAATCCGCTTTATTGCTCAAAACAGGACAGCCTTCGGAGTTTCTCGTTCTTGAATGGGACGGTAGCAGACCCGAAAACTTTATTGTAGAGAGGGCTTCTGAAAAGAACATATCCATTATTGCCCGAGGAAGAAGGCTGTGGGCGAGAAAAGACGGACATCTCAAGGAGGAATCTAACTGGCCAAGAAAGGATCCAAGAAGACAAGAGTGAAGGACTTGATGACGCAGAAACCCGTGGCGGCCAAGCTGCCGGGTTCCCGAGAGGACGTCCTTAGACTTCTGGTTAAGCACAAGATAACTGGAGTTCCAGTCACCAAGAAGGATGGGACGTACATTGGATTCGTTGCCAGGAAGCATCTCTTCGCCCAGCCCGCAGAAGAGCAATTGGTGCTCCTGATGAGGAAAGACTGGCCGACGACCGCGCCCAATGCAAGGGTGGAGGACGCTGTACTCCTGATGGTCAAGAACGGGGTTCACTTCTTGCCCGTCGTTGAGAAGAAGAAAGTAGTGGGGATCCTGACACCTGCGGACGTGCTGATCGTCGTGGAGAAGGCGGAGCTTGACACTCCCGTCGAGGAACTCGTGCGCTCCCCATGCATCCCGATATTCGAGCTCACTCCCTTGACCGTCGCATTGGAGATAATGAAGATCGCCAACGTGTTCTCGCTGCCGGTACTGGACGAAGAAGGTCTTCTGTCCGGCATCATCACCGACCGTGACATATTCAACAAGAGCCACATAGACGAGAGGATCGCGATGTCCGATCTCGGGCTTGCTGACGACGAGGACAGCTGGACGTGGGAAGGCCTAAGGAACATCATGAAGCTGTACTATGAAGTGTCCAAGATACACCTGCCGAAGATGTTCGTCAAGGAAGTGATGGTCCCAAATCCAGTGACGGTGTTCGAGAAAAGCGGAGTGAGCGAAGTTGCGGCCCATTTGCGGAAGAACGACTTCAATCAGATGCCGATTCGCGACGAGGACGACAGACTCGCGGCTATGATACACAACCTGGATGTTCTGGCCGTCCTGATCAAGTAGAGTGGATGGAATATGGCTAAAAGATATGACGAGGTCATGTCCCTTTCATTGAGAAGAGGATTCATCTGGCCATCAGTCGATATCTACGGTGGTTTTGCTGGGTTTTATGATTACGGACATCTGGGCGCCGCCATGAAACGGAAATGGGAGAACCTCTGGCTGAAGTACTTCCTTGGATTGAGCAAGAGATACCACCTGATCGACACCACGAACATACTTCCTTTCAAGAGCCTGAAGGCCTCGGGTCATGTAGATCACTTCACGGACATACTCGTTTCGTGCTCGGGCTGTGGCATGTCTCATCGTGGGGACCATCTGGTTCAGGACGAGACAGGGAAATCCGCTGAATCGTTGAGCACCGACGAGATCGATGCCGAGATACAGAAGCTCGGCCTCAAATGCCCGAAGTGCGGTGGAGCTCTGCAATCCTCGACCGAGTTCAACATGATGATTCCATTGTCAATAGGTCCGACCGGAGCGGACAAGGCCTATCTGCGCCCTGAAACAGCTCAAGGTGCATTCCTTAACTTCAAGAGGGAGTTCGAGTCCCTTCGTCGGAAGATCCCGTTTGGTTTGGCCATCATAGGAAGGGCTTTCAGGAATGAGATATCGCCCCGGCAGGGAACATATCGAATGCGGGAGTTCATTCAAGCCGAGCTACAGATATTCTTCAACCCCAACACATTCGATGATGAGGTGGACTTCAAGAGCGTGGAAGATGAGGTCCTGCGAATCTCTTTCGAGGATAAGAAGGAGGATGGACACGTTGAGAACATCCGGGCTGGGGACCTGATCGACCGTTTGCCGAAGTTCTATGTCTACCACATGGTCAAGATCCAGCAGTTCTATCTGGACCTCCTAGGCATGCCCAGAGAGAGGTTCAGATTCGCTGAACTGGGAGAGAAGGAGAGGGCGTTCTACAACAGGTTACATTTCGACATAGAGATCAAGCTTGACTCCATGAACGGATGGGGCGAGATCAACGGCATTCACTACCGCACGGACCATGACCTGAGCGGACATCAGGCCGGCTCAAATGAGAAGATGACTGTCACGGTCGACGGTGAAAGGGTCCTGCCACACGTGCTTGAGCTGAGCTTTGGAGTTGACAGGAACATTTGGGCATTCTTGGATGTCTTTTATGAGAAGAATGAGAAGTCCGTACTGAGACTTCCGCGGAGGATCGCACCCATTACGATCGGAGTCTTCCCGCTCGTCTCCAAAGGAGGTCTTCCGGAGTTGGCCATCGAGATATTCGAATCTCTTGACGATGACTTCGAGTGCTTCTACGACGAAGCTGGTTCGATCGGAAAGCGTTATGCGAGGATGGACGAGATAGGCACCCCCTTCTGCCTCACCGTTGACTATGACTCTCTCGAGAACAAAGATGTCACGATCAGGGAGAGGGACTCCACCCACCAGAAAAGGGTACCGATATCGGAATTGTCGCAGACCTTCAAGGATCTACTGAAGACCGGTGCTGGGTTCTGATGGGAAGAAAGGAGATAGCCGACCGCTTGGCCAGTTCTTTGGACGAATCTGTGCGGAGCTGTACAGCATCAATTGATGATGTCGCCATCGCTTTCTCGGGAGGCTTGGACTCTTCGTTGATAGCCTGCCTGGCCTCGAGGTACACCAAACCCGTGCTCTATGTGGTTGGGGAAGAGAACAGCTCGGACCTCATCGGTGCCAGGACGTCTGCCTCGATTCTCGAGCTCCCCCTGAAAGAGATAATCCTTTCAGAGAGTGGAGTGGAGGAGGCTCTCCCAATCATTGTGGATGTGCTCAAATCCATCAATTCGCTCCTGGTCTCATACAAGATTCCGCAGTTCTTCGTCACCATGTCTGCAGAGGAAGATGTCGTCCTAATCGGCAATGGAGCCGATGAGCTGTTCGGAGGGTACTCCAAGTATGAGAGGATGCATTCCGAAATGATGATGGAGGCAATGCAGTCAGATCTGGAGAAGTTGCTCAAGATTGAGATGCCAATGGACAACCGTATGGGCCATAGGTTCGGAAAGACTTTCGAATACCCCTTCCTTTCGGCGGATGTAATAGAGGTCGCAATGGAAATACCGACAGACCTGAAGGTTGGTGAAGAGGGGCGCAAGACGATTCTCAGAGATGTGGCGAAGAAGTTTGGACTTCCTGCTGAGATATCCGATAGGAAGAAGAAGGCGGCTCAATACGGCACCGGAGCCACGAAGATCCTGAGGAGGATAGCCAAATCCGAGGGATTGTCGGTCAGTCGATACATCGAGAATCTTGGTGACTTTTGAACATTTGCTGACCTTTTTCTCACTCTTCCCCTATCATTCTTGATTTTCTTGTCATAACGGTTAATATACGAATGCACTGAATTGATTATTCAATGGCACGCTCCAAGAAAATGTCCGAGGAGGCAAAGGCACTTTGGTTGCTCGGAGTCTGTCAAAGAAGGCTCAAGGAGAATCCAAAGGACGTGGATGCCCTTTTCTGCAAAGGCGTCGCCCTGGCGAAGATGGGGAAGTTCAAGGAGTCCATCATGTTCCTGAACAAGGTGACCCTGATCAGCCCCAGGTATCCGGGGATTGACCTGTTCAAGGCAAGGGTTTACGATGCACTTGAGCAGAAGATAAGCTCGTTGTTGGACACCGATATGTGAGAGGGATGCTTAGGTCTTTTCTTGTTCGATGGCACTCCACCATCCGCTTGAACCCCGATATACAAGATTATCACCTGCGATAAGCAAAGAAGAATTGGTTTATAGCCCCGGCCACTCTTTCCAACCGAGACAAATCTATGTTCTCCAAGGATGCTGTTGAAAAGCCAGACGACACATTGAGGGAGGACCTACCCGATAAAGGCGGAGTTGACCAACCCATGGTCTCAGAGGATCGACCACCGAATGGGCTTCCAGATATCCGTGAATCACAAATCTACTTAGTTGAGGAAGAGAGGCCAGACATCTCCTATCGGTTGTTGGCACGAGCGCTGGCAGATGGACTTCCTTGTCTTTGTGTGACGAGAGTGTACCCTGAGATCCTAAGACAGAGATTCGATCTGGAGAATTGCACCATCCTCTGGCTGTCCACCGCAGGCCAAGATGGAGCCATCCGTCCAAGGGACCTGGAAAGACTGAGCCTTCTGCTGGAGCAATTCTTGAGCAATAACAGGGGAGTTATGCTTGTCGACGGAATTGAATACCTGGTCACGAACAACGACTTCGTCACGGTGCTGAGGCTCATCCAGTCCATTAGGGACCTGATCGCAATGAACCAATCGACTATGATCATATCCCTGAACCCATCTACGTTGGTATATCAGGAGCTGAACCTGTTGGAGAGAGAAATGGACTCGGTTTTCAGGTTTCATCTGCCAGAAATCACTAGCTAGCAAGATTTTCATGGTCGATAATCAAGGAAAAGGGTTTATCTTATGAAAGCGAAATCCAAAAGGAGTATGGGCCACACACTTCCAGAGATACAAGAGATCATTGACTACGAGTTCTTGAACCAGGAACTCGATGATTATGTTAAACTCGACATCCTGTATTACGAGCTTGACAGGCTGGAAAAGACGCTTAAGACAAAAGGCACACCGTATGTCTTCCTAGATCCCGAGGAAGCCGAGATCACCGTCCAGGATGGCAAGAGGATATATGAGGGATATGTCCAATGGATTCAGGAGAAAATGACTGAGCACGCATCTGAATTGCCTGTGCCAGGTGAATCCGAGCCGTTGGATGACTTGTTCAATTCAGTGATTGACATCCTGTGGAGAGAGGATATGCACGCTATGATACTCCTAACCCTGGCTCAGATCGTGATCGTCCATGGTCTCGAACGATACTATGGAGAAGACAACTGAGGAGCTATGAAATGCCTGAATACGTCAAGAAGAAGGTCCTCCTCCTAGGCGATGGGGCGGTTGGAAAGACTTCTTTGATTCGAAGGTTCGTTGTGGACAAGTTCGCTGACGAGTACATTGCCACCATTGGGACCAAGGTCACCAAGAAGGACATCAAGCTGAAGAAGGGGGGTGAGGACTGCTACGTCACCCTCATGATATGGGACGTCCTGGGGCAGAGAGGCTATTCGGCGGTCCAGGCAAGCAGCTTCAGAGGCTCGCAAGGGGCATTGATCGTTTACGACGTGACCAGGCCAGAGACAATCCAAGCACTCGCAGAGTACTGGATACCAAGGCTCTATGACAGCCTTGGAAAAGTACCGATCGTCGTTGTCGGAAATAAGGTCGACCTTGTTGACAGGAGAAAAGCATATGAAGAGGATGCCGAGGACTTCTGTTCCAAATACGATTCAGTGTATTATCTGAGCAGTGCGAAGTCAGGCGAGAACGTGGAGAAGATCTTCATATCCATCGGCAAGGAGATGATGGAGGAGAAGAGGATCGACGAGATGGACAAGGCAACGACCTTTGAAGCTCCTTCGACCATCATTGAGGCCTCTGATAAGATAATAATGGACTTCTGCAACCAGTTCGGTGGGATGGAATCGGGAATGCCCATCCTTCGTGAACAGTTCGCCAAGGCCGGTTTGGACATAAAGTCCCCCACAAAGGAAGGTCTGATCAAGATTATCGGATTCTTGGCCGAGGTCGAGAGCAACCTGAAGGACCAGGCGACAGTGTCCAGGAACCGCGCAAGAAGGCTTTCAATCGTCAAGAACGCCCGTTAGATTTCTATCTGAGTTGCTTGACCATGTATGGATTCTCGAGTTCGTACCCCATTTTTCTGTAGTACTCCCGCGCACCAACTCCACTGGTGACGGATATCCGATCGAATTCCCATTCATCGCTGGCAATCCTCTCGCACTCGCTTATCAATCTCTTTCCAAGTCCCTGATGCTGCCATCTTCCACCCGCCTCTGGGTTGATTTGAACTACCTCTCCTAGAACTTTGAGCTCCCGTACTCTCGCGACCCCGTTGGATTCCCTCAACCGGCAATAGGCGACTAGACCTCCTGACGTGTCCTCTTCGAATGCCAGAAAGACCTCCGTCCCACCGGATGCTTCGTACTCTGATCTCTTCAACTGGATATTCGGATCGTCGGGAAGTAAATCCGCATCGATCCTGCCGATCTCCCTGCATCTGATGCACTGGCATTTTTCGCCCCTCTCCTTCAGCAGTTCCTGTGCGAGGAGCCTGATGTCTCCCTTCTTGACACCGTCCACGATCAGAGGAGCCGGGATATCCCTCTGGACCCTTTGTATCCTTATCCACTCAGGCATGTTCCCCTTCACTTCTGCGAGGATCTCGGCAACTTCCTTCTCGTGATACGGTACGAAATCGCCGGCCTTCCAAAGGTCATAGAGTTCTGTATTCTCCATAACAAGGGTCGGATAGATCTTGAGCATGTCTGGCTTGTAGTCCTCGTTTGTGAATATCTCGTTGAATGAGCCAATGTCACTCTCAATGTCAGCCCCCGGAAGTCCGGGCATCATGTGATAGCATACCTTCATCCCGTTGTCCTTTGCCAGCTTTGTCGCCTTTATGGTCTCCGCCGTCCCATGTCCTCTATTCACGCGTTCAAGGATTTCGTCATTCGTGGTCTGAACACCCAGTTCTACCCTTGTGGCCCCCAAGGCCATTGACTGGAAAACCTCCACCTCGCCAAAGCAGTCTGGTCTGGTCTCTATTGTCAGACCGATGCATCTTGCGTCAGCGGATTCGTTTATTGAGTGGGCCTCGTCCAACGTCTTCGAGGTCGATCCGTTCAGCCCATCAAAGCACCTCTGCACGAACCACGACCTATACTCTCGGTCGAAGGATGTGAAGGTGCCACCCATGATGATTACATCCACTTTGTCGACTGAATGCCCGATCGCCACCAGCTGCTCCAGCCTGTTGACCGTTTGCAGATAAGAGTCGAAGTCGTGCTCCATGGCACGCAGCGCAGCCGGTTCCCTGCCAGTGTACGATTGGGGGGTCCCGAAGTCAACACCGCCGGGACAGTAACTGCACTTGCCGTGGGGACATGGGGAAGGTTCCGTCATTATGGCCAATACCGCAACGCCGGAAAGGGTTCTGGTAGGCTTTTTCCTCAATATGGGGAGAACGCTCTCTCGGAATTCCTCAGGACAAACAGCAAGGATCTCCGAGTTGGTTGGGAGTTCCTCCAGACCGTATTCTCTGCAGGCCTGGTGCTTTGCCCTCTGCAGCTGGTCAGGGGTCCGTATCTCCCCCGCGACAATTGAGTCAATTATCCTCTGAAAATGATCCACTTGCTTCACTATCCAAACATCATGCCATCGTATTCGTTCTTCTCGATCTTCTTTCCTTTGCGCTTGACCCGTTTCTTCTGAGTCGCCTTTCTTCCAACAAAGGAGATGTCCCTACGCATCAGGCGGATGAATATCTTATCAGGCAGTTCTTCGAGCTCAATGATCCCCCGGGACTGAAGGGCCTTCACGGTCCTTTGGAGGATGTTGGGAGAAATCTTGAGATCCCATTCTAGATCGGATACAGTTACAGGGTAGGTCTTGATAAGAATGCGGAGTATCCTTCCCTCCAATGAGTCGGACTCTATCTCTATGGGCATCGGACCTTGAGGGGATTGAGGACTCTTAAACCTTACAGCCCTTAGATGTCCCTTCTATTGAGGATCCAGATGGCAATGATCAATGGTATCAATATCCAGGCCAGCAGTGACCCAATGGTTGAGAATCCGTTAACAAAGCCAGGCAGAATCTCCAAACCACTTCCACCGAGCATCAGTGATGTCGCCATGCCGTACGCAG
>JAUVHO010000049.1 GCA_030593295.1 Methanomassiliicoccales archaeon | reverse complement strand
TTTATATTATTAACGACAAATATGCACACAGAGTCCACAGCGACTATGATGCTGGGGGTTGAGGTAAATGATAGGAGGAACAACTAGGAGGACGGTCTTAGCGTTGGCCGTTATGCTCGCAGTGCTTTCGACTGGGAGCTGTGCGTTCGCAACAGGCGACAGTGATGGAGACGGGCTATTGGATTCCTGGGAGCTCCAATTCTTTGGGGACCTAGGTCAAGAAGCAGCTGGTGACTTCGACGGCGACGGATTCACGAATCTTGAGGAGTTCGATGCTGGAACAGATCCAACGGATTCAATGAACAAGCCAAAACCGCCTGGCAGTGGCGAATCATACTGAGCCCGGCCGTTAATGAATACCCTATGAGTCCTTGGGGGCATCATCGAGGGCAGCTTTGATCTTGGATTCAAGTCTTTCCCTTAGCTTGGAGTCTTCAATCTTAGCTAGAAGGCCTTTGGCCTCATCAATATACGTCAGTCCTTCTTTTTCGTCGCCTCTCCACTTGTACATATGTCCAACGTTGATGCGATACTCACAGATCTGAGCCTGATTACCGAACTTGTTGATTAGGTCCAGACCTTTCTTCAGGTACTTCTTGGCCCTGCCCCAATCTTCCTCCTCGTATACGTATCCATATTGGATGTAGATCTGGGCAAGGAGTCTATGTTCCTGTAGCTGATGATATATGTCGACTGCTTCATCAATGCATTTAACGGCCGTATCGTACTCCTCTTTTGAGATGTATACCGATGCCAGATCAGCCAAGGTCCATGCGATTGCTCCTGCATTTCCTGCATCCCTTGCCGCGTCCAAGGCCTTCTGGTCAAGATCCAGAGCCTTGTCACACTGATCGTCATCGTAGTACTCCCACGCGAGGTTACTGTAGCAGTTGCTCAGAAGAGCTAGGTCGTCAGTCTCCTTTGCGAAATCAAGAGCCATTTGCCTGATTTCGATGGATTCGCTTTTTGTGCCTGTATAGCCTTTGACCGCCCCGAGAGCCTTGTACGCCTTGGCAATCTCGGTCCTGCTTCCACTCTTTCTTGCTGCTTTCAGGCATTTATCGACATACTTCTCGGATGCCTTGAAATCGCTCTCCATACGCAAGAGCGCCGAAATATCGTAGTATGAGCTCGCGAGTCCTTTCAGGTCTTTGAGATTCTCAGCTATACTTGCACTGCGGTCCAGGGATTCCCTCACATTCTCAAGGTCCCCTCTCCACATCTGAATCTCCGAGATCTTGCGCAAAGAGATGGAGACGATCGAGAGATCCTCTTCCTCCTCACCGAACAGCAGTGAGTTGTTGTATTCATCGATAGCATTGTCTCTAGCGCCCTGGATGTTCAGGCATTCGGCCTTCAGGAACGCGAGTTCCGGTACGCGGGAGAATCTCTTGACCTTGTCAAGCCTCTGCAGGAGCCGGTATGCCACTCTGTGGTGACCCTTTGCGATCATGCTGCGGCCGCTCTCGGTCATGTGCCTTGCAGCCTCATCCAGTTGCCCCGCCTCTATCAGGTGTGAAGAACCTCGGAGGATGTCCTCAATGTCCCCGAGCTCAAGGTAGTAGGCAGCCGCCCTCTTGTGATGGTCCTTCTTGGTCTTGGGGCTCAATCTGTCCTTCACGAGCTCCCTCACAATGTCGTGCGTCGTGTAGATCATCGGGGAGACCTCCCTCAGAAGGGACCTCTCGACCAATGATCTGATCGCTCCGAATTTCATCCTCTTCCACTGAAAGAAAGCGTCTGAATGAACTGGTGTATCGAAGACAGAGATGATCTTGAGAACCCTTTCCTCGTTCCGGTCAAGCTGTCCAAGAACCTCTTCCTCCAAGTATGTCTCGATATTGGTTGCATGTGATTCGGATTCCGGGCCCATTAGGTCCAGGAAGGCTGGAAGACCGCCGGTCTGTTCGATGGCCTCCTCCAATCTCCATGTCTCCACACCTTTCAGCTGCAGTATCTTCCGAGAACTCTCGGAGTCCAGGACATCCAGGCTCACGGCTGACGCGACCCCGCGCTTCTTGAGGTCCGCTAATTCTGGGAACTTGGTCATCTCTCTTCCGGCAAGGATCAGCTTTGCACCACCACGACTCTGGAAACCTCTCAGCAGTTTGCCGATGAACCCTGCCAGATCATCATCTATTCTCTCGCATCCATCCATAACAACAACAGCATCGAGCTCGTCCAGACCTTTGTCCAGAATATAGAGAACCTCTCCCCTTTGCTTCTCTTCCTCTGACTTCATCTCACCCTTTCTTCTATCGTCCACTACTGCGTCGAGTGTGCCCTCTGCCCTTGTCCCTTCCTGGGATTTGAGATACCTGTGCAGTTTCTCCTTCCCCATCAGCCTGAAGAAGGCGGCAATTTCGGTGAGTAAGGTCTCTATCGTCGTGTGCTCATCCAGGTCCAGCCAGATCGTGTTGGTTTTCTCCTTGAACTGCTTGAAAGCTGTCGCGACAAAAGCTGTCTTTCCTATTCCAGCGACTCCCTTGACCTCGAGGATCCGGGCCTTCTTGGACCCAAGCCATCTCTCGGCCGTCTTGAGCTCCTTCTCCCTCCCGAAGAAATGGAAGATCCTCGGACGTTGGCTCTCGATGCTGACAAAAGGCGCCTTCTCTCTCTGACCATCAATGTATGCCAGCTTGTCGAAGACACCTCTGTGAACGTTCAATGCGACATCCAAAAGCGAGGAACCATCTCTGATGTCCTTGGGGATGTCACTCAGCTTGACTTCTACTAACTCCCCTTTCTCGTTCTTGTAGCGAATTTCCCTCTCCCCGGTCAAACCTCTCAGGTACCTAGCTTCCCTCATCCCCACCTCTGTGAGAACATACGTCTTCCTTCGCAGTTTCCCGATCGGGACATGGGCCCTGGTCTCCTCGAGATATCCTTCGTCCTTCAGCTCGTTCATGACCCTGGACAGGTTCCCCCTGCTCGCGGAGAGGCGCTCAGACATAGCCTCCTGACAAGTGGAATCAGGCATGATGTATGGGTTCGCTCTGGATGATAGCGGTTCAAGGTGCAGAACGATAGCATCTCTAAGCGGTAGCAATCTCTTCCTTTCGTACATTTCTAACCCTCTGGTTCGTATCCGTATGGTCATCTAAGAGTATAACTCTTTCGAAAAGACAAATTTCTAAGAAAAGACTATATAAACTCATGCGATACGCTTATTTCGGAGATGCCTTTGTCCGATGAGGTCGGGAGATTCACCACCGGAATGGTCTTTGTGGACGAGAGGAAGCCAAGACTTAGTCTTTCAGTGTTCTTGGATAGGACGAAGGCCGGTGACAAGGGACTGCTGATCGCAAGGAACCAACCCGACCATATGTGCCCGAACGAAGAACTGGAGGGCGTCGAATGTCACAGGCTTCTCTTGCGGGAGACTGAGAACAGCGTTCGTCCTTCGGACCTGGCGGAGATCGAGGCCATAATCACCTCGTTCTTCAACAGAAACAAGGGCGGAGTGGCTCTTCTGGACGGATTCGAGATGCTGACATTGTTCAATGACTTCAGCAAGGTTGCGGAGATGCTCAACAAGGCCCAGTCGGCCGCGGACTCTTGTGGAGGGTCGATCGTTATTCCGATAGACAACCGGGCGATATATCCCGAGGACTACAGGATGATCTCGGAGAACTACAGGCTCCTCAGTGCGGACGAGGCGGAGAACCTATAGATCGAAACTCACGATGCCACTATCTCAAGGTTCCTCTCCAATATCGCCAGCTCCCTCTCCTCGAAAACCCTCTCATCGATTGCCAGGAAGAGGACCGCCTTGTTCTGCATCACGGTCTCGTTCACATATTCTATGAACTTGATTATGCGTGAGAAGTCGTTATTGATCATCAGGAACTCGAGCCCGTCAACGAAGATGACCGTCTTCTCATTGCTCTCCACGAACTCGTGTATCATCGTCGTGAGGCTCCCCAGGTTGTGAGGATCGATATAGTCCTTCCCCAGCGTGGTGCTCAGCCAGATGATCTTGGGGCTCTTTTCGAACTTGGTCTTCTCCACATGGTCAGGGTGCTGTCTGGTTATGTGCAGTCCTTCGAACCCTCGGTTGACCAGGTCAACGAAGTGCTGGAACGCCTTCTCGGTCTTCTTGCCCTTTATCAGATACGAATGGCCCGGCCTGAACTTGCTCTCGCCCGAGAAGAGCTCTTCGAACAGCTCGTCCTTGAACACCTTTGTCAGGACTGTGATCAGGTTGGTCCTCATCGCACCTTACCTCGCTTGTACCCGAGAATAATGAGAGCACCGAATTGAATGTTTCGCCTTGATTCTCCAATTCCCGAAGAATGCCTGTGGCCCAAGGCGCATTGCCAACAACCCTTATATAGAAGACCAATCATATAAGCGCGAAGTGATTCACATGTTTGGAGGAGAACCTATCATAGTGCTCAAGGAAGGAACGGAGAGAGAAATGGGCAAGGGTGCCCAGTTCAACAACATTGCGGCCGCCAAGGCCGTGGCAGATGCTGTCCGGTCCACGCTCGGACCCAAGGGCATGGACAAGATGCTCGTGGACAGCATGGGGGACGTCACTATCACCAACGACGGTGTGACCATCCTGAAGGAGATGGACATAAAGCATCCTGCGGCCAAGATGGTCGTGGAGATCGCCAAGACACAGGATGACGAGTGCGGCGATGGTACCACAACCGCTGTCGTTCTCGCTGGGGAACTGTTGAAGAAGGCCGAGAACCTTGTCGAGCTGAACGTGCACCCCACCACCCTGGTGAACGGCTACAAGCTTGCTGCAAGGGAGGCGGTCAGCATTCTCAGCAAGATGGGCTTCCAGGTCAAACCCACAGACACGAAGAAGATGATCGACATAGCCGCCACGTCCATGGCCGGGCGCAGTGTTGGACCAGCCAAGGATTATCTGGCAGATTTGGCCGTCCGGGCGATCACTTCAGTGGCCGAGAAGCGGGACAACAAGACCGTCGCTGACGTGAGCAATGTCAAGGTTGAGAAGAAGCACGGCGGGTCGGTTTACGATACGGAGCTCATATCAGGAATCATAGTTGACAAGGAAAGGGTACATCCCAGGATGCCAAGATCAGTGAAGAATGCAAAGATAGCCATCTTGGATTTCGCAATGGAGATCAAGAAGACCGAGGTGGATGCCAAGATACAGATCACAGGCCCGGGTCAGCTTCAGAAGTTCCTCGATGAGGAAGAGAGGACCCTTCGGGAGATGGTGGACAAGGTCGCCAAGAGCGGTGCCAACGTAGTTCTGTGCCAGAAGGGCATCGACGACCTCGCACAGCATTATCTTGCCAAGCAAGGGATATTCGCTCTGAGGAGGATAAAGAAGTCCGATATGAAGAAACTGGCACGTGCGACCGGTGGAAGGGTGGTCAGCACTCTGGACGACCTCAAGCGCTCCGACCTCGGTGCCGCTGCACTGGTCGAAGAGAGAAAGGTGGGCGACGACGAGATGACCTTCATCACTGGCTGCAAGAACCCCAAGGCCGTTTCCGTTCTTATCAGAGGCGGGACCGAGCATGTCGTGGACGAGATCGAGAGGTCGCTCAACGATGCGCTGAAGGTTGTTGCTTTGGTAATCAAGGACGGCAGGGCTGTTCCGGGCGGCGGAGCACCTGAGGTAGAGCTTTCGCTTCGACTTCGGGAGTTCGCTGCAACGGTCGGCGGAAGGGAACAACTGGCAATCGAGGCCTTCGCTCAGGCCATGGAGATAATCCCTTGGACCTTGGGTGAGAACGCTGGACTTGACTCGATCGATCTGCTCATAATGCTCAAGAGCAAGCACGAGGGCAAGAAGGGGAACAAGAACGAAGGGTTCAATGTGAAGACCGGCGGAACCGGCGACATGTTGAAACTGAAGATACTTGAGCCTCTTGGTGTCAAGACCCAGGCCATAGAGTCCGCGACCGAGGTAGCAAGCATGGTACTGAGGATCGACGATGTCATCGCCTCCAAGAAGATGGAAGGCGGTGGAGGTCCGCCTGGCGGAATGCCTCCGGGCGGAATGGGCGGAATGCCTCCGGGCATGATGTAATAACTCGGGCCAACTGGTTCGATACCCTGGAAAAACAGCATCTATGAGCTTGTCTGAGGTCACTTGAGTCTGATGGTCTCAAGGTTCAGAGGCGCTCTGGTCTCCATACCGAATTTCTTGTACAGCGAACTAGCCAGATCGGAGCACTTGAACTCCTCTCCGTGGTTCACGATGACCTTCTCTGGACGCGGCTCCAAAGTGCCAACGTAGTTCAGAAGTTGCAACCTGTCCGAATGTCCAGAGAATCCGTCCACCTCATCCACGTCCATTCTTATCTTCAATGTGATTGGTTTGCCCCTGTCGTTGACGGTGATCTCCTTCCATTCCTTCTGGATCTTCCGTCCAATCGTCCCTTCCGCCTGGAAACCGACGAACATCAATGCATGAGATGCATTGTCCGCCCAGGCCTTGAAGTACTCCATCACCGGCCCGCCGTTCATCATGCCCGACGTAGCCAGAATGATGCACGGGTCAGGGTCATGGAGGATCCTCTCCCTGGTCTGTTGCCCATCGACCCTTTTGAAGATATCTGAAAGGAAGGGGTTCTCTCCTGTCTGGAAGATCTGTGTTCTGAGCTGGCTGTTCAGGTATTCCGGATAAGCGGTGTGAATGGCAGTCGCCTCAAAGATCATCCCGTCCAGATAGACTGGTACGTTCGGGATGTGCTTCTTCCTCATCAGTTCCTCGAGAACCAGCATGACCTCCTGGGAACGCCCCACCGCGAAGACCGGAACGAGCAACTTCCCACCTCTCAAGAGAACCCTGGCACAAATCTCCCTCAGCTGTTCTCCCGCTTCCCTTCTGCTCGGCTGGATGTCGTGATATCCCCCGTATGTGGACTCTAGTACCAGAGCCTCCAGTCTCGGGAAACGATTGACGGCCGGATTGAACAACCATGTCTTCTCGAACTTCATGTCCCCGGTCATAGCGATATTGTACAGTCCGTCCCCTATGTGGAAGTGAGCTATTGCGGATCCCAGGATATGGCCAGCGTTGTGGAGCGTCAACCTCATGTCTGGGGTGATGTCCGTGGTTTCGCCATATTTCAGGGGGATTGTGTGCTTCACCGCTTCTCTGACCTGTGGTGATTCGTAGGGTGATTTCCTGCCCTCTCCGAACGAGACCTTGATATAATCTATCTGGAGAAGCGACATGAGGTCCCTTGTCGGTGGAGTGCAGTATATGGGGCCGTCAAAACCGTATTTGTAAAGCGCTGGAACGAGACCCGCGTGATCAAGATGTGCGTGCGTCAGGACAACAGCGTCCAGGTTCTCCAATGGCATCACCTCAGGCGCGTTAAGGTAGGGTCCGCCGTTATCCTCGGACGACACGTCAACCCCGCAGTCCACAAGGACCTTGCTCTCCCTCGTCATCAAGAGCGAACAGCTTCTGCCGACCTGCCTGAAGCCTCCCAAAGATGTGATCCTGATCCAGTTCTCCCCTTGGGCCACTTCCCTGGCCAGCCTTCTGCCGACCTTCTTGAGGAATTCGTCCCTGGCTTCGCGTATGGACCTGAGATAGTTCCTGATCTCCTCGACCGTCTTCGAGGGTATGGGTGGCGCCCTCACCACCTTGGGTGCCCAACCTATCTTCTTCTTTATCTCGTTCAGAAGGGCTCCGTGCCTTCCAATGACCAGTCCTGGCGACTCAGCCTCGATGGTCACCTCCCCCGTCTCGGGCTCGAAGAAGATGTTGACTATCTTGGCCTCATCCGGAATTATGGTCTTGATGCTCTTCTCCGCCTTCTCCTCGTCCACGAGGAGTGATGGGTCGGGTCTGATGGCCACTCTCCTTCTGAGGCTCTGAGCCAGTTGCCTGACCATGTCATTGCTCTCGGCGAACACCTCCATGCTCTTTGTATAGATCACTATGACTGGTCCTTCCAGTTCGATGTTGGTGATCTCCACATCTGGAGGCACTACCTTCTCAACAGCTTGTCTTGCATCAGCAAGAACTTTTTCAACACTCATTGATTCCACTCGCTATGGATTGACAGTTAATTTGGGTCTACGTCAGCTTCATTGCCGACATCCTCTTCTCGACTTCCTTGTCGTCGAGCCTCACGAACCCTTTCTTGGTTATGGTCGCTATGTCCATCCCGTTGCCTGAGGCGGCGTCTCTCTTGATGGCAGCGCTAAGAGCCCTGATGGCCAGGTCCACGCCCTCCTTCAAGTCCATGTTCTCTCGGTACTGGTCCTCAAGGACACCGTACACATACGGAGAGCCGGAACCGGTCGTCACATATGTGTCAGGTATGGAACCTCCCGCCATGTCCAAAGAGTACACGCTGGGGCCCGTTGCATCCACTCCGCCCACGACAAGTTGCACCCAATACGGGAACATCCTCCTGCCTGAGAGTATGTTCGCCAGTAATGTGGCACACGCCGCCACCGGCATTGTTGCCCCCCTCTTCAACTTGTAGAGCTCCACCTCGGCCTTTATGTACCTGGCCAAGGTCTGCAGATCTCCCACCAAACCAGCCGTGGTCAAACCGATGCTCTCATCCAGCTTGTACAGCTTCTTGGTGCTCTTATGGGCTATGAGTGTACCCATGGTCGCTCTTCTCTCGCTTGCCAAGACTACCCCGTCCTTGCAGACCATCCCTAGGGTTGTAGTCCCCTTTTTCGTTTGCTCGATGATATCAGTCATCCCCAACACGCTCGAAAATTGTCAAAACTGACGATTCCCAATAAAGTTGTGCGTGTATATAAGGGTTGTGATTTGAAATCTGGCATACTGGCTACTTGCCCTTTTACCAGTTGGCGTGGGTCACATTTAATACGGAAACTGCCATACACTCTCAGCCACATTTACATGGGTCGAGGGAACATCTTGGAGCGCAAGAAACTGGACATGGACGAAGCGGTGAAGGTCGTTGTTGAACTGCTGGGGAAGGAGGGGCCGATGACCACCATCCAGATAGAAGAGAGGATCATGAAGAGGGGAGAGGAGTGCCCGGACACGGTCGTGCTGTTCCTTTCCAAGCTCCGCTTGAAACGCGTCATCAAAGGCGAGGTCTCCGAAAAGCACAAGGGATGGCTTTGGTGGGTCGGGGAACAGTGAAGTTCACGGACCAGTCCATTGTGAGCGTTGACCTGGCTCAGAGGGCGGGTGAAAAGGCAAAACCCCTGGCCAACAAAGGTCTCAAGGCCACCGGCGGGGCGTTGAAGAAGATTGGCGAAGGGACCAAGAAGTTGGGGAAGAAGCTTCAGGAGAAGGGTGAGGGGTAGGCCGTCCTACATCACAAACTCTCTTGCCAGCTCTATGAATGCCTTTTCTACACTCTCCCCGGTCTTTGCGCTTGAGAAGTAGTGAGAAGCCCCATACCCCTCCGCGATTTCCTTCAATCGATCATCATCGATCTGTTTATGGTCCACCAGGTCCACCTTGTTCGCAAGAATGACAATAGGCACCTCGCCTGCAGCCTCTCTCATCCCGTCTATCCAATGCAAGAGCCCATCAAGCGTCTTGTCCTCTGTGCAGTCGCAGACCGCGATACCGGCATTGGCTCCCTTGAAGTACTGCTCGGTGAACAACTTCGCCAGATCCTTCTGCCCCATTATGTCCCAGATCATCATGTGTACCGTTACCGGCTGACCTTCCCCCCCGGGCAGGGTAATCTCCTTCTTGGACACGTTTGTGCCCAGAGTGAACAGGTATCTGTCGTCAAACTCGTTGAGTACGTACTTCCGGATCAGGCTGGTCTTTCCCACTCCGCCGTCGCCCACCAGACATATCTTCATCTTCATTTCCCTTTCTTCAGCCATTATCTCACCCATCATCCGGGAGCTTCAGTAAACTCTGCAACGCTTTGTCTGCTTTGCCATCCCCCTGTTCATCGAACTCAATTATCGGCACATCCTCTGACAGCTTCATTCTCCTCCTAATCTCATCCTCCGAGAAGGCGCCGTCCATCTGCTGTCTGTTCGCGATGACGACCAGAGGAACCCTTCCGAAGTCTGATTCCACTATCCTCTTACCGTTCTCTATGTCCTCAAGACTCGAACTGTTCAAGACCAGGAACACACCGCTCATCTCCCTGCTGAACAACCTCAGAGTAGCCGAGAAGCTCTCCTTTCCAGGTACTCCTAACACCTCGGTCTCTATGTCCGAGACGTCGATTGTTCTTCTGTCGCGACCCTCCGAAAGATGTCCCTCTCCATCAACGATAGACCGAGAACACAAGGAACTAATAAAATCTTCCTTTCCGGAATCCTTCGATCCTATGACGAGTATCCTGGGGGTATAGGTCACCACTCCAGTCAGTTCCTCGAACTTGAACGGTACCCACTTGCTGTTCTCAATCTCCACCTTCCTGATCTCGCTCACCCTGACCAGGTTCAGCAAACTTGAACCCATCCTCTCTGTTCTGAACTCCAGAACGGCGTCCGCGCTGTCCTTCAGTGATGCCAGCTCCCTTCGCTCCAGTGTCCAGTCGGTCACCAGTGTGAAGAAGACCGAGTTGCTCTCGGTCGAGAGGTCGTTGACGTACTCCCAGAACTTAAGAGCCTCTTCGTGCGGGAACCTGTCCACCAGGAACTCCAGCGAGTCCACGATGACCCTCTTTGGTTTCTCCTCCTCGAAGGCATCACGAACCACCCTGCGGATGTCCATCATGTCGGTTACGTCTTTTATGACGTATCTCTCCGAGGACGGCGTCATGGCCTGGCTGGAGGCGGCGTCGACTATCACCAGGCTGGATTCCTCCGGAACACCGTACTTCTTGAAATGCGATCTTGCGAGGCTCGGGGCCCTGTGGAAGTCTATGTAGATGCAGGGTTCGTGCCTCTTTACTCCCGTGGCCAGGAAATTCTCCGCGAACATTCTCTTCTCTGTGGGTCTGTCGCTCAGCAGTATGGACGATGAGGGCCTGAGGAAACCACCTCCGAGCTGTTCGTCCACTGTTCCCAATCCGGACCTAACCAACTTCATGTCAACCCTTCACAACAGCTTATCGATCCCCACTTCCTTGTCCACGTACCTGACCCTTGGCACCCTTTCCGAAAGAACGATGTCCACCGTTTCGCCGCCGATATCGAATGGCGTCCAGACCGGGTTTGTGGCTATTCCCTTGATGTGATGTATCCTGATCTCCCTGTGCAGCATCTCGTCGAACCTCATCTCCACCACCCCGTCCACCATCATTCCCAGCGTGTCGCCTGTCCTCTCGTCCTGGACTCCCTCGTGCAGAGCAAAGACGCCGAAACTGCCGTTGGTCCTCAGCTGGGAAGTCATTATCTGGAAGAACTTCAGAAGTGCCTGGGGGGCATTGTGCAGAAAAAGGGGCGAGAGTGAGTAGAAGAAGAGGTTGATAGGCTCTCCCAGCACATCGGACGCCTTTGTGATGTTCATGCCTATCTGTTCTATGTTGGACAAGCTGCTCACGTACATGGTTCCCTCTGCCCGTTCTCCCTCCCTGAGCTTGCCTAGGGGAGCAGAGAAACAGTCCACGAACACCAGGTTCTCGCCCTCGTACTTCCTGAGGTCGATGTCGAACTTGAACGCCCTTTGCCTGATCGATTCCGGACTGTAATCTATGCCTACGATCACTATCTTCTTGTCGTGTTCGAGGAAGTCGTCTATGAGCTCCAGGCACCATTCCAGCTTCCCAACGCCTGGGGGACCTTTCAGAAGAAGGCCGGATGTGTTCGCCAATCCTTCTAGCATTCGTTCTCCGTCCTTTGGACATTGCTTCGCATATTCTCAGGAAATACATCTCGAAGACCCTACGTAGACCAAATAAAACTGTCGGGTTCGTTATCGGGTGTGATTATAGAAATGTGGATAATAATCTTGACTTGGAGACAGAAAATCCTCGAATATGCTGAGGCAATATTGATAAGATTAAAATACAATGAGAAAATAATCACCCAGTGTCCCCGTTTCTTGTGTTTCTGCTGAGTTAGGATCAGGTTTCAGATGAGGGCATCCTCCATCGGGATCTCCATAGTTCAAAGTGTGAATCTCGAAGAGAAGAATAGGGGTGGAAGTTCGCTCACAGATGTTTGCAGAGAATCAGTGTTGACCGAAAACCCCCATTGCCATTGTGGCAACTATTTAATATCCCAAGATATATGTGGGTCAGAGATGGGATAAGCATGTTGGAAGAAATTTCTGAGCTCGTCGGGTTGCAGGTATACACTCATGAGGGGATTTTCCTGGGGAACGTGAACAATCTCGTCGTGGACATCGACGACAGTCAGGTGGAGGGTCTGTTCATAGGTGACACGAATCCTCTTCTTGTTGAAGGTTCAAGGGCGGTCAGCGTTCCGTACCGATGGATCCAGTCTGTCGGCGACATCGTGATTCTGAGGTACTTCCCCAAGAGGGTCAGCCTGAAGAAGAAGGCCAAGTGAGCTTCCGGTATCCCCGGCCATCGCGCTAGCTGTCGTTAGTCTTTTATTTGCAGTTCTATATTCACGGTCATGAGCAGTGAGGCAGAACCGTCCGCCTTATGGCCTGCCTCATTCGTCAGGGGAGGCTGGGGAAGATAGCATTTCCTTCGAGGTTCCCTCGCGAGGGGAGTATTCCGATGAGATACAGGTTCGCTATCATGGAGATCGACGATCTTAGAATTCATGAAGCCATTCAGGATGAACTGCTGGAGGATTTCATCAACATGCTCAAAGATGATGGCGTGTTCAAGGTCCCGATTCTCGTGGATGAGAAGGACCATGTGGTTCTGGATGGACATCACCGGGTTGAAGCTCTCAAGAGAATGGGATACACCAAGATACCGGTCTACCTCGACGATTACTGTGACGATGCAATCGAGGTTACTGCCAGGCCCGAGGCAGAGATCGAGAATGTGACCAAGGACATGATCCTGGAGATGGGGAAGAGCGACGACGTTTTCCCTCCAAAGACCTCGAAGCACACAGTGAAAGCCAAACTTGCGGAACATCACGTACCGCTGGACGAGCTCA
>JAUVHO010000054.1 GCA_030593295.1 Methanomassiliicoccales archaeon | reverse complement strand
ACATTGATCCCGGATGTTGGCCATTTCGAATAGGTAGGGATTCAGTCCAGCCTGCCTCACCGTCTCTTGGAATAACGGTTCATGGGTCCTCGGGCTACAGGAAGCCACTATGACTCGATTCAGCTTGTGCTCCTTGATGACCTCTACCATCTGCGTTTGAGTATCATCGGAGCACGTGAAGAGGTTCTCTGACGCGTATACAACGTTGGGCAGTGTCTTGGCATACTCAACGACCCCCGGGACATCCACAACGCTCCCGATATTTATCCCGCAATGGCATACGAATACGCCTATCCTGGGTTCCTGGCCAGTGACATCGATTTCCTCTGGATATTCCTTCTTCTCGGTTAGGGTCTCTCTAGCCGAAGCCACCACGGTGGCGGCTCTCGCTGCACTTCCTGATGCCTCCGCTACTGTCCCAGGGATGTCCTTGGGGCCGGCAAAGGCTCCGCCCACAAATATGCCAGGTCTGGATGTGTCCAATGGTTCAAACAATTCGGCCTTGACGAATTTATGGTTGTTGAGATCGAAGCCAAGTCTGTGGCTGAGAATCTCCGCCTCATCAGGTGCGTTCATGGCTATCGATAGAACGACCATGTTGAACTCTTCGCGTGCAACTTCTCCGTTTTCGACGTAGGAGAGAATGAGATTATTGGTTTTGGGATCCTCTTGTATGCCCGAGACTCTCGATCTGACGAACCTCACTCCAGCCTCGTCCTTAGCCCTGTTGTAGTACTTCTCGAAGTCCTTCCCATATGCTCTCATGTCCATGAAGAAGATGGTTGGTTCGATGCCTTCGAAATGCTCCTTTGCGATTATCGCTTCCTTCAGTGCGTACATGCAGCAGACAGCAGAGCAGTAGGTGTTGCCCTTGGCCTTGTCTCTTGAGCCAACGCATTGAATCCATGCCACCTTCTTGGGTATGTCTCCGTCAGATGGTCTGACGACCGTGCCGAGGTGGGGGCCAGTGGCGCTCAGCATTCTTTCGAACTCCATGCTGGTCAGAACGTTCTTGAACTCTCCGTAGCCGTACTCACTCCTCACCCTCGGATCGAACTTCGAAGACCCCGGAGAGAGAATAATCGATCCTACATTGACCTCTATGATCTTCTCCTTCTCATCGTACTCAATGGCGTCTGCCTTGCATTCCCCTTCGCAGATGCCACAACCTATGCATTTCTCCCTGTCAATCATGTAGACAAGAGGCACAGCCTGAGGATACGGAACGTAGACGGCCTTCCTGTGTCGCAGACCCTCGTTGAACTCATCAATGGCCTCAGTTGGGCATTTCTCGGCACACACGCCGCAGCCCGTGCATTTCTCCTCACTGATCCGTCTAGGGTACCTCTTCAGTGTGACCATGAAGTTGCCAGCTTTGCCATCGATCATCTCAACTTCCGCGTTCGTGATCAGTTCTATGTTCTCGTGTCTACCCGTTTCGACGAGCTTTGGCGCCATTATGCACATCGCACAGTCATTTGTTGGGAATGTCTTATCCAACTGAGCCATCACCCCACCTATGCCTGGTCCTCGCTCGACCAGGTAGACCTTGATTCCCGAGTCCGCCAGATCCAGGGCGGATTGCATACCGGAGATTCCAGCTCCAATGACCATTACCGCTCCTACTGGTTCCGCCATTCTAGTCACCTCCCGCCAAAAGGGCAACATAGAACGGCGTCATTCCGTCTATATGATCAATGCCGAGCAAGTTTTTCTGTCTCAGGGTAGCAATGTGATTGACAACTTCGTCCGGTGGTATACCAACGACCTGCGATAATTCCTTGGCTGATGAAGGTTTGCTTGAAGCAATCTCAAGAATATGGTTCCTGCGGAACTCCTCCTCTACGGCCAGATCAACAATTTTCTGAAGCTCCTCCTCGGCAACCTCCTCCCCGTAGACATTCCCCCCTTCCGCCATCTGGACCTCGTGTCCCATCAATGCACGAATGCGGAAACTGAGCGCGGTGCCCACAGCTGCCCCAACCTTGGTCTCCAGTTCTGGATCCTCTTTTACCTTGGAAGGTCCAAGGCCCCTGATGGTTTCTGTGAACTCCTCCACAACCTTGGAGAATCTCTCCCCCTCGGAAGCGCTTATCCATTCAAGTCTGAATCTCTCAGGCTCCAATCCCGCCTTCTCAATGAGCTTCTCTATGACGTAGGCCCTCTTCTCGGTATGATAATTGCCAGAGATGTAATGGCAATCCCCCAGGTGACATCCCCCAACAAGGATCCCGTCCGCACCTTCCTTGAACAAGGTGAAGATTATCATCGGGTCTACGCGCGCACTGCACATGACCCTGATAATCCTGATATCTGGAGGATACTGGTATCGGCTAACCCCTGCCAGATCTGCACCTGCATAAGAGCACCAGTTGCAGAGGAAGCCTATGATTTTGGGCTTGAACTCGGTCATCACGGCACCCCCTCAAGAATGCTCCTTCCCTGCGCAAGCAGTTGTTCATCAGTGTAATTCATCATCGTAATGGCCTTCTCTGGACATGTTGCGCCACAGCAACCACACCCTTTGCAGGCGGCAGCCAGAACCTCTGCTGTCCCCTCTTCGGTCATCCTGATAGCACCGTATGGGCAGTTCTCCACACAAGTGCCGCAACCTGTGCAAATCATGGGGTCTACCTGAGCGAGTATCGCCTCTGCCTGAATGAACCCTCTGGCCATGGGAATTGCAGCGCGCGAAGCGCATCCCAGTCCCTGTGCCACGCTCTCCGTGATGTCCGCTGGTCCCCTCGCAGTTCCGCACACGAAGATGCCGTCGGTAGCGAAATCTATCGGTCTGAGCTTCATGTGGGCCTCCAGGAAGAAACCGTCCTGTCCTATGGGAACCTTCAGCTTCTTGGACAATTCTGA
Organism: Methanomassiliicoccales archaeon; assembly: GCA_030593295.1. Taxonomy (GTDB): domain Archaea; phylum Thermoplasmatota; class Thermoplasmata; order RBG-16-68-12; family SOIM01; genus JAGLME01. The sequence goes on along the minus strand of JAUVHO010000054.1, from coordinate 9,015 downwards.
AGCGTTGGGTGGGGCAACAAGAGGTGTTGCAAGGACCACCATGTCCGCAAGCAGTTTCCTTTCGGTCTTCAGAGTCTGATGATAGTATGAGACGGCCAGTTTGTCGCCTTCCAACTTGACCTTCGGGAGGTTCTCAAGGGTGTATCTGACGAATCTGATCCTCCGCTCCCTTGCCTTGTTGAAATAAACCTCGTGCTCGGCCCCATACGTCACCACATCTCGATTGAAGATTGTGATTTCCGCCCCTCCTAACTGAGCGGCGGCTGGAGCACCGGCCTCTCCTCCGCTGACCATCCTCCTCCTTCTCCTCCTTCTCGAAGAGATCTCGGGAACTGAAACGTCGACCTCAACCCTCCCGCCTCCTTCTTCTCCAACGATGTCAGCGTAGTTCTCCATGATGTAGAGCGCGTTCTTGATCGAAACACCACAGCAAATCCTTGAGCAGTATGACTTGTCCTGTCCTCTGGAACCCACACACTGAATGAAAGCCACGGTCTGAATCTTCGGCAACTTGTGGCTCCTAGCAAGAATCTCAAACTCGGTGAGAGTCACGACATTGTCGTACATCCCGTAGCCGTACAATCCCTCGGGTACGTATTCCAGAGCTCCGGTTGCCACTATTATTGTACCCACCTTTATCTCCTTGGTAGAACCATCAGTGGCTATGGTCGTGTCGAAATTCCCAATAAAACCATTAACCTCCTCCACCAGGGAGTTCAAATGGACGGTGATGTTCTCGTGCGACATTACGTCATCGATGAGGGGCTTGATTGTTTCGGTTGCGCTTTTCTCTGCAAGAGATAGGCTGTTCAGATTCCTGACGAATCCGCCCAACTCAGCTTCCTTTTCTACAAGATGGACATCAAAGCCCTGCCTGGCCACAGACAAAGCCGCACTGAGTCCTGCAACACCTCCACCAATCACCAGAGATCTGGGAACGACATCCACTCTCATCTCTTCTTGTGGAACAAGCAACGCTGCCTTTGAGATGGCCGACCTCACAAGGTCCTTTGCCTTCTGGGTCGCCTCTTCCTTCTCTTTCATGTGAACCCAGGAACATTGCTCCCTGATGTTTGCGAACTCAAAGAGGTACTTGTTCAGTCCTGCTTCTTCACAAACGTTCTGAAACAATGGGGCATGAGTTCTGGGTGTGCATGACGCTACGATCACCCGATTGAGGTTGTGCTCCTTGATAGCATCTCTTATGGACGTCAACCCGTCCTCGGCACATGAATAGAGGTTATCCGTCGCGTACACGACATTTGGCAAGGTCTTGGCGTACTCTACAACTGCTGGGACGTCAACGAACCCGCCTATGTTCGTACCACAGTGGCATATGAACGCACCGATGCGGACTTCGTCCGAATCCGGAGTTGCTGGAGTTTCGGGCGGTTGATCTTCAGTCTCGGTGGGCGTTTCTGGGGGTTGCTCTTCAGTTCCAGGTTGCGCCTCAGAGACCTTCTCTTCAGGTTGTGCTGGGGTCTCTGGAACCTCCTCTGTCGGTTCTTCCGATGCTTCAGGTGGCTGCTCCTCGGGCTTCATTAGACGCTCGCCCCCTTTGCTAGAACGGTTTCGACAGCTCTCGCTGCCGCCGCAGATCCCTCAGCAACAGACTCTGGTATGTCCATGGGCTCCCTGCAGTATCCTGCCAGGAAGACACCATCCCTCTTTGTGTCCACTGGTCCGAGGATTCTATCCTTGGATTCGAAGAACCCGAACTGCGTGAGAGGTATGCCAATCATCTCAGCGATCTTCACTGCATCTGACCTGGGGATCAGTGTGGTTGCCAGGACGACCATGTCGAACTCCTCTTTCTCTGGACGGCCAGCAACATCGAACACAACTATTGGATTGTTGTTCTTCGGATTCTCCTGCACAGTGGCGTCAGAGTTGACGTATCTAACTCCATAATCCTTCTTCGCACGCTCGACGTATTCCCAGAAACCCTTGCCGAATGCTCTGAGGTCTTTGTAGAAAATTGCTGAATCTATGTCCTCGTGATGCTCCCTTGCAAGCATGGCTTCCTTGGTTGAGAACATACAACAAACAGAGCAGCAGTATGCGTGTCCAAGCTGCGGATTTCTCGATCCGACGCACTGTATGAATGCCAGCTTATGCGGTCTCTTTCCGTCCGACCGCCTCTTCATCTCTCCCCCCGTCGGGCCAGATGCGTTGATCATCCTCTCATACTCCATCCCGGTGAAGACATTTGGGTACTTGCCGTAGCCATATTCTGAAGCAGGCGTCGGATCCCACAGGTCATAACCTATGGCGACGATTATCGAGCCCACATCTAGCTCAAGTTCCTCGTCCTTCTGGTCGAAGTCCACCGCTTCCCTCTTGCAAATGATCTTGCACGCTCCGCATTTCCCCTTCTTGAACCAGGTACAGTTCTCCTTGTCGATGGTCACCACTCTGGGCACGGACTGGGCAAAAGGCATGTATATTGCCTTTCTCTCACCGATACCTTGGTCGAACTCACTCGGCACCTTGACAGGGCACTTGACGACGCACTCCTCACATCCAGTGCACATCGTCTCATCAACGTACCTGGCCTTCTTCAAGACCGTGACATTGAAGTTCCCGGCCTCACCATCTACCTCTATGACCTCCGAATAGGTCATGACATCGATGTTCGGGTGGCTGTAGCAGTCCGCCATCTTCGGTGCCAGAATGCAGATGGAGCAATCGTTCGTGGGGAACGTCTTGTCGAGCTGGGCCATTCTGCCCCCAATGCTCGGTGTCTTCTCCACGAGATAGACATGTCCTCCCTTGTCGGCTATGTCAAGCGATGCCTGTATGCCGGCTATCCCGGCTCCTATTACCATTACATCTGTGGACACTTCTATGCCTCCGTAGAATTCAGGTTATGATTCTCAACATGATCACGACTCTCGGGTCGCATGGTCGACCTCCCCATGTCCCCGTTCAGCCGAATGGATGCGGTGAATATAAAGCCTACTCTAACTCGCCTTCGCAGCAGCTTCCTCACCTTCCCCCAGAACAGACTTCTTTGCCTTCTTCCAATCCGTTCTTGACATCTCGAAAAGCGGAGTTGTGTACCTGTCCTTCTTCTTGAACTCCCTCACATATCTCTGACAATTCGGATACGTGCATGGATTGCAGTGCTTCTCCTTGCAGGCAAGCTCCACCATCACATACCTCCGGTCCGGCTCCACCTTGCCCTTCTTCTCCATTGGCCTGACCTCGAACATCTTCGTTGTGAATGGTTTCTTCTTCCCCAATTCCCGGGAGAACCTCTGACAGTTTGGATATGTGCACGGATCGCAGTGCCGGTCGGCGCAGGCCAATTCCAACAACATGTATCTTCTATCAACGTCTTTGCCAGGGACCTTGTCTTCCCTTTTGGGTGGCTTTGCCTTCAACGACTTCCGAGCCTTCAACTTTGGAACCTTTTGTGCCAATTCTCAGTCCTCCAATGCTTCTGCCACTACGACCGTGAAATCCTTGAGAGGTATATCAACCTCTTCCCGCTCCACCGGGATCTCATCTCGAATCGAGCAATCCAGATGAATGTAACATTTGGGGCAGTTGGTGAGAACGGCGTCGGCGCCGGTCCGTTTCGCCTCCATCATTCTCTCTATCTGCAACTTCTTTGCCGTCCCATCGCAATTGAGCCAAGCGCTGACGCCACAGCAGGCCGCCTTGTCCCTTATCCTTTCCATCTCAATAAGCTCAATCCCGTTGATCTTGGCCAGGGCATCTCTGGGAGCGTCATATATCCCGCAATGCCTTGACAGCCTGCAAGGTTCGTGGTAGGTCACCTTCAGGTTCGTCCCCTCCTTGAACTTCAGCTTCCCTGCATCAATGAGTTCGTTGAGATACTCGGTCATGTGGAGCATCCGGAATTCCAGATCCCCGGCCATTGCTTGATAGTCCACTTTGAACGTGCGGTAGCATTCCGCGCAAGTGAAGACAACTGTCTTTGCTCCGCTCTTCCTGATAAGGTCCAGGTTATGATTCATCAGCAGCTCCACGTTTGCCTCGTCTCCTATCCAGTTCAGATCATGACCGCAGCATTTCTCATTGTTGCTGACAACTGGAACGACTCCCGCCTTGTTCATTATCTTGATCGCGCTCCTGCCGATGTCGGTCAAGTTCAACTCTCGGTTCTGGAATACCGCGTCCAATTGAGGCTGGCAACCAGTGAAGTAGAAAACATCTCCCGTGTCAGCAATCTGCAGATCCTCATCAACCCATTCCAATCTGTTCTGTTCGAAGTCCGAGTTGGCCATAATCCTCATCATCGAATGCAAGAGACCACCTTGAGAGCAGATTGGCACGGTTCCCAGCATTACCGATTCCACTCTCAGGCCCCGAATGAACTCCGCGTAGTCCACATTGTAAGGGCACATGGCGCTACACTCCCCGCACGAGGTACATAACCAGATGTCCTTCTCTCTGGCAAGCTCAGCACCAACACCCTCCAGTGCTTTGACGACAATGAGTCGGGGTGCGAACTTGGGATCGTTATTGGCAACAGAGCAGACGCTGGTACACTTCCCGCACTCCACGCAGTCGAACGCTCCCGTGTCCTGGATGAGTTCCTTGATTATCTCGTCGCTTCCAGCACCTTCGTCCGGCGGTTCAGGTTCCACGAATTTGAGAGGGTTTGGGCCCAACTGGGTTATGTGTTCCGTGAACTCGTTCATGGTCTGCGCGAACTTGGATCCCTCGGAAGCAGAGATCCACTCCAGCCTGAATCTGTCAGAGCCAACTCCGAGGATGTCAAGAAGCTCGGTGATCATCTTGGTCCTCTTCTCAGCCTTCTCGTTGCCGGAAACATAATGGCAGTCACCGATGTGACATCCCGTGACAAGAACTCCATCGACACCGCTCTCAATGGCATCAAGAATGAATGAAGGCTCGATTCTTCCAGAGCACATAACACGAATGATTTTGACGTTATGGGGATACTGCATCCTCGAGACCCCAGCAAGATCGGCGCCTGCGTAAGAACACCAGTTGCAGCAGAAGGCCAGGATGTTCGGTTCGAAAGCCGCGGTGGTGACAGTCTCCTGTCCAGTTTCCACTTCACCTTCCTGCACTCGATCACCTGCTCGGGGGTGGACGACTCCTCCCACTCACCAATGATGATTTCAGACTTAGTCTAATAGGTTTTCGTTTCGAGGATTTGCTGCAACGGACGTGAGCTCCGCATAAAACAATCTGAGGTGGGGGATTCATCTTCCGGGTGCCGACTTCTTCTGACATTCCAATCCAACGATAGGATGGACCCAGGGGCTGCCAAACCTCCATCGATTCAGAAGCTCGAACCACGAAATTCTGGGTCAGTTTATTCATAACAATCCCAATATATACTGTTTGTTGTTTTCCGAAACACACCGTGCGAATAACGTTGTCAAGTGTCAAGATGAAGGACAGTGGTTATCGAAATGCATCCCTTCTTGAACGAAAGTGTGCTACAAACCCTTCGAAAAAGCACAATTGCTTGCATTTTCACCCTTATACTAAGCTTCTTGAGGAACCCTCTCAAGCGCTTTTCTCACCATGGCAAGGATCTGGTCACTGGTGAACCCTCTCATCTGGATGGATTTGTTGCAGCACGCTACAGAGCAGGCACCGCAGCCCTTGCACAGAGCCTCGGTGATGTGGGAGACCTTCTTGCCATCCTCGAGTGTGATCAGCTCGGGTGCATTGAACTCGCACGTTTCGACGCATATGCCACAACCACGGCATTTGTCCTCATCGACCACTGCAACGGCCGCTTCAGCTTCCAAAGAGTCCTTGGACAGTATCGTCATTGCCCTTGCGGCAGCGCCACTGGCCTGAGCTATGTTCTCCTCGAAGAACTTGGGCAGGTGCGCCAGACCGCACAGGAATATCCCGTCGGTAGCGAAATCCATGGGTCGCAGCTTCATGTGGGCCTCGAAAAAGAAACCGTCCTTGTTCAACGGGACCTTCAGTAACTGGGATAAGGGGGCGTTGTCGGGGTTGGATAGCGTTGCAGCGCTCAGGACCAGTATGTCTGGCTTGACCATTATCTCCTCATCAAGCGTTTGGTCGAGAACCGTGATCTCAAGAGCACCATCTGCACCTACTCTTGCCGCTGGCTTGTCCTCCTCCGAGAACCTCGTGAAAATCACGCCTTCAGCTGCCGCCTTGTTGTACAGCTCCTCTCTGAAACCATAAGTTCTCATGTCCCTGAACATGATGTAGACGCTGGATTCTGGGCTGATTTCCTTTGCCTTCAACGCGTTCTTGACTGCCTCTGTACAGCATATCCTGCTGCAGTAAGGTCTCTCAGGCTCTCGCGATCCAACGCACTGAATCATGGCAATTGTCTTCCCCTCGATCCCGTCGGACTCTGCAAGCATGTTCTCGAACTCGAGCTGGGTCATCACCCTCTGGTCCTCTCCATACAGGAATTCCGTTGGCTTGTACTCGACTCCTCCCGTGGCCACGATTATTGCTCCTGCCCGGAGCTCCTTCTCCTCCCCATTCGTTCTTACAACGCAGTCGAAGTTGCCCACGCATCCCGTGACATCCTCCAGCTTACTCTCTGTAAACACTTCAATCAGCGGATTTTGAGCAATGGAATCCTTCAGATCCGTAAGGAACCCCTGAATGTCTTCACCATTTGAGCCGAAGTGAATCCTCTTCATCAGTCCGCCAAGGTCCTTCTCCTTCTCCACGATGTATGTCTTGATGCCTTGATTGGCTAGCTCCTGGGCAACTGTCATTCCGGAGAGTCCTCCACCGATCACCAGAGCCGACTTCTCCACTTCGATCTCTGCGTTCTGCAAGGGTTCCAGGAGTCGGGATTTCTCGACCGCCATGGACACCAGGAGCTTGGCCTTCTCCGTCGCCTTCTCTGGATTGTTCGAGTGTACCCATGAACACTGATCTCGGATGTTAGCCATCTCGAACAAGTTCGGATTGAGACCCGCTTCCATTATCGTGCTCTGGAACAATGGGGCGTGAGTTCTGGGTGTGCAGGACGCGACGATAACCCGGTTGAGATCGTGTTCCTTGACCTTCTCCGTGATCCCCTTCTGAGTGTCCTGGGAGCATGTGTAGAGGTTGCCTTCAGCATGTACGACGTTCGGAAGACCCTTGGCGTGCTCAACAACCGAAGGGACGTCCACGACGCCTGCAATGTTGATTCCGCAATGGCAGATGAATACACCTATTCTGGGGTCCTGTCCAGCGAGGTCCATTTCAGGCGGGTATTCCTTCTTCTCGACCAGCTTCCCTCGCTCGGTTGCCACGACGCTCATAGCCTTCGCTGCAGCCCCGGACGCTTGAGAGACGCTGTCAGGGATGTCCTTCGGAGAGCTGAATGCACCGCAGACATACACGCCGGGGATATTGGTGTCCAGTGGAGTGAAGATGTCAGTGTCGCAGAAATCATGCTTGTTGAGATTGATCCCGAATCTCTCAGCGACCTCCTTTGCGCTCTCGGGAGAGTCGGTGCCCACGGAGAGTATGACCATGTTGAAAACGTCCCTCACCATTTGCCCCTTCTCCGAGTACCAAATCTCCAAGTCGTTCGTATCCGGAATCTCTCTGACAGTTGCCACCCTGACATTCCTGGTGAACTGAATCCCCTGTTCCTTCTCAGCCCTGACATAGTACTCGTCGAATTCCTTTCCGAACGCCCTCATGTCCATGAAGAATATGTGCGTCTTCAATCCAGGTGAATGCTCCTCTGCTATTGTCGCTTCTTTGATGGCGAACATGCAGCACACTGAAGAACAGTAAGTGTTCCCGACCTGGATGTCCCTGCTTCCCACACACTGTATGAAGGCCACCTTCTGAGGAACCTCGCCGTCAGAAGGTCGTAGCACGACTCCTCCATATGGGCCTGTTGGGCTGAGCATTCTTTCCAGCTCGATGGAGGAGACCACGTTCGGGTATATTCCATAACCATACTCTTTCTTGAGTTTAAGATCAAACTCGGTGAAGCCAGGAGATAGAACGATTGCGCCGACGTCGATCACCAATGCTTCCTCTTCCTGAGTGTAGTCAATTGCACCAGCCTCGCACTGGGTCTCGCATATTCCGCATCCAATGCACGCGTCCCGGTCTATTGTGTGCGCGGGAGGCACGGCCTGCGGATACTTCATGTAGATTGCCTTTCTCATCTTCAGGCCCTTGTTGAATTCGTCTGGTACCTCCACTGGACACCTCTGAGTGCAAAGACCGCAGCCAGTACACTTCTCCTCGTCCACACATCTTATCTTCCTGTTAATCGTGACCTTGAAATGCCCTATCTCGCCCTCAACCTTCTCAATCTCTGAGTTGGTGAGAAGCTCAACGTTATGGTGACGACCGGTAGCAACCAGTTTGGGCGCCATTATGCACATCGCACAGTCATGGGTCGGGAATGTCTTGTCCAGCTGGGCCATCGCACCTCCGATGCTCGGCGATGTGTCAACCAGGTAGACCTTGATATCGGTGTCAGCGAGGTCAAGAGCGCATTGCGTGCCTGCAATGCCACCTCCAACGATCAGGACAGCGCCAACCTTGTCCTTTATCTCCCCGAAGGGTCCAGACGCTATTCAACCACCCCCGACAACAAACCTCTCACACATACTGAGAAGTGACAGACATCGTTCCTTCTCCTCTCACAGTTGTAGCATCTCAACGTGAGCAACAGCTCTCTTACGATCCACTTCTTGGTGGCCTCGTCGACATCACCGAGGTTCTCTATGCTGTGCCGAATGCTTTCCTTCTGAACCTTCGCCCACAGTGGCAGGGTTGATATCTCCTCTCCTTCTGCAATCTGGGAAATGTAAAGCGGGGAAGTCCCTTGGATTTCGGTCATGGTTACTAAGCCTCTATCCCTCAATGAGACAATGTGCTTCAGAACATCCATTTCAGGTATCTTGGTTCTGGTGGCGATTTCTTTCACTGACAGAGCATCACTTTGGGCGGCTAGGAGAATTCGGCATCTTGCATACTCATCGATTATCGCTCTGTTGACCAGATCTTGGATTTTCTCACTCGAGACAATCTTATTGAACGCAT
>JAUVHO010000061.1 GCA_030593295.1 Methanomassiliicoccales archaeon | reverse complement strand
CTACGCGATAGGTGACGTGACAGGAAAGGTGATGCTGGCCCATGTGGCATCCCAACAGGCAGAGGTGGCGGCGAACAACATCTGCGGGATAGAATCAAAGATGGATTACACCATGGTTCCAAGCTGCATCTATACAAGTCCCGAGGTCGCCAGTTTTGGACTGGGGCAGGAAGATGCGGAGGAGAGATACGGGGACGTCATCGTCGGCGAGTACCCACTGGTCAGGAGCGGAAGGGCGAGAACGTCCGGGGAGACGGAAGGCTTCGCCAAAATCATAATGAGGTCCGATACCGAGGAGATACTCGGGGCTCAGATCGTTGCTCCCAGGGCCACGGACATGGTCCAGATCCTTCTACTGGCCAAGGAGAAAGGGGTTCCGATAAGCGATATTGCCAAGATAATCTACCCCCATCCGACGTTCATTGAGATCATCAGAGAGGCCGCCTTGCAGATGAAGAAGAAGGAAAAGTGCAAGCAGAACAAGAAGAGCAACCAGTGATGGCTTTTCGAACGTTGTTGTGATTCCTCAAGAAAACGTTTAATACGCGTTCAGAATTCACACAAACTGAAGATGTTCGGTCTCTGGGTGGGCCGAGAATCTTCGTTGATCTCGATGAAAACCACCAAAATCGACAAAGTCCTCAGGGAGAAGTTGGGGGCCAAGGAATTCACTTCAATGCTCACGATGTGCGAGCAGTGCGGAGTGTGCAGCGGGATATGTCCCCTGTCCAAGTTGACGGATTTCAGGGTCAGAAAGATCATCCTGAGGGCTGGCCTGGGAGACAATGAGGTTATCAAGTCATCTGACCTCTGGCTGTGCATGATGTGCTACGCCTGTCTGGAGAGGTGCAGAACCGGCCTGGAAATACCTGACATCATATCAGTCCTCAGAACGCTTGCCATAGAGGATGGGAATGTTCCGGACAGCACTATAAAGGTGGCGCAGATGTTCCTGAAGACCGGTCATGCGTTCCCCATCTCCGGCTTTACCAAGAAGATGAGGAAGGAACTGGGGCTGGATGAAATCAAGGTGGACCCGAAGACGATGGAAGAGGTCGGAAAACTCGCTGAGAAGACCGGCTTCAAGAAGCTGGTGGAGGGCAAATGACCGATTACGCCTTCTATCCCGGTTGCCTGATATCCACGAGACTTCCTTTTCTGGAGAAGAGCTCCAAATTGGTCCTGGGTGAACTTGGGGTCGGATTGACCGACCTGAAGGGCACCAACTGCTGCTTCGATCCGATCGTCCTCAAACCAATGGAACACGAGGTATGGCTGGTCATGGCGGCGAGGACATTGACGATAGCGGAAGAGACCGGCCTGGACCTGCTGACGCTCTGCAACGGCTGCTTCTGTTCCCTCAACGAGGCCAATCAGATTCTCAAGAACGATGAGAAGAAAAGGGACAGCGTCAACGAAGCGCTCAAGGAAGTGGACAGGGAGTTCAAGGGTTTGCTAGATGTCCGCCACGTTGTCCAGCTCATTCAGGACTTGGGGGAGGAAAAGATCTCAGAGAAGGTCAAGAAAGGTCCAAGCGGGATCAAGGTCGGCGCCCATCACGGCTGCCATCTGATAAGACCCAGGGAGTTCGCTCAGATAGACGACAAGAGAAGGCCCACGGTGTTGGACGACCTGGTGTCCTGGGTCGGTGCTGAGACCGTAAATCACGCCGAAGACCTCATGTGCTGCGGAGGAGGGCTCATGGGAGTCGACGACAAGACCGGTCAGGTCATGTTGAACTCGATCCTGGACCTAATGCGGGAAGAAGGAACGACCCACATAGTAACACCCTGTCCGTACTGCTTCGTCCAGTTCGACATCAGGCAGAAGGAGAACTCCATACCGGTGCTGTACCTGCTTGAATTGTACGGTCTTGCCATGGGATTCTCACCCGACGAGATGGGGCTCAAGCACCACAGAACCAAAACCGAAGACTGGGGTTTTTGAGCATAGCCAGTCATCCAAATACATTTCCAAAGATTCTTATATCAGTGCATCCTTATGTCGCATACCCTATCCAGAGTGGTAACTATGCCTACTCCATACGAAGTACCTGCGCACCTACTCATACACAAGGTAGCGGAGCGCCTCAAGAAAGAGGGCAAGATCGTCCCGCCCGATTGGAGCAAATACGTCAAGACAGGCGTGCACAGAGAGAAATCACCCGTTAACCCGGACTGGTGGTACGAGAGAGCTGCCGCTGTCCTGAGAAAGGTCTACATCAAGGGTCCCATAGGGTCGTCCAGGCTCGCCGCGGAGTACGGTGGAAGGATAGACCGAGGGGCGAAGCCCTACCGCGCAAGAAAGGGCAGCAGATCCATAGCCAGGCATTCCCTCAGGCAGCTCGAGGAGGGGGGATACTTGACGAAGCAGGATAGGAAGGGGAGGATCATATCCCCCAGCGGGAGGTCGATGCTGGACATCATCTCGAGGGACATCCTTAAGGAGCTGGTCAAGACCAACAAGGACCTCGCAAAGTTCGAGTGAGGGTTTTCATGGACGATGAGGAAGAGCTGGAAGCGCTGAGAAGAAGGAAACTGCAGGAACTGCAGATTCACCAACAGCAGCGTGAACTGGAAGAGTCTCAATACGCCCAGGTGGAGGCCCAGAAACAGGCCGTCCTCAGGCAGATCCTCACGCCCGAGGCCCGGGAGAGGCTGGGGAGGATTCAGCTCGCATACCCGGACGTGGCGGATAACGTCACCAATCAGCTGATCGTACTGGCGCAGAGCGGAAGGGTTCAAAAGGTAATAGATGATACAACGCTCAGGCAGATACTCAGGAAGATACTACCATCCAAGAGGGAGATAAAGATAGAGAGGCGGTAAGAATGGCCAGAAACAAGCCCCTGGGCAAGAAGATTCGGCTCATGAAGGCCACCAAGCAGAACAGGAGGGTCCCGGCATGGGTCATGCAGAGAACGAGCAGGCGTTTCCTAAGGCATCCGAAGAGAAGGATGTGGAGAAGGAGCAAGCTCAAGAAGTGATTCCATGGCAGAAGAGGAAGAGCACATCTTCATAATCCCCCTGAGGGTCACCAAAACGGTGCCGAGGACGAAGAGGAGCCCCAGGGCCATCAAGGCCATCAAAGATTATATTGTGAAGCACATGAGGGTGGAGAAAGAGGACATCTGGGTGGACCCGATGGTCAACGAGGCGATATGGAAGAGGGGCAGACAGAACCCGCCCAGGAAGCTCAGGGTGAAGGCGCTCAAGCTGGAGGAGGGCGAGGTGGAGATCTCGCTTCCTGAAGAGTGAGGAGGAAAACCTTGTTCGCCAAGATGGATTTCATCGGAAATCCATATGTGGGAGTTTATTGCGCATCCAGCGACGACGTTGCTTTTGTCCCCAATTTCGTGACCAAGAAGGCCAGGAAAAGGGTCGAGGAAGCGTTGCAGGCCGAGACGAGAGTCTTTTCGTTGGGCGGGTCGACGGTGCTGGGGGCGCTGATGTGCCTGAACAAGAACGGCGTCATAGTGACCAACTTCGTGACCGAGGAGGAGCTTGCGTTATTGGAAGGTCTGAGGGTAGAGATAATATCCCAGAGGAAGCTGAACGCGGTCGGGAACAACATACTCTGCAACGACAACGGTGCGATAGTACATCCCAGGTACAAATCGAAATCCATCCAGATAATCGAGGATACTCTAGATGTCGAGGTCGCAAAGGGAACCGTGGCCGGACTGAAGACGGTCGGCTCGGCTTGCATATCCAACGGAAAGGGCGTCCTTTGTCATCCGTACATCGAGGAGTCCGAATCGAAGCACATTGAGGAGGTTCTCAAGGTTCCGGTATCGACATCAACGGCCAACTACGGCACACCCCAGATAGGAGCGTGTTTGGTGGCCAACAACAAAGGTGCGGTGGTTGGTACCAGGACAACACCCATAGAACTGGGCAGGATCGAAGAAGGGCTGCATCTATACTAGAGGCTGAAGACCCAGACCTCCGTGTCCTTTGGAAGGTCCTCTTTTTCGAAGATTATCTCGTTGCCGACCTTTGTCACAGGGACGTCAACCTGGTCCAGAAAATCACTCACTGGCCGTATGGAGAGGGACAGTCCCCCGACGCGGTAATGCATGGGAACGGCTATTCTCGGATCGATCTCAGTGATCAACCTCCAAGCGGTCTCCCCATCGATGGTGAAGACGCTGCCCACCGGAATGAAGAGTACGTCAATGGGTCCAAGGGCCTCCAACATCCCGTCAGAGAGCATGTGACCCAGATCTCCCAGGTGGCAGAACGAGACGCCGTCCATTTCGAAGCGATAGACCCTGTTGTTCCCCCTCTTCCTCCCGTCCACGGTGTCATGATATGTCTGAAGCGCCCTTGTCCTCACTCCCATGATGGTCTCGTCGACGGTCGACTCCACGATCTGGGGATTCCCTTCCACCACCTTCGTGCAGTTGTGATCGAAATGGTCGTGGCTGACCAAGACCAGGTCCGCTTCCACGGACGGACGTGCTATCCCGATCGACTTCCCGTCATGAGGGTCGGTGACCACTGTGATCCCGTCGTTGATCTCAAAACAAGCGTGTCCATGCCAGACTATCCTCATCTTCCCACTCCCCCGGTACCCTAATGGTCCGAACGATACTCAATCTGTGCTAATCCTCGAATTCTGCTCCGCATTCGGGGCATGAGTCCAGCTCCTCCGATAGCGGCGTGTTGCATATCGGACAGGCCCACTCGAACTCACCGTACGTCTCCTTCTCCGATTCTATGAAGGCCTCGTACACGTGATCCTCCTTCTTCTCCTTTGCAGGATGCTTGTGGAAGAACGCGACATAAGCGGAGCTGACGCCCAGAACGACAAGAGCGGACCCCATTCCCATTCCCACGAACCTAAGGAAATCATCAGAGGACAGCATCGGGAGAAGAACGTAGCTCAGCACGCCCAAGATGGTGATCAGAGACCAGAATGTCTTGGGAAACCGGTCACCCGGGATCAGCAGCCGGCCCTTGAGACCTGGAAGCGCATCCCCCAGCTCGCCCTTGGATGACAGCGTCACCCTCTTCTTGCGGTCCAGGAGGACATCGAACAGGATATTGCCTCCAACAAGGACCAGGATCGTCCCGATGACCATGAGGAACAGAACACTGTACCCAATCTCATAATAGACAGCGGTCAGGAGGTAGAATACCATACCGAAAATCAGTGTGGAGACCGACAAGGTCAGCTTGGACCTCTCCTTGGCAGAGAAGGCAACCGGAATCAGCTCCTCTTCATCAGAAAGGTGTTCCTCCTCCTGCAGGAACTCCAGGAGCTCTTCTTCTGCTTCACTGATGGCTTCCTCCTCCCCTTCAGCGGAGGTCACCTTCGGCGCGGGTTCTGGGAGGTCGGACCCGAGCGGCACGCCGCGTTCCATGCCAGGTGCCCACATGGTGGCCTTGAGCCTGTTCTGGAAATCCTCGTCTGTCTTGTCCTTCCTGATCTCGTAGCCGCAGAGAGTACACCTCTTCAGATCCGGACTAATCTTCGAACTGCAGTTGGGACACGTGACCTCTTCTGTCATGAGCAGGTCCTTCATATCCTCTAGTTCCCGCTCTATGTCGTATTCCCTGTCATCTTCCCCCATTTTGGTTCAAATGACAAATCAGGTCGCCACCATATAACCATTTCGCAGAGAAGGGCGTCGGAAAGTTCATATACTCCCGGATTTCATTAATGGGACGGCATGCGGACTTTGGTCCTTTGTATAGACAGAGATAATGACATCGGAGTGAAAGCTGGCATACCCGGACCCATCATCGGTCGGAGGGACAACCTGGATGCGGCCATGAAACTGGGACTTGCCGATCCGGAGGATGCTGACGTCAACACGATGTTCACGGCGATAAGCAGATATGATGATCTCACCAGGAACGGTATTGATGCCGAGATCGCGACCCTCTCTGGGGACATCAAGGTCGGAGAGATCTCTGACAGGGAAATCGTAAGGCAGTTGGAAGAGGTGATCGACGAGGTGAGACCCGACACTGCTTATCTGATCAGCGATGGAGCCGAGGACGAGTCCGTCTTTCCTCTAATCACATCAAGATTGAAGGTCGACCATGTCAGGCGAGTTTTCGTGAAACAGCACACGAGCATTGAGAGTGCTGTATCCATAGTTGCGAAGACCCTGAGGGACGAGAAATGGAGGAGACGGTTGTTCACTCCTCTGGGTTTGGTCCTGCTTCTCTGGGGTTTATCAGTCTTCGTTGGCATAATCCCGAGCATTATGAAGTTCGGTTGGACGATCGAAGTGGCCAATTCATTCCCACCCGCCATGATCCTTGTGGTGTTCGGGGCCTCAGTGCTCTACATAACTTATCCTGGAAGCTTCTCGCTGAAGCGAGGTTTGAGGAATGTCAGAGATTCCTACGACGATGCCAAATCATCAGTCATGTCGGGGGATGTGACCATATTCTTCAACATAGTAGCTTGGATTCTCATAATGCTGGGGGCATTCTATGGACTGGATGCTTCAGCGAGGACGGTCAATTACGTTGAGAAGTTCTTCTTCTTTGTCGGGGGGTTCATCTGGCTGTTCATCCTTGGCATCTACCTCCACGAACTGGGCAAGATCATCGTTGTGGTTCTAAAGAAAAGGGAGTTCCCCAAGTCCTTCTGGCCGGTAACGATCTTCTTCTTCGTCGTCGCAATCATGATGAGTGCCCTGCTGCTGACCATGTCAGTGCTCTTCGGATACACCGATCCGTCGGCCAGCCTTCCAATCATAGTCCTGACGCTCATAGTCGCCCTTTCTGTTCTGGGTCTGGGCACCGCTGGCTGGAGAATGCTGGAAAGAAGAGCGCCTCCCGAGGTCGAGTGGCGAAGATAGTCTTCCTGGAGAAGTTCGATGCTCTATGACGAGTGGGAGGAATACTACCACCTGATACTGGAGGATTTCGGTTTTGATCAGCAGAAGGATGAGCTCAGCGCGAGGTTGCTCTCCAGCAGATTGGTCGGTGAGGAGACCACTCACGAGGAGCTGGCAGATCTCATAAACGGCAGGGTGGTGACGGTCGCGGGAGACGGACCCAACCTGGAATCAGAGACGGGCAAGGCCAAAGGTGTTCTGATCTCTGCGGATGAGGCGACATCGTTCCTTCTGGAGAAGGGGCTGGTGCCAGATGTGGTCATGACGGACCTGGATGGTAAGGTGGAGGATCTGGTGGAAGCCAATGAGAGAGGGGCGATCGTCATCATCCACGCCCACGGGGACAACATGGATGAAATAAGGAAATACGCAGAATGTTTCAGAGGAAAGGTCATGGGAACGACACAATCCATACCTTCTGGCAAGATCCACAACTTCGGAGGCTTCACGGATGGGGATAGAGGCATATTCCTGGCCGACCATTTTGGGGCGACGGAGATCAATCTCATCGGTTTCGATTTCGATAATCCCAGGGACAAAGGCAAGAACGTGGAGATCAAGAAGAAGAAACTCAACTGGGCATATGTTCTGATAAACAAACTCCCATCGGAGAAGGTCATTCTTCCCGAGCCATCATCTTGAAGCTGAGAATTGGTTTTCTTGCGGCGCCGACCTCGTCCACTCTGCCAACGGCTGTATTATGGGGTGCGCTGGCCATCGTCTCACTGTCCTCTTGAAGTATCCTTATGATGGTGTCAGCAAATGCGTCCAGCGTCTGCTTGTTCTCTGTCTCCGTTGGTTCGATCATCAGGGCTTCCTCAACAATCTGGGGGAAGTATACGGTGGGAGGATGGAAACCGAAGTCCATCAGCCTCTTCGCCAGGTCCCGGGTTGCCAGACCTCTGTTCTTCAGCTTTGCACCGCTCAGGACGAACTCGTGCTTTCGGAGGTCCTTGAAGGGCATGTCCAGGTGTTTCTTCAGCTTCTCCTTGAGGTAGTTGGAGTTCAGAACCGATCTGTTCGCGACGTCCTCCAGACCGTCCGAACCGAGCATCTTGATGTAGATGTACGCCCGAAGAAGGACAGCGAAGTTGCCGTAGAACGATCTCACCTTACCAATCGATTTTGGAATGTCGTAGTTCAGGTCATATTTCTTGCCGTCGAACGCCACGACAGGTACGGGAAGGAAATCTCTCAATCTGGGAACGACCCCGATGGGTCCAGATCCAGGTCCCCCGCCTCCGTGCGGTGTGGAGAATGTCTTGTGGAGGTTGAAATGCACAATGTCGAAGTTCATCTTCCCTGGGGTGGTCTTTCCCATGATGGCGTTCAGGTTGGCGCCGTCGTAGTACAGTATGGCACCCTGTTCATGGACGATCTCAGCGATCTCCAGGACGTCGCTCTCAAAGATGCCGAGGGTGTTCGGATTGGTGAGCATGAAAGCAGCGGTCCTCCTGTTGACGGCACTTCTAAGGGCATCCAGGTCTACGCAGCCGTCCTTGGATGGTATCTCGACCACCCTGAAACCCATCATCGAAGCGCTGGCAGGATTGGTTCCGTGTGCCGTATCGGGCAGCACGACCTCGTCCCTTCGTTCGCCTGCGTCCTCATGGAATGCGCGTGCTATGAGCAATCCGGTGAACTCTCCGTGAGCGCCCGCTGCCGGCTGGAGGCTGACGGCGTCCACTCCACCGATCTCCTTCAACAGCTCCTGGAGCTCGTACATCACCTGAAGGCTGCCCTGGACCGTATTTGATTCCTGAAGTGGATGGGTCGTCGTTGCTGCATCGGTTAATCCGATGAACCCTCCCAACTTGGGCGTGTATTTCATGGTGCAGGACCCCAGGGGGTAGATCCCTGTATCGACCCCGAAGTTCATCTGGGAAAGCCTGGTATAGTGCCGAGATACCTCGAACTCCTTGATATTGGGAATGCTCAACTCCTTTCTGGCCAGCCAATCGGGCAGAACGCCTTCCAGGGAGATCTCCTCGTCCCTGGTGTCGATCATCTCTTGGACAAGAGGCTCGTCATACCTCGCCTGCTGGAAGCTCAACTGAATCCCTCCAGTGCCTTGATGAGAGAATCGCGATCCTCCTTGGTGTGTATCTCGGTGGTGCAGAACAAGGCGCAGTTCTCGAGCTCCTCGAAGTTGCTGGCCAAGGACAATCCGCCCTGAATCCCCTTCCAGTGGAGGTGTTCGTGGACCTTGGCATAGTCCGCTTCAGACCTGACAACGAACTCGTTGAAATGTGTGCCGCTGAAGACAGGTGCGGCGAAACCCTCTAACGATCCTATCTCCTTTGCCAGATACCTTGATTTGAGGATGTTCTCCTTCGCTGCCCTTCTGAGGCCTGCCCTTCCCAGGATTGCCACGTGTATCGCGAACGCGACCGATCCAAGCGCCTCGTTGGTGCAGATATTGCTGGTGGCCTTCTCCCTTCTTATGTGCTGTTCCCTGGTCTGCAGGGCCATGGTGAACGCTCTTCGACCGTGGACGTCTTTGGTGGCACCGATCATCCTTCCCGGCATTCTCCTGATGTGTTCCTTCCTGCATGCGAAGATACCGAC
>JAUVHO010000043.1 GCA_030593295.1 Methanomassiliicoccales archaeon | reverse complement strand
AGCTACGAAGAACGAGTAAGCAAGACTGTTCCAGAATCCTGCCAGGTCGGCGTGCTGCGCCTGCGGTGTTGCAGCATATCCAAAGATGTAGAAAGCGGGGAGAAGGACCACGATGATCAAGAAGAGGAAGACCGCCACGTCCTTGGCCTTGGGGACCCAACCTCGACTCAGTTTCCTTTCGAACTTAGGCCAGACCTTCTTGATCGGAAGCTTCGCCCTCATGATGATGATCTTGGAGACCATAATCAGTGTCAGTGACAGCATTATCAACAGAAAGCTCAGGAAGGCCAGGCCTGGAACGAGAGATGGATTGAAGACCGAGGCCCCCTTCCAGGTGCCGATCAGCGCGGTAGCATTGACTTCCCTGCTGGATATGGTCGCTAACGCTGCCATCACGCCCCCCGTTTCGCTTAAAGTCTTGGCAAGGCAGAGTGTGACGGCGGTGACCAGGCCCGCCCTGAAGAGAGGGAGAGTGATCGTCCTGGCCGCTGTGAACTTGCTGGCCCCGCATGTACCCGCAACCGTATCATATTCGTCGTTCAGCTCTTCGAGGATCGAGGCCAAGGGCCTGACCATATAGGGGAACGAGAACACCACCATCAACAGCGTGAGCAGTATGACAGGAGATGAAGTGATGCTGAGGGCACCAAGAGGCTTGTCCACGATGCCTGGGGTCATTCCCCAAAAGAGGGCGGCAGAGAAGCCCGTCGCGGCCGTGGGGAACGCGAGAGGAACGTCAATGAGCGTGTTCAGCTGGTCCTTCCACCTCGGGCTCTTTCTCACCAGATACCATGCAAGTGGGAGGCCCACGACAAAATCAATCAATGTGGCGGTCACTGAGACCTGGAAGGAAAGGGATACTGCGCCTGTGATGGAATCAAGCGTTGATTCGCTGAATGTATATTGCAGAGACACTGGAACGGGTGAATCCACCTTCTCACCGATCGAACTGATGCCATGCTGATTCGACTCAGCCCACATCCCCTGGGAGTTGACCACCCTGACCCGGTAGAAGTGGCTTCCAGGTTGGGGGGCAAAGACCGTTGTTGAGTTTGACTGACTGTCAGTGATGTTGTCGACAAGGTTGCCGGGTCCAGGCACAAATCCGTAGACCACGGAGTAGTAAACCTCGTATTGCAGAAAATCGGGATCCTCGCTTCTGGTCCAGTTAAGCGTCAGGTCGTCGCCGGAAATATCGGAGACAGTGAGGTCTATGATGGAGGGGAATGACCACTGACTTGATACATCGTCGCTCATAGCGTTCGAGACGGTTCGGAGATCGTTGTCGTCCACGACAAGCACCCTGAAGAAGTGGTCTTGATCTGCCTGCAGGGTGTTGACAATAGTGGAAGTCGCAGACCTGGCCGTATTGAGACTGACATCCCCGTTCTGGGGATCGATGAGAATCTCCAGAGTGGAGGCGTCCGGATAGAAATCTGGGTCGGTTGACGCATGGATCTCATACCCAGCGAATAGCTGATCCTCGCTTTTGGTCCATTCGAGTGTCGAAGATTTCTTGTCGGAGAGAACGTAATTCGAGACATCGTCCCAGCCAGTCACCAAATATGAAAGAACGTAGACCGTGGGCAGGAGTATCAGAAGAAGGAAGAAGAGTATGACAAATATATACCAGCCTTTGCGGACGGGCTTCTTCGATAGAATCTCCAGTAATCCCCTTCCCCTAGCCATATCCTCACTCAATGTGAGTTGATTTCACTCCTGTTCGACCAAACAACGCTACATTGGTAATATGGTTTGCTACGGAGAAATATGTAGGCTATATAGAAGAGGAGATACCCGATTTCCCTACTCACCAAAGTCCATTCCCTGATCCTTGAACTGCCTCATCAGCTGCCTTCGCATCTTCCTGTTCCCGACGATTCCCTTGATTGTCTTCTTGGACATATTGAATTGTTTGAGCAGTTCTCTGACCTCGTCGACCGAAGTCCCGCTGCCCTTCGCTATCCTCTTCAGCCGGGAGGATTTGATCAACTTGGGATTAGTGAGCTCTTCCTCCGTCATGGAATCCATCATCACCCTGTACCCGCCCAGCTTCTCTTGCATCTCCTCGAGTTCTTCGTCGGATAGCTTGCCGGGCATGCCCGGAATGAAGCTCAGGATCTTCTGAAGGGGGCCCATCTTGGACATCATCTCCATTTGATCGTACATCTCCCTAAGTGTGAACTTGCCGGACAGCAGCCTCCGAGAGATCTCCTCGGCCTTCTCCTTGTCCAGGACCTCGTCCGCCCTCTCCAGCAGCGCCTGGAGGTCGCCCATGCCCAGAAGCCGCGATATGAACCTGGGCGGATCGAACTTCTCGAAATCGTCTATCTTCTCGCCTGTTCCGATGAATGCGATGGGAGCTTCTGTCTCCGAGACAGCGCTCAACGCGCCACCGCCTTTGGCGCTACCGTCCAGTTTGGTGACTATGACCGAAGTTACCCCGACAGCTTCATGAAATGACTTGGCCTGGGGACCCGCCTGCTGACCAATGGTGGCATCAAGAACGAGTATGGTCTCGTCGGGTCTGACTATCCTTGAGAGCCTCTCAATCTCTTCTTTAAGATCCAGTTCCAGGGAATGCCTGCCGCTCGTGTCGATTATGACCACCTGGAAATCCTTGAAGTGCTCTATCCCTTCCCGGACCACCCTTTCCGCCCTCTTCTCCTTGGGGTTCCCATAGATGGGGACGTTGATGGCCCCCACTACCTGGGCAAGCTGTTCGTATGCCGCTGGTCTATGGGTATCTCCCGCGACAACTCCCACGTTCAGGCCCTTCTTCTGGAAATACCTTGATAGCTTCCCGATCGTGGTCGTCTTTCCCGAACCGTACAACCCGACGACCATAATCCTCTGCTTTTCCAGTTTGATCTCCTTGCTGCCGTGGAGTATCTCGACCATGAGGTCGTAGATTATTCTGATGACGTGTTCCCGTAGTGTCATGCCCGGTGGAGGATCGTCCTCGATCGCCCTCTTCTCAAGGGCCTTTGTGAGCTTCAGGGCGAGTTCGACCTTGACGTCTGCTTGTATCAATGCTCTCTGGATATCTTTCACTACCTCTTTCAGAAGTCTCTTATCGACATGGCTAGCACTGGCGACCTTCTTCAGAATCTTGCGGATCGAGCTACCCAGTCTCTCCAGCACCATCGGGGAATGATTCGGTATCTCCGTATATTAAGGTAGTGGTCGAGTGATGTCGCAAATAATAAGTGCAAGCAAGACAATTTTACCATGAGATGGCGAAGAACACCTTTGAGTGTCCGGTTTGCGGGATAACTGTCAAAGTGGAGAACCTGGAGGCCCACCTGAGTAAGGTCCATCCGGGAAAGAAGGTGGACATTGACGAGCTGGATCTGCCTCGAATGAGGAAACCGAAGAAAGTGAGAGCAGTCGCAGGAACCAGAGCCTGGCAGAAATGGGTCGCACTCATGGTGGTCTTGATTGTCGTCGCCGTTGTCGTGATCTTGGTGCTTCCTCCTGATGCGGAGGAAGAACCGAACTACGCCCCCAACTTCGAGGTCAATGATGTAGACGGGTCGCACTTCAGCTTGAATCTCAACATCGGTCCCAGACCGATACTCATCGAGTTCTTCGATTCCAACGAACAGGACAGCAAGGATATGGCTTCGGTGATGACGAATCTCTCGGCTAATTACGGGGATCAGCTGAAGATAGTGTCCTTGTCGTGGCGAACAGACCTTGAGCTGATAGCATTCAAGAACTACTACGGGGCAGACTGGATATTCGCACGCGCCTCCCAGGACATCATGGATGATTATGGTGTGGCCGAGTATCCATATTACTTTCTGCTGGACAGGTCAGGCATCATTCGGTGGCAGTTTGCAGGGAAGATGCATCTAGAAGACATGGCAATCTTCATCGACCCCTGGGTATAGCATTTCTGACGCCATGAAGTCGAAGTAGGCGCCAACTTTTTGATGTAATAAAAAAGAAGGGAGGGCTAGCCTTGTCAGAAGGGATGGGATGCACTCTAACGAACTAGCCCAAAATTTCCCCATCCTTATAATATACCGCTGATATATAAAACTTTCTCGGAGAATTAATAGCCAGTGCTTTTGCCAGTGTCACAGATAACCCGATTTTTGCAGGGTCATAAGGTCCTCTGTGCTGAGCTTCTCACCCTTCTTGAACCTCTCGTAGATGTCCTCGGCCTCTCTAATAGCGACCCTCTCGTCCCCGCGCACCCTGGCCATCCGATACTTGAACCTCATCCCGCTGATGATCTTGTCCAGGTCGTGGACCTTTCTGATGTAGTCGATGTGCATCCTGTGTTCCTCATCGGCCAGCATCTTGGTCTTGATGAACTCTTCCTGTGCGAGATCCGCCTCCTTCCTGGACCCGTCGCTTGTCTCGTAGAGCTCCGTCATCTTGTCATGTTCCATCTGGGCATCGTCCGCGACCTCGCCGACCTTCTTGTGCAAAGCCTCGGCCTCCTCCTTGGTCTCCTTGAGCTCTTTGATCGCCAACTTGACCTCTTCGTTCTCCTCCAGCTCCGTTTCCCTGGCCTTTACCTCATTCTCGATACGTGACATGTCCTCAATCAGGTCCTTTTCCTTGTCTGGTGTCAGGACTGAGGTCATCTGTCTGAACTCAAGCGCTCTGAGATCCTTCTTGAGCTTCCCCAACGGTACTCGTCCTTTGGGGAGGTTTCTCCTCTTTATCCTGGATACCGTTTCGGTGAGTTCGTTCACCTTGGCATTCCATTCATCCCTTTCCTTCTTGAGGCCCTGTACTTCCTCGTTGAGCTTGTCGCGTGACTCCCGGTGCATGGATGCCTCATCCACTATCCCTCTGACCTTTGCATTGAAGAAATCCCTCTTCTCCACCCATTCCTTGGTCTTGTCGTTGAGGACGTTCCTTCTCCGCTTGTGGTCCTCTGCCTCCCGGTTGAGCTCCTCCCTCTCCTTTTCCAGATCCGCCAATGTGAGCTGGACATCTGGACCGGCCTTGACCTCCTCTGAGGGCGCTTCCTCTGGACTCTCTTCAACTTCATCAGAAGGTTGCTCTTCAGAAGGCTGCTCTTCTTGAATCTCTTCCGCCGGAGCTTTGTCTGATTCCTCAGAAGGTTGTTCTTCTGGAACGTCCTCTGCTGTTTCTTCTTGGGTTTCCTCAGAAGGTTGTTCTTCTACAAGTTCTTCCTTGGAATCCTCGGAGGGCTGTTCTTCCGACGGGCCTTCTTCAGATTCCTCAGTTGTCTCCAGAATTTGTTCCTCCTTGCTCTCCTCAACGGGCTCGACCGACTCCTCGGGAGGATTGTCAATTGCCTTCTCTTCGGGTTCTTCAGTCACGATATGCCATTGAATGGACTGTGGGTAGATAATGTTTTCTCCAACTGGTTTTCTCAGAACACACCGATCTCGCCATTGACCAATTTATGGGTCAGGGAAGTGATGTTCTCCAGATGATTGTCTATGATGCCCCTGACATCCGATTCAAGGCTACTTATTTTGACGCCTTCAGCTGGTATCAATTGGGCGCTTGCACCCTGGGGCATGTCGATAGGCGCTCCGATCTGGGACACCAGTCTCACTTGAGCTTCCAGAATATCACCGCCACACTCGTCGGCGATGTCGGAAGCCATAATCCTTGCTAGAACGTTGTACAGCTTTCCAACATGTGTGACCGGGTTCTTACCGGCCGCGGCTTCCATGCTCATGGGCCTGTAAGGTGTGATCAGGCCGTTAGCACGATTCCCCCTGCCAACCGAGCCGTCATCCCCATTCTCCATGGAAAGCCCGGTGACCGTCAGGTAGAAAACCCCTTCCTCGTAATTGTCAGCATTGTTCACAAACACCTTGACCTCTCGAGATGTGGCCTTCGTGGCAAAATCCAAGACCTTGTCTCCGAGCTGTTCAACGACGCTCTGGTAGTGATCGATATCTGGAATGAGCTTGTCCACCATTGCCGCTGCTACGGTGAGGTTGAGACGATCCCCGTTCCTCCATGCCATGACCTTCACGTCCTGTCCAGCCTCAGGCAGCTCCTGCTTGAGCGGTCCGTTGATGTACCGCTCCACATCGTACGTTATCCTCTCAGTCTCGCTGAGGGGGGCAAAAGAGACGCCGAACGAGGTGTCATTGGCCAGCATCTTCTCTGTCCCATAAAGCCCTCTCAGGTCAATTGAGCCTTCACCGATCCTGCAGTCCAGCATCACATCCGCATCAAGGTCGAGATGGGTGCAATTCTGCTCGAGATAATTCCTGGCGGCCTTGATCGCCTCGGCCCGATATGGTAGTCTCTCTCCATCCACAGTGGTGGTTGCTCTCCCGACAAGGAGAATGTAGACCGGGGCCAGTATGACCCCTCCGCCAAATGTAGGGGCCGATTGTCCCCCAACTATCTGCACTTCATCAGTGTTGTGATGGAGAATCCTTTCATACTTCTTGAGATACATCTTGCAGAGCGCTCTGCTGACGCTCTCTGCGAGTCCGTCCGCGATACTGTCTGGATGGCCGATGCCTTTCCTCTCGACGATCTCTGTCCTGCATTGCTCTATGGGTGTCTGGTCCAATTCCTCGATGATGATGTTCCTGCTCATAGGGGCCCTCCCCGGATTTCCTTGCTATCTCATTGGGAAATATATCCTTTTCGGTTTCTTGGATAGATGACTAGTCCTCCAGCCGAACTTCATACTCCATCAGATCGTCGGCCAAGATGGTGTTCTTGAACTCGGCTTTGGCCTCTTCCAACAGAGGTGCAGCATCATCATACCTTGGACTGATGTGAACAAGGAACAGGACCTTGGCATTACACTCCTTGGCTATCTCTGCTGCCTGCTTTGCGGTGGAATGTCCATACTTGTTGGCCTTCTCTTCCATGGAACTCTCTGCCGTTGCATCGTGTATGAGGACGTCGCAGTCCTTTGCCGCCTCCGCGATCTCCGACGATGGCGTGGTGTCACCGGTGTACACGATCTTCCTGCCCTTTCTCGGAGGACCCATCACCATGTCCGGGGTGAAGACCTTGTCGTCCACCTTCACTTCCTCTCCCCTCTGGAGCCTGCGGTACAGTGGTCCTTCGGGTATACCGAGTTGTTTGGCCTTCTCCAGGTCGAATCTCCCAGGCCGGTCCCATTCCTCTATGGAATAGCCAATACATGGTACGTTGTGCTTTGCCCTGAAGGTGGAGATCCTGTACGCATCAAAATCAACTGTTTCACCGGGCTCCAAATCTCTGACCTCGACCCTGAAACAAGGGCTGAAGTATCCCAATTCCAGAAGCGTCTTGACCAGGTTGACCGTTCCCACCGGACCGAACACCTTCAGGTCGTCCTCACGGTCGTTCAGCGTCATGCTCTGTATAAGGCCGGGCAAACCCAGGAAATGATCGCCGTGAAAATGTGAGATGAGAACGATCTTGGTCTGCATGAAGGACAGGGGCGATAGCATGAACTGCCTCTGGGTCCCTTCGCCACAATCGAGGAGGATTATCTCCTTCTCCCTCTTGACCGCAATCGAGAGGACATTCCTTTCCGGTGATGGCCAGCTTCCACCTGTTCCCAGGAATACTATCTTCACGCACGTGGAAAGGGGGGAAATACGCTTTAATCTTTCTGGGCTTGGGGCTGTGATGCGATATTCTATAAAGCATGTTCACATAACTCGTCGCAGGGGGTACACCCTTGATACAATTAGATGGTGAGGCCCTTTCTATAGAGGATATGGTCAGCATTGCTCGGGCGAAAGAAAAGGTCAAACTGGCACCCTCAGCACGGAAGGCAATTGACAATTCCAGCGCAGCTCTATTGGAGATAGTCAAGAAAGGAGAGGTGGCGTACGGCATCAAGACAGGGTTCGGAGAACTGGCGAACGTGAGGATCCCGGACAAGGACGTCGCAAAGCTTCAGAAGAACCTGATCAGGAGTCATTCCGCAGGCGTCGGTGATCCCCTTCCAGAGGACGTCGTGAGAGGCATATTGGCTTTGAGAGCGAACTCGTTGGCAAAGGGATACTCGGGTGTGAGAAGGGAGGTTGTGCTCGGCCTGCTCCAGATGTTGAACGAAGGCATCGTTCCTTTGGTTCCGGAAAAGGGCTCTGTTGGTGCCAGCGGTGATCTTGCCCCACTTGCCCATGTCGCTCTGGCGGCGATGGGAGAGGGGAAGGTTCGGTACGAGGGGAGAATAATGAACTCTTCAACGGCGCTCAAGTCCGCAAAGATGAAGCCCCTGAAGTACGAATCGAAGGATGCGCTGGCTCTGGTGAACGGGACGGCAGCGATGACCGCGATCGGCGCCCTCTGCCTGCATGACGCTGAGAATCTCCTGAAGGATGCTCAGATAGCTGGATCGATGAGTTTCGAGGCTTTGAGAGGGTCGAGCCGACCCTTTGACAGAAGGATATCCGAGGTCAGGCCTCACTTTGGCCAGGTAATCTGTTCGAAGAACCTGCTCAGCCTGTTGAAGAACAGCGAGATCATTCCGTCGCACAAGGACTGTCCAAAGGTCCAGGATGCCTACACATTGAGATGCATGCCCCAGGTCTTCGGATCCGTTCACGACGCCATGGATTTCGTTCGGAAGACGATAGAGATCGAGATGAACTCGGCCACCGACAACCCTCTGATCTTCTCAAAGGATAATAGGGCCTTCTCGGGCGGGAACTTCCACGGACAACCTGTAGCGATGGCAATGGATAATCTGGGACTGGCACTCACCGTGCTTGGTAACTTCTCAGAAAGGAGGATTTCCCGTCTCATGGATGGACATCTGAGCGGATTGCCGCCTTTTCTGATCGAAGATGGAGGGCTCAACTCCGGAATGATGATACTTCAGTGCACTGCCGCCGCGCTTGCCTCAGAGAACAAGGTCCTGGCACATCCGTCAAGCTCGGACAGCATACCCACATCCGCAAATCAAGAGGACTTCGTCAGCATGGGCATGTCCGCGGCCCTGCATGCGAGGAGGATCCTGTCGAACGTCCAATACATAGTGGCGATAGAATACATCTGCTCCGCCCAAGGCCTGGACTTTCTGAGACCCCTGAGACCCGGGAAGGGTGCTCTGGCCGCCTATGAGATGATCAGGAAGGAGATACCAAAACTCATTCAGGACCGGGTCCTTTCGGACGATGTTGAAACCTTGTACAGCACCATTCAGAAAGGAGAACTGGTGAAAGAAGTTGAAAAAGCCGTAAGACCGCTCCATTAGGAGATGGCAGCTTCGCACTTGGGACATGTCTCAGCCGTCTTGGCGCAGAGCTCGTGGAAAACATCTCCGCATTTCTTGCACCTGACAACCTTCAATCCCTTCTTTATGGCGCCCCTACAAATCGGACAGTTCGTGGATTCTTCGGCGGTCTCGACCTTGATCTCTTCTCGGGCACCTACGCTGACAGTGGCCACCGTTTCGAACTCATAGGCCTTCTCGTCGAATATCCTGATGGCGGTCGCCTTGATGGCTAGGGGGACCTCCCCCGTACCAGTTATCTTGATTTTCACCGGAAGTTCCTCAAAGGCGGTTGCTCTGAGAGTTGGGATCAACTCGAGTCCTTCCACATCTGCAGCTCCCAGGATCTCGACGACGATATTCTTGGCAAGTGCCTTTCCGCTGTTTGTGATGGTGATCTTGGCGTCGCTCCATTTATCAATCTTTGGATCCTTGATCTCGAGAACAGCTTCCAGCACAGGTGAAAATGCATCCATGGAGGCTTTTGCACTCTCGTCCGCCTCTTTTGCGAGCTTCAGAGACCTTTCCCTGTCAGTTTCCTTAATCTCCAGGGCAGCTATGAGAGACTTCTCAGCGTCCTTGACGTCGATACCGAACTTCTTAGCGGAACTTATGGTTGTTGTCGCCTGATAGGACAGATCGAAGAACTCCTTCTCCAGTCGTCTCTTGGACTCGACCGCTTCCACGCTCTTCTCCGCAAGTTCGATCGCAGTCTCGAATTCTCCGTTTTCCACAGCGGCCTTTGCCTCTTCAATGAGATTCTGACTGTCCGTGACGTCAGCGTCCATCTTGGTGGCGTGAATTATCGCGGCCTCCGAGTTCTCAATGACCTCGTCCACCCTGTCCTTGAGACCGTTGCGGACCGCCTCCTCGCTCCCCACGATTATGTCCATAGCTTGAGCGTAATTCTCACTTTCCAGCAGCGCATTGGCTTCCGAGATCATCCACCGGACACCTTCCGTGTCTATACCGAGGTTCTCACACCTCTCAATGCCCGTGGTGACTTCCTCGAGCCTGCTGGTGAGATGGGTCTTGGCACTCTCCACAGCCTTTCCCATGCAATCCTCGGCCAGCCCTCTTGCCTTGTCGCCGTCCCCTTCCTTCATCGCCTTGTTGGCATCCTTGAGGAGAGGAATCACCTCACCCAGGTCAGCACCGACGTCCTTTGCCATCTGCATGACTTCTCTGGCCTTTTCCAGCGATGAACTTGCGGACTCGTGGGAGTCCTTTATCTTGCTGAACTCGTCACCGCCTTTTATCGCCAGTTCCAGCGCTCTGACGTAATCTCCTTTCTCGTAGGCTTCCCCGGATTCATTGAGCAGATCCTCCGCCGCGGGAGCTGGAGCAGAGAAATCCTCCAACTTCTTCGTGACTGTGTTGATGGCCTTTGACGCCATGTCCTGCTGAAGCCCCACTCTCTCCACTTCGCTCTCGCTCTGCATGGCGACCTCGAGGGATTTGCGGTACTCTCCCTTTTCAAAGAGCTCCTTGGCTTCTTGGATGAACTCTTCTGCCGTCTTGGTGTTGACCCCATCCTCCCTGGCCTTGGTAATCACATCCTCAAACGAGGCGATTGTTGCAGTGATGTAATCGTCCCTCTCACCATTGAGTTCGTTCTGGCATCTCTGAGCCAGCTCAATGGCCTCCTCAAACTGCTGCGCTTCCTTCTTTTCCTTGGCCTCTTCCAGCAGGGCCTTGGACCTGGGAGTCTGGACGTTCATGTCGTCCATGGCGCTCATGAGGTTCTCTGCGTTCTTGATGAGCTCGGTGGACTTCTCAGAGAGGTTCTTGAGCCTCTCCATCTCTTCCTTGGCTTCCTTGACGTTCTTAGCCGCTTCTTCAAAGGACTCGGCCTCGAACAGGCCTTTGGAAGTGGTCATGAGGTCGTCCGCTCTTGATGTGTCCATCCCCATGCCCTTCCCTTCCACGACAAGCAATTGAGTGGTTGAAATCAAGTTGGAAACGTTCTCTTTGAACAATGAAACAACGTCCTTCTTGGATTTGGACGCCAATTCAGAGGCTTCGTCGAACTTGTTGGCTTTCAGAGCTGCTTTTGCCTGCTTCATCGTCGCTTCTATTTCCTTGCTCTCGAACCCGAGATCGGCGGCGACCTGATATCTCTGGCCAACGATGTCCAGCAGCTCAGATGAGTCCTTCTTGGATATCGACTCCTCAATCTTCTCTCGGCTCCTGCCTGCAAGCTTGAGGGCCTGTTCGTACTTGGATCTCTCCAGTGCTTTCTTGGCTGCCAGCAACATCTCGAGCGATTTCTTGACATTCACCCGTTTCTTCTTCGCCTCTGCAATCAGTGCGGCGCTGGAGGAGATTGCCTTGTACGCCTTCTCGTGCATCTGCAACGAATCCTCTGCCAGTCCGTCGCATTCGGTCAACGATTTGAAAACGGTCCCATAGTTCTCTGTGCCGATGGCGAGTCTCGCCTTCTTCAGGTGACCCCTCATCTCCTCGATTTCCATTTCGAGCTTCTTTGCCTTGACCACCTTGGCTTCAATAATAGAGAATGTTTTCTCAGACAGGGTCGCCAGATCGCCGATGGCCCTCTCCCCGATGTCAACGACCTGCCTGTGCTTGCCGGCATCCATGCCTTCCATGGCCTGGTCGTACTTGTCCCTCAGGGTCTGGATGTCAATGTTAAGAGATTCAGCAAGGTTGAGGGCGAGTTCCATGGCCTTCAATGACCTGTTCGCGAAGTCCGTGAGGCTGGTCTCGACAATGTTCCTGCCCTCGTCTATGAACCCGAATGCCTTTGCGAAGTCCTC
This sequence comes from Methanomassiliicoccales archaeon, assembly GCA_030593295.1. Lineage (GTDB taxonomy): Archaea > Thermoplasmatota > Thermoplasmata > RBG-16-68-12 > SOIM01 > JAGLME01. Next base: position 3,827 of record JAUVHO010000043.1, on the reverse strand, counting down.
GCGGGCATATGCGGCCTCCGCCTTGTCCAGGAGCTTCCTGGCACCAACGGAGCTCTCTCCAGCCCTCTTGACCTCTTTCTGAAGTGTTGAGATCGCATCTGAGAGATGAGCGTCAATGGAATCGTCGACGGAGGTTCTGCAATCCACCGCGTGCTTTATGGAGGCTTCGAAGTCCTTGGCCTTCATGGTGGCCACTGCCTTCTCCAGTATCTTGTCCTCCTCGGTCAGATCGATGCCCATCCTCTGCCCCAGGGTCAGCGATGACTCGGCGGATTCGATGACTTCCATGGTCCTGTCTGACTGAGCCTTATCTATCGCTTCCCGGCTCTTCTTGACCAGTCCAAGCACCTTTGAGAAATCCCTGGACTGAAGTGCGATCCTGGCCTTTTCCAGCAGCTTCTTGGCGGAGGTAGTGTCAACTCCTATCTCGTCCGCAAGAGCGAAGCTCTTCTGCATCGATTTTATCTCGGATTCGACGGTCTCGAATTCGGACACGATCTTGCTGACCTCTTCGTCCGTCCTCTCAGCGTATTCGAGTGCCTCCTTGAAGCTCCCGCGCTTCATGGCCTCCCTGGACTTCTCCATGAGCTCCATTGCCTTGTTCAGGTCGGCCCCAATGTTCTTTGCGGTGACGAACTTAGGCCGTGAGGTGGCAATGGTAACCAGGACCTTCTGGAACTGTGCGTTCCGGGCCTCCTCTTCGGCGTTCTTCAGTTTGATGACCGCTTCCCTGTAATTGCCGTCCTTGAGAGCGGTCTCGGATTCCGCAAGTATGTTCTTTGCGTCCGACACATCTGCTTTGATCTCCTCGGCGCTGGCAACCACCTTGTCGAACGAGTCGATCCTGTCCTCGACGCACTTCTGCAACGTCCTCTCGGCCTCCACCTTCGCCTGCTTGGTGGAATTGAGGGACTTTTCGAACTCGCCCTTCTTCAGCTCTGACCTGGCCCTCTGTACGACAGGAGTGATCTTGCTGACATCGGCCTGCATCTCGGTGCAGAACCCGACTATTGAGTCTGTCTCTTCCAGCGAGGATTCGATGTCCTCTCGAAGCTCTGATGCCACGTTCTGGAAGCAGTCTTTCGTGAAATTGAGGGCTGATTCATAATCATTGGATTCAAGAGCGGACCTGGCTCTGGACAGGAGGTCTTCGGCGACCGAAACGTCCTTCCCTGCCTTCTTGGAGACCATTATGAGTGACTGGGCAGATGAGAACCTGGTCGACAAGTGTTCGTGCAGGATCTTCTCTGTCAGCTGCCAAGATTTCCTGGCGAGTTCCACCGCCTTCTCCAGGTCTTCAGAGGCGACTGCCTCATTGGCCTGCTTGACGAGGGCCTCTCCCTCGGCCACCTTCTTCCCGATGCCCGCGGCGAGCTGAAGCATGCCAGCACTGGATTCCACGATCGCCTTCACCCTTTCCTCGTAGATCCTCTTGCTCTTCTCCTTGCACTCAAGACCCTTCTCAAGCGCGAGCCTAAAATCCTTGACCTTCATTGCCTGCGAAGATTCCTCCAAAAGAGCTTCAGCATCGGCAACGTTGGCGTCTATCTTCTTGGCCATGTCGATGATATTAGTGGCCTCTCCGAGCTCCTTTTCAGCATTTTCCCGGTTCTCGGTGGTTTCCCTTGCCTTTTCTTCCAGCTGTTTCTGCAGCTGGATCTGCCGAAGATAGCTCACTCTTTCAACTCCAACTCTGCGATCTCTCTCGCAACAACACTTTTGCTAGGAGGCCTATATCTATCTTACTGAAGCTAGTTGCGTTTATGTCAGGAAAAAGTATGTTTTGCTGACTATTTATAGATTTAGATTCGGGCCAGACATTGCCTAAGCCTATCATGGGTCCCTCTGTCAATGCGGGTTCTGGACATGCTCCTGGAACCACTTCTTGATCTCATCCCTGTTGGCGGCGTCGATGCCGAAGTAATCCGGAAATGACTTGCTCGTGGAGAGCTCCAGGCTGTTCCCCTTTGGCCGGGTCACTATCAGGTTGCGTTCCTTTAGCTCCCTGACATGTTCATATGCCTTGCCTCCCACCATCCTCTGAAGGTTGCTCTGCATAACTGGTTGGTGATATGCGATGAGGGCCGCCGTCTTCAGCAGGTCCTTTGATATCTCGGTGTCCGCCATCAAAGACACGCGTTCCGCGTATTCACCCTTCAACTGCATGACGTGCTTCCTGCCCACCTTGACTATCTCGATGGCCCCGCCATTGGATGAATAGTCCTTGACGAGCTTCTTCAACGTACCTCTCACCTCGTCCACCGTCATTCCGACGGACTGGGCTATCTCCTCGGCCTCGATCGGTCTTCCAGCACAGAACAGAGCAGCTTCGACAACAGGTTCATCCTTCAATCATACCACCGCAAGTTTGGTTTGTGTCATATCCTCTTCAAGGGCATCCTCTGATAGCATTGTGAGGCCGTCCTCCGGTTCGACCAGCCTCTTGACCATGATTTCGCCGTACGGGAACTTCCTCTGCCAGATCTTCACCTTGTTCATGTTCGCCAGGAAGAGCGTGGACACGAACACGGTCACCCTATCCCAGATGTCGTGGTTATAAAGGTCGTGAAGGGGTACCGGATGGCCATCGAACCGGCAAAGCCTGTTCCAGGTGAGGGCCATGTCCTCGTTGAGGTCCTCATTGTGGACCTGCTCGGAGAAATCTGGTGGCTTCTGACATCTTGCCTTCTCCCTCATCTCATTGATGGTCGTCTGAAGCTCGGCTTCCTTTCTGGCCTCATCAAAGGCATCCACGAGCTCGATCAGTGTGACCGGTCTCTGGTTCTGGGTCCTGACGGGATCGTGTATCGGGGGGCTGGGCCTGTTCATGACAGCGTGGGTGAAATCAAGATCCTCAGACTCCTGATACAGGCCTGAGTCCAGCTCCCATTCGCTGAAGTAATTCTCTTCCTCTTGCCTGGGTGGGTCAGCCTGAACCAGAACCTCCTCGCTCTGAAGTTTGAGGATCGACCAAGCCATCAGCACAAGCTTCCCTGCGACAACGAAGTTGACATAACCTCCTTTCTTGACCTGCTTCAAGTACATCTTGGTGAACTCTCGGAGATTGATGTCCCAGGGGTCGAACATGTGCTCGATCACGAGTTCAAATGCGGCTGCGATGCTCTTCTCGAACGGGTCATCGATGACTATGTGCATCCCCTTGTCAATGTCGTGGACCATCTGGAGGTACCTGTCTATTCTCCCAGAGGCGTCATCCTCGCTGATGATGGATTTGTGGAAGAGCAAATGGTTCAGGACCGCCTCGTATTGCTCGTTCAAGCCGCGACCTCCTCTGCTTCGTGTACGCCTTCTTCTTCTTGGATCTCGCTGATGTTGACCCTCATTATGACGTCAGATACTCCAGATGTCTGCATGGTCACCCCGATGATGTGATCGGATTCCTTCAGCGTGACCTTTCTCAAGGAGACCTGGACGAACTGAGCGGTGGCCGAGTTCCTCTTGATCATACCCGCGACCTTCTCCGCATTGATCGCATCCAGGTTCTGGTCCACCTCATCAAGCAGGTAGAACGGTGATGGGTCGAATTGCTGAATGGCAAAGATGAAAGCCATGGATACAAGGCTCTTCTCGCCGCCTGAAAGCGCTTCCAGTCTATGCACCTTCTTGTTGGGTGGCTTCGCCTTGATTATGAGCCCGCCTTCGAACGGTTCCTGCTCGTTCTCTAAGATGAGCTCTGCTTCGCCGCCTCCAGATAGTTCGTTGTACACCCTGCTGAACTGCTCGTTGATGCCGTGGAAGACGTTGTACAGGCCGTCCTTCTTCCTCTCGTTTAGCTTCTCCACTAGCTTGACAAGGTCCCTCTTCTG
>JAUVHO010000068.1 GCA_030593295.1 Methanomassiliicoccales archaeon | reverse complement strand
GGAGCTTGTGTTCAGATGGATCTACCCACAAATCCTCTGGGCGGGTGCAGTCAGTTCTACTGTCCTCTTTGCCTTAGTCCACAGTCAAACCGGACCCGCCTGGTTGAGTGGAGAGTTCACGGGTGACAGCCTTATCTTCTTCCTAAGTGCCATCATCTTTGGAGCCGTCATGCTCGCTGTCGTCTGGCTGAGAGAGGCCGACTGGTTGCCGGATAGCTCGGTCTTCAAGCAGTATTGCACGGGCTTGGTTCCCGCGATAGCGATCCATGGGGCTTACAACGCGACACTTATCCTCTACACTTTCCGCATCGGTGCGGTGGAACTTGAACCGTTCTCAGTGGACCCGCTTTTCGCCATTGGGTCACTCATGCTTATCTTGATAATCATAGGAGTGAGGAAATGGACAAGAAGGTAATACTAACGATCTCGGGAATAGTGGCTATGCTGATGATAGGTGGCTCGTATGTCACGCTCATGGAATACGATCCATACGACGCCGACACGGACACGCTGTCGTTCAGCCATAGCTGCCAGAACTGGCGAGGTCTCGGAGGCTTTCCAGACAAGGATGGGGATCGGACGGAACGCGGAGAGCTATTCTACACTACGAAGGGGCTAACGTCCTGGCTCAGTGATGGAAAGTCTCAAACCATTATCGTCCAAGCCGAGGTCAAGAGAGATAGTTCTTGGGCATGCGATGACCGATATTGGTTTACTTCCCATCGCTATGTCTTCGAGATTAACGAAGGCCGAGGGTGGGAGCCTCTGGAGGATCCTTTCATCGAAGACCCACCCATGGGTATGGAGGCTGGCATTTTCAAGTTCAAACAGAAAATCATCATAGATGGTCAGTTCTCCCTCAAGTCCGTCGCCTTCGAAATTGACGGCATCATAAGAGACGGCGCGGTTCTCCGAGTGACTTACGAGGGCTGGATTTCCATATCTGAGCACATATTCGATCCAGGCGAAGAGAAATGGCGCAAGCTCGCCAGCGATGAAATGATACTACGTCAGGGAATCCCGTTAGTCGAGTTTGGGTCTGGTCAATATGCAGTCGGAGAGACGGCGATCCTCACCACGGAGATACCATTCGTCCACTTCGATGACGGCAATTTCACCGAGTATTATCTTTCGGTTTACAATCAGAACACTGGCGATGAATGCAAGGACGACAGCAACCTTCTGCTGGACCGAGTGCCAATCGAGAAGGTCAAGAAGGTCTGGAAGATTCCCGTCACATCCGACATGTTCATCGTGACGCCGGATTGCCAGAACAGACTCCGCGCGGTCATCCGCAACGAGCTATTGAATGCCGACCAGGACGACACATCGGTAATCGACATAGCCGGATATGGACCAACGGTTACGAAAGTGGAATCCGATAAGGCTGAGTATGAAGAGGGCGACACGGTGACGATTACGTGGGAAGCCGAACCGAACAACATCACCGAGCTGCCGATAATCAAGTATCACATCACCGCACACATCGCCGGACTGGTTCTCATGGACCAGGACACGACGGAGACAAGCGCGTTCTTTAGAGCCCCCACGACTGGGTTTCTGGAAGTTGAGGTTACGGCCTACGATGAAGGATGCAGACCCTCGGAAATCATAGAAATCGTCCTCGAAGTCGGCAATGTCCTACCGCCCAAGCACTGTGAGATGTACCCCAATGACCCAATCTGCAAACCCAAGGGCGAACCGTTTCCGTGGGTCGAGATTATCCTGACAATCGGCATCCTGATTCTCGCTTTCATTATCGGTTACATTCTGTATCTCCTGATACCCTTTGGTGACGCATGGAAAGCCCTGGGCTTCATAGTCCCAGTGCTCGCTGGCGCGATTCTCGCGGGGATGTTGTGGCTATGAAGGGCGCACTCGGACAAACATGCTTGGTCGTTGGCCTGGTGGTGAACATCATAGCCATCGGTGCAGTGCTCTATCCGATGGACCTCTTCAGTGGTCCGATGTATGAGAAGGCGGACATCTGGAACCTCGATGACTGGGAGATGGATCCAGGGACCGAGCGTATCAGCATCATAGGTTATTGGCATCCCGACATGCCGCCGAGCAACGTCGAGTTCACAAGCATAGAGATATACGTCAAGCCACTGTCCTTCCGTGAAGGCGAGCCTCCTGGATGGACCCACATTCGAGTGTTTATGACTTGCAGGACATACGACATACCTCCAGATGGCATACGGGACGGCTATTTCAGGGGTCGCGTTGAGATGGTAGAGTTCAACGATCCTTATCCCAAGTGGGTGACAATCCCGTTAGACCCAGACTACGGACGGGCGGCGGGCAACTGGTCTTCGTGCCACGTCAATGTGGACTTCGACGCCCCCGGGCCTTACGGTCCCAACGCGGCGTATCTCGGTTGGGGATACGAAGACTATCGACAATATTTCCTCAAGCTACATGGTCGCCAGTATGAACTCGGAGAAGAACCGGACCCCGACCCCGATCCTGACCCAAGCCCAGACCCGTTGTATCCAGACCCTCCACCTGTGGATCCCACTGATGAATCTCTCACGCCGCCACCGCCACCGAAGGCCGTGGACACAACGCTAATCGCGGTCATAATCGTCTTCGGAATCATCTTAATCCTCATAGCCATTATGCTCTTCTTGGTGATGCGGTGAAGACGATAGGAAAGTCTCTTGGAATCTTGACAGTGTGCTCGCTACTGATGGTTGCCCCCCTCGCAAGTGGAGGTTCCCACTACCCTTCTTCGATTACAATCGTTCAGGGAACGCAGGTAACTGGTGATGTGGGCAGCCTCAGCGTCAATGATGCGGTCTATTTACAGGTGAACGAGGTCAATATCGGAACCGAGTTAGACCGCAATCCCAACGAGCAGTGGCTTGTCTATGGAACGCAAGAATTTGGCTCATTCGCCACCTGCATCGAGACTAAGGGCGACTCAGCCTATTGCTCCTACTGGGAAGAGGACGACGGCGGCGGGGATCCCACGGGCAATAGCCTTCTCCTGACGCCGACGGGCGTTGGAACGTATTCGGGTTGGACTATGCCAATGGCAGGGGATAACTGGCAGATGGTAGACGACGACCCTCCGCACGACGCGAACACAACATATGTCTACACAAGCGGTGATGGGATAGTAGATACTTATGTTATGGAGGACATAGGCTCTCTTCCGGTTGGACAAACTATCGCCGGAACCATGACGGCATTCATGTGGAGTCTAAGGAATGGCATTACAGTAATCAGTACTGGCATTCGGAGTGCTCTTTATGTGAACGCAAGAGATTTCCAAGGAGATATTTTGCCGATGGTGATTTGGCCTGCCTATAAGAATCACTCGTATCAATGGGCAACCAACCCTGATACTGGTCTTGAGTGGACGGAAGCAGAACTTAACGCTATGGAATTAGGGATGAGAACGGCGAATCCAGGGTTAGAAACATTTCGTACTACATCTGTCGGTGCGGTTGTGCCCCTCGACTATCTCAATGAAGTCCTCGACCTTCGCATGAACACGACATTGCCGACTGGCGCGGACTACTACAACGTCACGATCACGGCAAACTGGGACGACGGGGCGAATCCTGCCGTCTATGTCTCCGTCTGGGATTTTGACACGTCGAACTGGGTGGCTCAGCCTGCTCTTACGATTACGGATGCCGTGGGATTCAATGACTACACAGAAACCCTGACCGTAGATGAGATAAGTCCCACTGGTGAGGTTCGTCTCAAATTCGATGATTTCCAAGCCCTCGGTGACACGGTTCCGAGCAACCTCTCTCTTGACTGGGTGAATGTGCATGCCACTTACATCAACAATACCGCGACAGTGGACCTGACATATACTCAGGTGGATGTGCCAGCCAACACACAGGGAGAGTTGATTCTGGTAGGTTATCGGGACGGTGACACTGAGGCCATCACGCTCCAAGTTTATCGTGGGGCATCGTGGACGCAACTCGGTGCGGACATATTCACATCTGCAAGGAGGACGACGATCTATCCGATTGACGTCGGTAATATTCTCGGTGGGATGCTGAGACTCCGGGTCACGGACTCGACGCCCACGGACAACACTCAAACATCTATCTATCTGGACTATGTTGAGCTGAACATCAAAGACGCGGGAGGTGGCGCATCCCCGGTCTTTCCCGATTTCGATACCGAATACGACTGGTGGTCGGGAAAGCTGACCCTCACGGACCACTCATTCAGTATCGCTGGCGACATAGAGACATACAACTGGCGAGTGGATGGTCAATATGTTGGAAACACATCGGAGATCCGTATCGACAAATATCCCAGTTGGTTCGATGTTGGACAACACGAGATAGAGGTCACGCTTGAAGTAGTGGATGAAATGGGCTATGCCGGAGTGGAATCCAGACATATTTGGGTGGATAACAGTATGCGCCTCGTAATCATGGCGATTATATTCCTTCTCATAGCTCTTGTATTGCTCTTGGTCGCATTGCGCCTCCGCTTGGTCGAGAGAATACGCGGTCACAGAAGGAGAGTCAAGTTCAAAACGGCAAAGAGGAAAGATCATGGGAAAGATAGGGAAAGTCGCATACCTCGCGTGCGTTAGTTGTGTGCTCCTCATGCTGAGTATTCAACCCTCAGCAGAGGCCAGGAACATTAATCTCCAAGTGTATCCAGCAGAGCTTGAACCATACGAAGCGGTCTGGATCGACCTCAGACTGTCCGAGTGCAACAACACAAGGATAACAGTCGCGCTTTACTCGCCAGCCGCCGAGAATGTCCGGCTCTTCAATTTCCCCATGCCACAAGGTTGCGCTTGGAGAACGTCCATTCTAATCGAATATGAATGGGACTATGGAACCTACATAGTTGTCGCGGACATCACAGCCCCGCAGAACGCAACGTCAAACATCACCCAGAGATATCAGAGAACGGAGACCTTTGAGGTTGTGTTCGGTCCCAAGGTCGCGGCACGCCTTTACGAAGAGGGAATTGAGGAAGCAGTCGCGCCGTTGGTATCGTTCCTCACGATGGTGATAAACCAGTTTGTGATGGCGTGGGCCACCCTGACGATTCTCGGTTTACTTCTGGTGGGAATCATCACACACAAATACGCCAGAAGGGTCAGAAAACTATCCTGGTGGGACAGGACATTTGGACGGTATGGACTGAGGGCCGACCCGATAGCGAGCGTAGTCGGTAGGCATTCATTCGCGCCGAAGTTGAGGGCGCGGTTCCAGGTCAGTCGTTACGAGAAGAAGGTTCGGTATATCGACAAGCTCCTGGAAGACTTAGAGGCTCAGACATGGGCACTGAAAGAGCAGAGGGCATACATCGAAGGACAAACTCACATCGGGAACGACTACATAGATGGAGTGTCGGAGAACCTGAGAGCGTCACTTCAAGCCCAGGTCAAGCCCGAGAGCATCCCGATACCGAGCACGGAGACACCCCCGGAGAGCACCGTCACGCCCCCGGAGAGCAAGGCGAAAGCGGAGGAACCAGACGGGATGATGATACCCATTGAGAAGGAGGTAGAGAAGGATGAGGCTGAGTAGAAAGAATATCGAGAGCAAGAGATTGAGTTCGTGGAGACCCGCACCCAGACGGAGAGGGATATACTTCTTCTTGGTGGTTGCGTGTTTCCTCACTACGGTTTTCTTCTCGCAATTTGCGTTTGTCGCGGAAATGATCTCTTGGCTTGCGTGGTTGGTTCTCCTTATTCTTGCGATCCTATGGTTCCTCATCATAGCGACAGCCATTGCGAAGGACGTGGCCGAGGAACGCACCCCGAAGGTCAAGATTGGGTCCGCGCCACCCTATCCCTGTAAGAAGTTCGTGCCGCGCAACTTCGCTCACATGCTGACCTATACCGATGATGATGGAAACGAGCACCAGAGAAATGTAGTGTCAGAGTTTCTTCCGACGGGGGCATATCAAGACCTACCAGGGAACGATGGCCATCCGTCACCTCTTATCGTGGCAACGGCATACGACGATAGAGAAGAAGAGTCGAAGAAGGAGAACAGAAGTGGTATCGAAGTGCCGTCCGAAGTCACGACGCAGAGAAAAGGCGGCATTCTGGGACGGCTCAAGGATAAGGTCATCGGTGGACCCATCGACAGTCAGCACATCTTTGCGGGTCGATTCCAGGGCGAGCAGTATTTCATCCCCTGCGAACCGATACTCATCACGGTGCAAGACCTGCCGCCAGACATGCGGAGATTCGCATTGGGACTGGGCGTAGAGGGGGCAATCCTTGAATGGACTCCAGTATTGTGGGGGCCTGACCGCATGGACGAACCGCACAAGGTTCCAGTCAGCTATGAGTCCAATCTGGCATGGCAATACCAGGACACCAACAGACAGCTTGAAGACGAGCGCATAAAGAACGAACTTCTGAAAGAGGAACTGATGGAACTCTATCAACTGAGGGGAACATGGCGAGAACCAAAGGAGAACCTATCTGGAGCAATCAGATAATGGAAGAGGAAGAGCCAGAAGAAGAGATCGTTTCGCAGGCAGAACTTGCCGCGATCCTGGGCAAAGATATAGAGCCAACGCCATCACCACTTGAACGCTTAGGTGAACGTCCAGTCGCTCTTGACGCACCCTCCACCTATATGGAACAACTGAAACTTGAAGAACTCATACAGCGCGACATGGGGGCAATCAGACGGGTCTTCCGAGGAGGAGGTTATCCCCAACGTTGGCGCGCCAATCCATTTCTAAAGGGATGGTTGAAGGACAACATCGAGTCTGTTCTGATGGACCTCAATGCACTACGAAAACAATCTGGTGAACCATCCTTTCAGCGAAAGATCGACCTGATGAAACGAAAGGGCGCGAGCAGGTTCATTCTCTGGGGAAAGGGTAGGATAGTAGAAGAAGCTCAGCGACAGGGAATAGGTCTAACGCGGAAATCTCGCCCCTTCGACTGGTCTGTGGAGGTCAAGAAGCTCTATCAAGACTATGGTAAGGACGGGCAAAAAAAAACAGAGCCAACCAGGAGGATCGAAACCATGATTGACTTCGCCGCTTGGTGTCAGAGCCTCAACAACAACAACTACGATACGGTGGCCGTCATCGACAATCCGAGCAACGCATTCTTGACACTCAGCACTGGCAAGACCACTGTTCTATCCCATGTTTGCCATCTCGTTGATAAGGACTTCGATCTTGAGGATGATATGGTCTACAAGGACGATTACGAGAAGTTCTGGGAGTTGCTCTATGACACAACATCCTTCAAGGCGACTGGCGTAGATGAAGCTCACTTTTTCCTCAATCCAACAACGAAAGAAGGTAAGGAAATCAGAGACCAGATGAAGACAAATCGACACTACAACAGGTATTGGTTCTTCGCAACGCCGACGATCTGGGACTGTTTCCCATACTTCCGAGAGAAACGTTGCTTGTTCCGAATTTGCGTTGAAAAGCGTGGGGAGGCCCAGCTATTCAGGAGAGGTGGTGAGATGGATAAGGATGAGGACATTTGGGGAGTTCCCGTAACGAAATGGAAGAACATAGACTCAATGCCAAGACGGGTAGAGAAGGAATACGAGCGACTGAGAGAAGAGGCTGGCGAGAAACTACGAGCGAGAATGAAACAACGACATGCACCCAAGGAGAAGTGAGATGCCATCAGGCGGACCCATAGTAATGAGCAAGGAAGCGATAGAAGAGCGCGGTTGCATGGAAGACAGTCTGATGTGTGCCATGCTGAAACTCTATGCTGCCGTGGATGAATATGGGGAGGAGACCGCCATTCACTGTTGCGTTTCAGAGTTAGAACTGGCGTGTTCATGCGCCAAGCACATGATTCCAAAGGAGGAGGAGAACTAACATGGCAGAAATCAAGGTACGGGCGAAGACACTGAAGGAAGCGATGTCAAAGGCTCGCAGGAAGGTGGGCAAGGAGCATACGGTTGTCAATGGACTCTGGCTGAGGAGCATCAAGCCACGGTTCGGGAAGAAGCTCTACAACGTTCTCTACACGAGGAGGTGACGACATGCAAAAGGACAG
>JAUVHO010000042.1 GCA_030593295.1 Methanomassiliicoccales archaeon | reverse complement strand
ATCGGTGTTTGATTGGAGAATGCGACTTGAACTTCCCCAAGCATGTTCACGGCCTTGATAGCCTGCGGTGTCAGCTCCCGTGGATGGTTGAACTGGGTGATGAGATATATCTTTTTGTCGGGAAGGCTGTGCTTTGAGAGGACTTTCACCAGCTCAGGATCATTGAGCACTCGGTAGGGATTGTAGGCAAGCATCTTCGTTCCGATTCGAATCATCTTTATGTGTGGCATCTTGCGGATCTCAGTGAGAATGTGGTCCAATCTTCTTGCTCCTAAGACAAGAGGGTCCCCACCAGTAAGAAGAACGTTGTCTATTTCCTCATGCTGCTTGATATACTCCAATCCATCCGATACATCCAGGCTCGTCTCATCCTCCAAATGCTTGAACAACCTCTTCCGGAAACAAAACCTGCAGAATCCTCCGCACATGTCACTCACAAGGAAGAGGGCAGTGGGCGTGTATTTGTGCTGAACGCCCTTTGCAACGTAATTCCTCCTTTCGGCACTCGGATCGAAGTTGCCTCCGTCTGTCAGTTCCTCAAGGCATGGAATCACTATTCTTCTTATGGGATCATTCTTGTCTTTCCAATCTATCAAACCAAGATAATAGTCGTTGGAGCGGAATGCGTATTCTTTTGTGACTTGCTCAAGTTCCTCTACTTCCTCGTCCGATAGTCCTGGGACTTTCTTGAGGGACTTGATGTATCGCACTCTTTTTGTCTTTGCTTCGTTCATTCTTTTGACCTCCCTTTTACCCGAGCATCGAGTGATTTTCGGTCGGGTTCTTTCTATCAGGCGTGAGTTGCGAAGCACTCCCCCCCCGAGAGGAGTCATGAGCTCCCTCGGACCAAAAGTGTCGACCAAGAGATTAATCACTCATGTGCAAGGTCAAGAATCACACGGCGAGCATACTATTAGTCATTTTTCCCCGCAATGAGTTGAATTAGGGTTCCAGGCACATACATAAGGTCGTCGCCCCCTCTTGATAAGATAACAACTTGTGAAGGATTTGATCCGATAGCTTTACTGCTCAACGTTCCCTGTTGTTCCACTCTCCAAGGGATAGGAAGGCACCACTCTATGGTCCTCGCTCTCTGAAAAGTCGAAAAGTTCAGTTACCGGCAAACTCGCGTCAAAACCCCGCCCCCGACATTGCTACATTCTCATCAAGAAGAGGGAACCACTCTCGAAAACTACTGAAGAAATGACGAAGTTCTCATTGAATGTAGGCATTTCTAGCCAGAAGGGGACACACTAAAGATCCACGCCCAGCTAGCATCATCCAGAATCGCTGTGCATTGCTGATTGACCAAAATCTTTAATATCTCCCGATTCCGTCATCCACGGGGAGGGTTATGAGCGGCGAATTCAACATCTATGTAATTCCTTCATTCATATCCGTCATAACCAGTTTGATCATTCTCTCCGTACTCCTCAGACATGGGATCAAGAGAGATTATGAGAAAGCGTTTGCTTTGCTGCTGATCGGACTGTTCCTCTGGAGTTTGTCAAGGTTCTTACAGAAACTGATCATCCCGCCCGATGCTCTTGATGTGACCGGATACAACTATTCACCAGACACGACTTTCTTCTATTATCCAATTGCTCTGTTCTCTGGAAAAATGCTATTTCCTGCAGCTGGGTCGGCCTTGTTTTCCTTCCTCTATTTCTCTTTGGTTTTTCCAAAACCATATGTCACTCCTCGCGACTTGAGAATCCTCAAATATGCTCTTGTTCTACTGCTTCTGATCCTCTCAGCTATAGCACTCTTGACAGACCTTGCGCTCCCCCATCTCCTTGTATATTGGGCCGGATATGGGATATACGATACGCTGTATACATCGATGCTCTATGTGCTGGGTGTGATATTTCTTTTCATAATTATGATCTCTCTGTTCAGCTCGCATCGAAAATCTGATGGTTTGGAGAAGAAACAGATCAGGATCATAATGTGGGGGGGAAGCGTAACAATGTTGCTCTTCATCCTACTTGGCCTTCTTCCGTCATTCTTGCATAACTTGGGAATCTACGCTCTACCAAAAGGAATACCGCTAGGGTCTATTGTTGTGCTACCGTTCGAATTTGGTGTTCTCTACTCCATTCTCAGATACCGTTTGTTCGACACTCAACTCGTGATAAGAAAAGGCCTGATCAACGGAATATCCGTTGGAATAGCTTCGACGGTGGTTGGAAGCGTGGTGCTCATCCCATATTCTTTCTATGAAGTCGAATTGCAGATAATAGTCATTTCCGCCGTTGGGGTTTTGATTCTTCTTTTTTTCGTCCAGAATTCAGTCAGGAACATCTCAACAAAAATCGTCGAATCACTTGTACCAAGTCTCAAATGGAGAGAATGCGAGACTAAGGAGATTTATCTCATCCAGTATCCAAGCGGAATAACACTTGATTCTCTCGCACCGAAAGGCGAATCTTCCCTCGACCCAGACATCGTGGGGGGAATGCTGACTGCCGTCACCAATTTTGTGCACGATAGTTTCCATGCTCAGGACAGAGACACAATGAGGTCCTTGATCGTTGGGGATGTGAAACTGATGATAGAGCATTCAAAGAATACGTTCATAGTCATTGTATTCACTGGTTTCGAATCTTCAGAACTGAGAACAGATTGTCAGGAAGTTCTTAGTGAAATCGAAGTGGAATACGGAAAGATCCTGGAAACTTGGGATGGAAACACAGAATCAGTGGCGGGAATCAGGAGAATAATCTCAAGGCTTCTGCCAGAGGAACAGTAATCTCAGATCTTTGGACAAACACCGATTGGATGTGCAATAAGAAAAAGGAAACAGATCATCTCCAATTCATACATTGCGGCTGCCGGTGAACTCGAATCCAAACCCCGCCCCCGACATCTATCATGTTTTCCTAATGGGCATCAAGAAGACCAGAAGAATGAAGACGCCTGAAATCGCATGGGCAAACCTCAGATCAAACAGGAGAAGCACAAGTAGGAGGACGACCGCACCAACCGCTCTACCCCCCTGCAACAGTATCTCCCTAGTGTATATCGCAGGCCCCTTCTCCTTTTCTGCATAGTCAATCGAAACAGCCAGCAGCATAATCCACACAAGACCTATTGCGAAGTATGCAGCTCCCATGATTATCGTGTAGGAGACGATGTCCGGCGCGAGCGCCGAGACCACCAGCAGAGGTCCCGCGGACAGGGCAGCCAACCTGGCGATCAGACTTCTCTTCCCTCGGATGTCAGAATACCTTCCAATGAGCACGGATGCGAGAGCCCCGGCGATAGCGAATATCGCCAACAACCCACCAAGTCCCAGCTCCCCTTTCGCGAACTCGAATGACAGGAGGGGCATGGTTGCGAAGAAAAGGCCCTCCTGGGCGCCCTGCAGGACGAACGCCCCTGACAGCCCCTTGCCCAGTTTTGGTATTATGAGTCTGTTCTGAATAGGCCTATTCTCTATCCCTTTGGATGTCGATATCACTGCAGCATTTGCGGCGACGAGGATTACCCCAGAAGTGAAGACGGCGACGTAGCCCAATGCCTCGATCGAGGCCCCACCCAGAACGGGCATGAGTATCCCGATCAGAGGCCAGATCAAGTAGTAGATCCCTGTTATCATTCCCCTGTCCGTCGCCTTCGTCAGGTCCATGTAGAGCGTGTTGAAAGGCAGCCAGAAGAACGGCATGTAGGCTCCGAAGAAGATGGGCGCGACGATGAGGACCCAGGACGGCGGAAGAAGAACGTAGCAGCTGTACGTGATCGCCAGCAGGATCATCCCTGCGGCCATCCAGGCCCTCGGGCTCCTTATGGGCCTGTTCCTCATCAAGGACAAAGAGATGGTGGCCGTTCCGAACTCGAGAACCGCGAAGACGCCGATGGATACGTACGAGAAACCCCTGGCAACGAAGAACACCAGGACAAAAGAGCCAGCAAGATAAGCGGCCGCGGCAAGCAAGCCCTCTATCAGCAGCAATTGTCTCAGCTTCTTGGTGTCCACGGGGGTGAAGAACCAACTCCATTCTTAACCTTTGTCGGACCGACCGATCCTCTGTGACACGTTTTGGAAAACGCCACCCAGACCACCGAAACCTTTAAACAATCTCCAAAACCATTACTGACCGGGGGAGGAGGACCATGAATCAATTCCCTACATGGGCTAGTACTATCCATACAAAGTGTGCTGTAGCAATACTGAGCTTCGTTCTGCTGTCGAGCGTTTTCTCGATGGTGGGGCATGAGAACTCGTCGGAATCCAGAATCGAGGACCCTGAACCGCTTCTGACGCCGACATATTTCGCGATACCCAGCGAGGACCCTGATGATGGCAAGTTCCTTGGTGTATTCGGATCTGGCATGTCCACTCTTGGCGGACTGGAGACGATCATCTACATAGGCGTTCCTGCCGGCGAGACCTCGTTTGAGGTAGGTGTCTTCGACGCGGACATCACCCATATGTGGGATTATGATGTCATCGAAAGGGGACAGAGCAATTTTGCCATTTTCAAGGATCCGTCGAAAGATGGTGACACATCCAAGCTGCTGGATAACTGGACCAGCGAGGACGGCATTGACGACCAGTACATGAACATGACCTATGCCACCGATATCGATGCCAGGGCACCCAGCGGGAATTTCTTCTACAGACTGGAGGTCAGATGGGAAGACCCAACGTTGATCAACGCTAACCTTTTCAAGGTCAGGAGCACGGGACAGGTGAGCCTGGCGAAGAACCAGGAGTTCGGCTTTGCTGGCGGTCCCCAGAACATGACCTCCGATCCGGATGTACAGACTCCCGGGAATAGTTACGACGGAGCTTGGGACTTCTACTTCTATGTGCCAAAGACATTGAACGAGGTCGTATTCCGCGACGGGGACGCGGACAAGTATCTGGACAAGGACGACTGGAACACTCCCAACATCGACCCCGATGGAGGCGGACCAGCCACTGCAGAAGGGGCCAACAATGGGGCTCCCGAGGACACTGGACCCGTTGAGAACCATCCCTACGGGAATCGGACCATCATCCAACCTGACGTCTACTATTACATAACCGATCCTGCTGGGAACGTATACAACAACTCGGACCCTTCAGGCAACACTGAATGGGAGAACTTCATCATCCAGTACAACGGAACCAATGGGGACTACAACACCTCGTACCCGCTGCCTGCGGGCCTGTGGCAGATGTCCGTTCGGGCTCTTGACGGCCACAACGGGGATTACTACAATACATCGTTCGAGATGTTCACCACTTCTGATCCTCCACTGCCTGTTAACCCTCCGCCCAAGGTTCATCCTGACAACACCAAGACAGTTCCTCCAGGCGTTACCGTGGAGTATGGTCACATAGTGACAAATGACGGCCTCACGGACAACTTCGATCTCACTGCGGTCTCTACAAACGGATGGACGACCAGGATATACAAGGACAGCAACAGGAATGGCAAGGTGGACCCGGGCGAACCGATAATCGACGAGACCGGAAACCTGGGGAAGAACCAGCTATTCTCTATCGTGGTCCAGGTGGACGTTCCCCTGGGCACGGACGGCATGTCAGATAAGACCGTTGTGACAGCTTCCTCGCAGAATGAGTGGGCGGTCCAGGGATATGCGAATGACATCACCATAGTGGTACAGAACGTGGGACCGCTTGCCGAAGCAGGAGGTCCGTACACGGCCTTCGAAGGTTCGGCTATAGTCTTCGATGGAAGCGGTTCTTCAGATCCAGAAGGCGATCCCCTCGAGTTCCGATGGGACTTCGAAAGCGACAGCATTTGGGACACATCGTGGTCATCTGGTCCAACAGCCTCCAAGACCTGGGGAGACGATTTCTCTGGAATAGCCACATTGGAGGTCAGGGATCCTGCAGGTGAGACTTCAGCTGATACTGCCGTTTGGGAAGTTATCAATGCAGTTCCTTCTGCGAACCTGACCTTCCCATCATCTCTTGACGAGGGCCAGTCGTACAATTTCAGTGTCGACATTTTCGATCCTGGTAGCGATGACATAAAGCTAACAGTAAACTGGGGAGATGGCACTGTTGAGACCTCGGAGTACTTCAACGATGGGGTGGGACCTGATCCCTACCCGAGTCCGGATATCAACCCCGTCGTGCTGTCCATCAGCGCCACTCATGTATGGGGGGACGATGGCATCTACCTCCTACAGCTGAGTATCGAAGACGATGACGGCGGCGTTATAAACTTCACAGGAAGCTTCGATGTGGGGAATCTCGCTCCATTTGAGGTCTCCTTCAGTGCACCCACATCTGGAAGCGAAGGCGACACCTTGGCGTTCGAGAGCACGATTACTGACCCTGGAAGCGACGATCTAACGTTCGATTGGGGTTGGGGCGACGGTCTGACCGATACCGAGGTCTTCTACAATGACGGCGTTGGCCCTGATCCAGATCCGAGTCCTTGGGGTACGTATCCGTTCACGGCAACCAGCAGTCTGAGCCACCCATACGGCGATGATGGGTCGTTCGATGTGCAATTGGTCGTTACCGACGATGACGGCGGAACATTGACTTTGGCCACGACTGTGGACATATCCAACCTCGATCCGAGCGTTCTGACTTCCAGTCTCCCAAGCAGTTCAGATGAGGGCGATGTCGTTACCTTCACCATTGAAGTTGAAGACCCTGGAAGCGATGACTTGATCCTCGAATTCGACTGGGGCGACGGAATGACCGAGACCGTAACGTTCTACAACGACGGTGTTGGTCCAGACCCGGACCCGAGTCCTTGGGGCGTTTTCCCGTTCCAGGTCGCTGCAGATGTCGACCATATCTATGGAGACAACGGGAACTTCACTGTAGCGGTTACCGTCTCTGACGACGATGGAGGCACTGTATCTCTTTCGGCCGACATATCCGTCAACAACGTCGATCCCGTAATCGATCCAAACTCGGTCGAAGCGAAGGCGATAGTCGACCTGACCCTGAGGATCTCGGGGGAGAAGTGGCACGATGTCAGCTTGGACATGGTGAGGTTAGGAACACCAACTCAACTCATCCACATAATGAGAATGCCTGGAAGTCCGGACGAGCAGTCCAAGACCGAGCCGAATGTGACTGTGAATCTGTTCGAGGATGTTCCTTTGATCGTTCGATATACACCCTTGGACGACCCGATAAACGGCAAACTGTGGGGCTCGACCCCGGTATGGGTGATTCTAGTGTTCGAGGACGGCACAGAGGTCTGGCTTGACCATACATTCAACGTCAGGCACCCGAATACCTGGGTCTGGGAGATCAGGGACATATCCGCACACTTCATCGGTGGGAACATAACGTTTGGTGCGACGGCATCCGATGTGGGAAGCGATGATCTGACATTCGAGTGGGACTGGGGAGATGGAACCACTTCGACATCCATTTACTATAACGACGGCGTGGGACCCGACCCGTTCCCTAGCCCCGATGTCAACCCGATGACCGTGACCGACATTCAGAAGCATGCCTTCTTCCTGCCTAAGGTCTACACGGTCACGATAACCGTGACCGACGATGATGGCGGGTCTACAACGCTATCGTTCACTCTGCAACTTTAACTTCAGAATGTCGCAGTCAGAAGGCCAATGCCGGACAGCCTGACCTATGCGTTCTCCTTCCTCTTCAACAGGAACCACGCTATCGACAGAATGCCTACGGTGATGCCGGCCACAGCTATGAGAATCCAGTATTCCAATGCAAGTCCCAGATATGTGGCTGCAGGCTCGTCCGCGCCTCTGTATGCAAAACTCATCAGAGTGTAATCCCCGATCTTCTTGCCAGATGGGTCATAGCGTTCGATCCAGGCACCAGCACCTGCTTCCGGGAGGTGGAAGTTGATCTCCTTGCTACCATCCCCGTTCGTGATTTCGACGACATAGACCTCATATGTGCCAGCCTCCACCGTTATCGTCGTCTTCTCTGTGCACTCGTAATTGATCACTGACGGAGCCTGGACCTCATCATAGATGGCCATCGGTCCCATGCCCTCGATCTCTATCAGAACTGTCAGGTTATAGGACAGGTTGATCTGCACGGTCCCGGTCTGCCCCACATCGATAGGATGCTGCCACCCGTCAGAGATTATCTCAGTTTCAGTGGTTATCGTGGAAGATATGGTCAGGTTCGCAAGACCCATACCTGTGTTCACGGACCCATCCATCTCGGAGGTCACTGACGTTCTGACCCTCTCGTCACTTTGAGTGTCCCAGTGCTCGGTGCCGGTCATCGACCAGATGCCCTGAACGGGCATACCTAACAATGTTCCTGAGAACGTTCCCTCTCCGCTGACCTCGTTCTCAATGGCGCTGTAGCTGCTGGATCCGACACGGATTGTGTTCTCCCCCAATATCTCCATGCTGATCGTACCGGTCATGTTGATCGTGGACTGCTCGGTCATCTCTGCCGAATACGTCCACGAATCCCCTTCGGAGAAGTGTGGCTCGGATATTCTCGCGAGGACCACCGACGAGGATGTGGCAACCAGGCTGAACGCAAGAGCAGAGCAGACAAGGAGCATCAGCCCCTGTTTGAATCCTCCTCCTTCCGACACTTCCGCTTTCTCTCTTCCTCCCACCACCTCGAAGGTTCCTGTTTCCTCATCTTCTGTGACAGGTTCTTCCGTTTTCACGGACTCTCTTATCATTGGGGGTTTTTCTATCATCCTCAAGTCCCTCCTGAGAAGGGCAAACTGTTTGGGTTCCATTGCCTCTGAATCCACAGGCAGTATGAGGATCGAATCGTTCTGAGCGATGTATTCGTTCAGGTCCTGCAACGACGTCAGAACGGTCTTGAAATCGTTATGAAGGATCAGGTACTCCACACCGTCCAATAGAACGACCGTTTTCTCACCGGCCGATATGAACAGCTGAATGGTTTCGGAGATTTTGCCAACGGGGTATGGTCTTACGGTATCCGGGCTGTCAGCGACCCTTGTCAACCAGATTATGGGCGTCTTTTCCAGACCGTATTGGCCTCTCACTTTTTCCGGCATTGTCCTTGTGATGCACAATCCTTGGTTGCCGTGGGTGACGAGATCCTTGAAGACTTCGAAGCAGAGGCTCGGCGTCTGTTCCTCCACCAGGTAGCTGTACCCTCCGGGCAGGTCGTAGGTCTTCTTGGTCTTCAGGTCCGCTTCTGTGACCGGAATGAGGAGGTCCTGGAGGAAGGTCTTGTCCCTTATCGCGTATGCTATCATGCCAACAAGTGAGATCTGGATGACGAAACCGACGGATCTCAAATCGATTGAAAGGCCGGGAAGGATTATCTCGAAGAACATCTCTCCGAGTGCGTATCCTATGACGGCCAGCGTGATCATGTAGGCCTCCAGAACGATGTGCTTGTGGGGCCTGGCCTTTTTCAGATAAGTCCTCATCTTCACTGGTATGAAGATGATCACCGCCAGGACGACCATGAAAAGGGCGAACAGGAACCATTCAGGGAATTCGAAGTAATATGTCCCGTCGGTCTGAACCACCACGTTCACGGGTGTGATGAAGACCCCTGCAAGGCCGATGGCCATGACCAGGCAATACAGGAAGTAGGCGTTCGGGAACTTTTCTGTCAAGTATCTCAGCAAGGACCTTCCAGAGTCGATTTTGGGAACGGCCATTGAGACAACGAAAGCCCCCATCATGACCCCCATGAAGATGTCGAACATGGCCTGGATCTTCTTGGTGTAGACGAACGAGCTCTCCTCGGTTATCAGGCCGGCTGAGACCGTGATGATGATGTTCGAGATGATGGCACATACGAGAAGAAGGATGGAGAAGATCAGGGTGTTCTTCTGGAATGCTTTGATTGTCTTCTGCCTTAGAACTGCTATTATGATGACGATCGAGAATGCAAGGGCAATCCCGGCGGCTGTGTAGGTTAGTATGACGTTACCTCCCGATAAGTAACGTGAACTCATCCTACTTCCTGACTATATAACGTGGCGGTGCGTTTATCGAATGTGATTATCCAGTCAGATAACAGGATGGTCCCAAGATTTATTTCTGTTCATGATAATAAAAATCATCTTTGAGATTCCGCGAAGAACCTTTTTCCCATTTTAGCCGTCTTTTGCGTCCTAGCATTAGCGGGGAGTGCCCATTCATTGCCTAAGACAACAGTCCGTATCAGCTCAGAGGACGTCAGCTTCCTGACCAACAACGTCGTGAGGCTCGGGAGTTACGCCGAGAACCTCCTCGACAGCTTCAACTTCGGCATCAAATCAGAGCAGCTGGCCAAGCATATCCGGGGGACATGCGACAACCTTGACATGCTTCTCGGTGATGGGGGTCTTTTTCCGATCACACTTCGACCGAGCAGCCAACCGAATTTCCTGCTGGAGGACGAGCCAATAGACATTTGGAATTGGTCCCAGACCCTCAGATACGCTGCTGGAGCAACCATGATCTCCCAGAAATACTCCAAATACATGTCCAAGGAGAACCTCCGAAAGGCCATTCTCGCAAAAGTGCTCTACAAGTGCCAGACAGGCATCCTGGACGATCTCGTTGACAAGGGCTCCTACTCCTACATGGACGCCAAGGACATCTACCACCACGTTCTCGCATCCATGACCGATCTGGATTTCAACATGAACGCTTTCAAGAAGAGACTGGTTCCAAAGATTAACCGGAGCCAGATACACATGTTCGAACTGATAGCCACCATCTCTTCCAGCTTCAACAGGCTCTATGTGGACTCTCCCAACGGGGTCGACCTCTTCTACCAGATGGAGCTCCTGGACGAGAGGGTCATCCTGGGACAGGCTCTGACCATGTTCCAGAAGGAGGAGTCATTCAACATTGGCAAGGTCAAGAGGATCGCTCAGAAGTTCTACGCTCCATCAGAGGACATCAGGTGGCACGAGAGACTGTCGGCCTACGTGAGCGGAGGAACCCGATACAACCTCATTGACATGTCGTTTACCGACAAAAACTTCGACTTGGACGACCTTCAACACTTCCTGGAGGGATGGTACTACTACGACATCATCGTGGTGTATCTGAACAACATCGTGAATATCCGACAAGATCTCATGGACGGTATCGTGAACCTGTCTCTCATTGCCATGAGGGAGGACGAAATATGCTCCGTCCGAAGGTTGACCAACTACGATCCCATGCTCACCATCGATGACTACAAGGGCCACATCGGACGAATAGCCCAGATGTCCAGCAGGGCCATCGCCGCTGTCACCAAGGACTTCGAGGACCCCGAGAACTACTACCCGTTCATTTCGATCATGATGCCCGTTGTGATGATGGCTGATTGGATCGGGAAGAGGGACGATCTGATCTGCACCTACCTTGAGGAGATCTCCCCAGCACTGATAGAAGTGTCTAAAAAAGCATCCGCGGTTGCCTGAGCTCCACCTTCCGGAACTAGACTATCTTGTACACGATATCGTTCGGTCTGACCCTGTCCGCCGTCCTTATTCCGACCGACTGTCCCGCGCCAGCACTCTCCACCTTCTCGTTCTCAATCTCCATCGAATCGACGGTCTGCTCGAAATCTGTAGTAGCACCCTGGATTGAAATCTTGTCGCCGACGTTCAGTGTACCGCTCTCTATCCTTATTGCAGCAACCTCCGGCTTCGCGAAATACTTGAACACAATTCCGATTTTCTCTTTCTCCTCCATGAAATCGACCAGATGCGATATCATTCCGCATTCTTAAAAACCTTGCTCCGACGTCCCCGTCGAGGGCAAAAGGTTTAAGTTCGACGGTTTCTTTAGACATCTGTAATCAGAGGGGAGTTGGATGGTTCTTCCATTGAATGTGTTGGAGAAGTCGCTTAACAGGCGGATATCGTTATTGCTGAAAGACAACAGGACGCTGGAGGGGAAGCTGGTCGGTTTCGATGACTTCATGAACCTCGTCCTGGAAGAGACAGAGGAGACCAAAGAGGAACAGGTCAAGAAGCTGGGCACGGTTGTCTTGCGCGGTAACAACGTGGTTACGATAGTACCCACAAACTGATGACTTACTTCCAAAAACTCTTTTAGTCCAATGATAATGCTCTTAGGATGAAAGCTGTCATACTGGCAGGTGGAGAGGGAACCCGGCTTCATCCATTGACGTACACGAGGCCAAAGTCGCTCATGCCCATCCTGGACAGGCCCATGGTGAACTACACTCTTGACTACTTCAAGGAGTGTGTGGACGAGATCATCTTCGCCGCCGGTCACATGGTCACCGAGCTCAGGTCCTACATGGATTCGATCGGGGAAGGGTCAAGGGTCAAGATAGTTACAGAGGAGAATCCTCTTGGCACAGGGGGCGCCGTGAAGAACGTGGAAAGCCTCCTTGACGAACCATTCATCGTGCTTAACGCGGACATAATCTCCTCCATCAACATGCAGGAGTTCATCTCATTCGCCGAGGAGAAGGGAGGGATGGGGAGCATAGCACTCTTTCCGTCCAGTCACCCGGAGGACTACGGCGTGGTGGAGCTCGAGGAAGGTCAGAGGATAGTCCGTTTCGTTGAGAAACCCACCCGCGAGGAAGCCTTCTCCAATCTGATCAATGCAGGTGTCTATTATCTGAAACCAGAGATACTGGACCTGATGGAACCCAACAAGTTCGTGTCCATGGAGAGGGAGGTCTTTCCGTTGATAATCGATGACGGTTTCTTCGGTTACAGGTTCGATGGACATTGGGTGGACGTCGGGAAGGTTGACACCTACCTTGAGGCCGTGCGAACCCTCTTGGACATTAGAGGCAGCAGAATCGATGAGGCATCTCAGATAGGTGATGGTGTGGAGGTCGTTGATCCGGTTTTCGTTGGTCCTCGCTCGGTCAAGGTGTCTGGCAGACTGGGACCCCTCACAAGTGTTGGGAATGGCTGCGATCTCGGAACGTCGGAGATCACTGGTTCGGTCCTCTTTGACAATGTAAGATTGGGGCAGAACGTCGGTGTTACTGATTCTGTTCTGGGTGAGGGCGTCGTCGTTGGTGACAATTCTACTCTCAAGGGCTGCGTGGTCGGTGATGGGGAAATGATTGACGAAGGTTCGAACCTGGTGGACCAGAAGGTGGGCATGAGATGACGCGACTGTTCGGAACCAACGGTGTGAGGGGGATCGCCAACTCGGACATGAACATCGAACTCGCAACGAATTTGGGCAGGGCCATAGGGACGTTCTTCGGAAGGGGTGAGATCGCCGTGGCATCCGATACGAGGATATCCAGCGATATGCTCAGGAACGCGGTGTTCGCAGGAGTCCTTTCCACTGGAGCATCCGTCGGGGATCTGGGTGTGTTACCGAGCCCCACCTTGCAGTTTGCTGTCAAGCACGGAGGATACAACGGCGGTATCATCATCACGGCCTCACACAATCCTCCCGAGTTCAACGGCATCAAAGTGATCGATCCATCCGGTCTGGAACTGGCTAGGGAGGACGAAGAGCAGATCGAGTCCCATTACTTCGAGAAGTCCTTCGCCGTAGCTGATTGGAAATCCCTCGGAGGTACCCGGTCGGACGCTCAGTGGGGGGACAGATATGTCGAAGGGATCATCGGGAATCTGGACGTGGAAGCGATCAGGGAGCAGAGATTCAAGGTGGTTCTGGATGTGGCCAACGGGGCCGGTTATGAGACATCCCCCACCATCTTGACCAAGCTTGGTTGCGAGATCACGGTCTTGAACGGAGAACCAGATGGCATGTTCCCCGGGCATCCATCCGAGCCAACGCCCGAGAATCTCACAGGTCTCTCACAGGCTGTAAAGGAAAACAATGCTGATCTGGGCATAGCCCATGACGGAGACGCCGACCGCACCGTCTTCTTCGACGAGAACGGGGACTTCGTACAAGGTGACAAGAGCCTGGCATTGACCGCGGGTTACATGTTGAAGAAAAGGAAAGGGCTTGTGGTCACGCCCGTGAGCTCCTCGAGCATGGTGGAGGATGTGGTCGTTGAGGCCGGCGGTGAGATACTGTATTCGAAGGTCGGTGCCCCCATCGTCGCCAGGACCATGCTGCAAAGGAATGCGGTGTTCGGTGGAGAGGAGAACGGCGGGATGATCTTCCCAGAACATCAATACTGCCGGGATGCCGCCATGTCGGCGGGCAAGGTCCTGGAGATCCTGGCACTGTCCGGAAGGAAGTTGTCTCAGCTTGTCATGGAACTTCCCGTGTACTTCACCACGAAGACGAAGATCAGCTGTCCAGATGAGCTCAAATCAAAGGCCTTGGAGGAGATGGCGGCTTTGATCTCTGAGGGCAATGTTGACAGGACAGACGGCCTGAAGATTTACGGCGAATCCGAGTGGGTCCTCATACGTCCGTCAGGTACCGAGCAGATAATCCGCGTGTATTCCGAGGCGAAGTCCAAGGAAAGGGCAGATTCGCTTGCGGATGAGAACTCCAAGAAGCTCCAGGGTGTTGTGGATAGGTTGTCCTAGGCGATCAGCGCCGCCAGTAGGATGGCGATTATCGACCCTATCGCTATTGTCACCAGATTGTTGGTGTCCTTGTTCAGGACGCCTCTTTCTTCCAGTGTCGCCCCCAGAACGCTGTCGACCTGACATCCCCAGAATCCGACAAGAATGGGGATCCAGATTATCCAAATACCGGCTGCCAACGTGTCCGAGAAAGGGTGCAGTATCAACCAGCCGAAGATGGACGTGAACGCGGCGCCGAAGAAAGCCCAAAGCTGACCAAACCATGACACACCCCCGTTCGTCCCCGGACTGACCTTGCGTCCCGAGATTATCGAGTACGTCTTATCAGAAAGGATGCCGATTTCACTGGCCAAGGTGTCGGCCGCTGCGACGCTTATCGCGGAAATGAATATCAATCCGGTTATGTCCGTTGGAAGGAGGGGCAGATCGAAGTATCTGGACAGAAAGGCCAATACCGCAATGACCGATGGGATCAGACCGTGCGCAATGACGTTCCTTCCCTTCCTTTCGCCCTTCACCCCCTCCTGGACCCCCCACGCCTCTTTGGTTGCGAACTTGTATCTTGTGGCGGCGAAGCCGCTGAGAAGGAAGAAGAGCAGCAGGATCAGCCAGACCACGTCCCCAAAGACGCCGATGAGGACCCCGACACCGAACGCGGCCAACGAGCCTGTCAAGGTCAGCAGTTTCCTTATGTAGGTAATGGAAGCCAGAACGCTGCAAAGAAAGAGGACGATTCCAATCCTGACTACAGACTCCCACAACTCCATGGGCATCAAAGGTGGATAAGCGGATTCAACTTATAGGTTTCTTTGAGAGAACGACCAGGACTCCGGACTAGGACCACTCATCCAGGTTCTGCTGCTGACGCGCCGACTTGGCCTCAACCATCTTGTTCAGCGCTCCTCTGACCCTGTTCTCCGAGAAATCGAACCCTCCGCACAGGAAGTCCAGGACACCCTCCACATCTGGATCGGTCCATTCCAATTGATAATCGTCCGTGATGTCCGGGCGCAGGAAGATACCCCTGATCTCCTCCGCGTTCTCTATCTCGAATCCCTCCTTCTCCATTATCGTGTTCAAGTCCCGGTGCTTCCTGATGAGCGAGAACGCCTTTTTGGGACCTATTCCCTTTATTCCCGGATTGTAGTCCGTGCCTATGAGAATCGAGAGGTCGACCAGCTGTTTCCTGTCAATCTCCAGTGAGCTCAAGGCCATCTTCAGCTCTATCTCTTCCGGATTGACGTCAATGAAGACCTGCTTGCCGGGAAGCTTCCTCTTGCCGGTGATGGTGAGGTTCCTGATGAGCCTGGGTGAGCCAAATAGGAGCGAATCGAAGTCCTGGGACGCCGTGGCCCAAACATCCTCCCTCGAGGACATGTGACTTGCCTGCGCCTCTCCTTCACCCGGTGCCTGAACGTGCGGGATCCCCATCTTGGTCAAGAGTTCTTTGGACTGGGTGACCATGTCCTTCTCCAACGTCGAAGCTCGCGTCGCCTTTGAGAACGCTTTCTCCATATCCCCTTCGGCCAGTGCCTCTTCCCATTCCTTCTTGGCCGTTTCCCTCACCTCTCTTCTGGACTCAATGGTCCGCCTCTTGAGGTCGGGGGGCTTGCCGTCGAACACGAAAACGGGGCTCATGCCCTCCCTCAGAAGGCTGGAGGTGCGGTATATGATGCCGGATAGATGCGACGTCACCCTTCCTCTCTTGTCCATCAACGGCGTGCCATCCGGCTGTCTGATTATCGAGAGGAACTGGTAGATCGTGTTGTACGCGTCAATGGCTATCTTCCTGCTCCTGAAATCCTCGAGTCTCCTCTCTTTCGCGATTATGATATCAGAAATGTTAACTCCCATGTCCGTCTGGGTATCCAGCCGTCAATCTTTAAGGTTTCTCCTGTCTGCCCAGGAGCTACTTCTTTGATCTCGTCTCTATCTTCTTCAGGCCCTTGGATATCTCATCCAGCTGTTTCGTGTTCTTCTTGGAGAGGTCCCTGTTGATCTTGTGGACCCTGAGCATCTCCTTGGACAGGTTGTTCTGTGCTTTCAGGTTGTCCTTGAGGTACTTCATCTCCTTCTCGAACGCCTTCTGCCTCTCCATTATCTCAAGGATTACTTCATGCACCTCTTCTTTGTCCATCCCTTTCTTACCCATTCAATCACCAGCACCATATCAGGAAACTGGATAAAAAAACTTGCCATCAGATGATGTGGTCCACGATGTCGTCCAGCTCTCGGTCGCAGTACTTGCAGTTGAGTCTTATCGGGTCCTTGGACTTCAAGGTGAACTCGGTCTCGACCGGTTCATTGGCGTTGGTAACACAGTTCGGATTCCCGCACTTGAGTATCCCGACGGCAACATCCGGAAGGCTGACGTTCATCTTCTCCACGACCTCATAGTTGCGTATGATGTTGATGCTGGCCTCTGGAGCGACCAGGGATATCTTGTCCACCTCTATCTGCTCCAGTTCCTTGTCCTCCACCTTGACTATGTCCTTCCAGCCCATCTTCTTGCTGGGGACATGCATCAGCACGCTTACGGTGGAATCCACCTCCCCGTCGGAGATTCCCAGGACCTTGAGGACCTTGAATGCCATGCCGCACGCTATGTGGTCTATTACAGT
>JAUVHO010000020.1 GCA_030593295.1 Methanomassiliicoccales archaeon | reverse complement strand
CAGGTCGCTCTTGTCGAAATCGGATCCAACTACAATCTCAATGCTCTCAGAACTGAATAGTGCCCCGCAGCGAATCATTTCTGGATGGTTCACCCCGGGGAGCTTCACGCTTTCCAGCTCGGACCACGGTATGTGCTTCTTAGCCGGCTTGTGGATGTATGTGACGCCTTCGCCGTCGAGCATCAAATGCTGTCTAACCAGGCCCCCGTATACCACCGCCGCCCCGAGGCTCACTCCGAAGCTTCCAACCATGAGAAAGAACATCGCCGTCTCGATATCGGTCATTGGACGGAATGCTTGGATGAGGATCCACAGGACCATGGGAAGCAAGAAGACGACAGAGACGATGACCAAGAGCTTGAAGACCAGCCCCCTTCTGATGTCCGTTGAGATGTGAAGCCTCTTGAGATCGGTGCCGTGTCGGCCTCCATCTGGGTCGCCCTCTTCCATGCAATAGCCTCTGAAACGAAAAGAGAAAGAAACGATAAGGTTTTCTCTATTCCTCTTTCAGCTCCCCTTCCCGTATCATCCAGATGTCTTCGGGGACATCGTCGTATATGGACGGCTCGAGGTCCGGCGCGGCCTCCTTGGCCTTCGCGGTCCTCACCAGCTGCATTATCTTCTCCTTTCGGAAGATCCAATAATGGATCCTCCACTCCCTCCCGTCGTAAAGGGTGGTCTCCTCCCTCTCGGTCGTGAGCAGGCCGGAGTCCTCCAACATGTAGAAGGCGTCCCTGTCCTCGGGTTCGAGTATGTTGTCAATGATCCTTTCGCTGTAGCCAAAGAAGTTCATCACGTGCTGGGCCATCTGCCTGGCTTCCTTTTCTTTCATCCCGCTGCGGTCGATAGAGTTCTTGATCGCACGGGTCAGGTCGTCGACTGTCAGAGTGCCAGCGGGTCCAATGTCCTTAGTCTTAGTCAAAATTGCCAAGTCTATCCCCTTCTCCACATATATTGTCCTCCGCGTTTATAAATAAGTTTCGCAGTGGATTGGCCTGGTTGGCAATATGCATAGCATATAGTCGCCTATCGTCGTGTCCACCTGTCTTTTCATTGATACCGTCTCCTGTGTACTTGTGTCCGTTCATTGTCGGGGACGCTAATATTGGTCGCCTTTCGTATTTATACTAGACGTTCTTCAGTTCGTTCCAGCCTTGGGAAAAAGATAAAGATTCCGAACGCCATTAGGGTTCGAAATCGTCCACTGGTATTGGGGGAGAGTTGAAGTTCCGGTGACGTAGGGGGGCCACTGTGGTAGAGGATAAAGCGAGCCTGAAGAGAGAGATGGACAAGATCCAGAAGCAGCTGGACACGTTGACGACCAAGTTGGAGTCTCTGGCCACGGTGGAGGAGATCGGAAGGATCAGGACGCACATAAAGGGTTTTGATGCGAAGATCGGCGGAGGGATACCCAGGTCTCATGTGGTCCTGCTCGCAGGCCCGACGGGGACGATGAAGTCATCGATAGCCCTTAGCATTCTATCTCACCACATCGAAACGGGAGGGAGCGGGTCGTACCTGACGCTCGAGGAGAGCAAGGAAAGCCTGCTCGGGACGGCTGCGGGTCTCGGATTGGTTCTCGATAAGGAATCGATAGTGGACATAGGAGAGATGAGAAGGGCGGAGGATATGGCCAAGGACGCGGGGAACTGGTTCGACATAATCACCAAGTTCCTGACCAGGACAAAGAAGAAGCCTTCCCTGATAGTCCTGGATTCCCTGAATATGTTGAACTCGTTCGATGACAGATCTTCATCCAGAGATGCGATCTCGGGTTTCTTTCATTCGATGAGGGAACAGGGAATAACCACGATAGTCCTAAGTGAAGCGGAAGGGCCAATGATGTTCAAACAGCACGAGGATAGGGTTGCTGACGGCGTGATCTTCCTTGGTTTCGAAGTAAGTCAAAAAAGCGGGACGTGTCTCACTATCCACTGCGGCAAGATGCGCCACACAAAACACTCTATGGACTATTACCATTTGAATTTCGAGAACGGAGAGTTCTTCATCTCTGAGGTTCGGGCTCAGTAGGTTCCCTTGATCTTGTTCCGGTCTATCTTGACTCCACCGGGCGTGCACATCAAAAGGTTCTTTCCGATGCCGGCCACGTCCCCTCCAACGTCCTGTGCGACCGATTTGAGCTCGTTTGTTATCCTCTTGAGAGCCAGCTCGTCGCTGGAGAGGGAATCGTAGTCCACGATCAGGATGTTCCCCTCGTACACGTGATTGGTCAGATTGCTGATGTCCTCGTACCTGTATATCTCCGCAACCCTCACGAAAGATTTTGCACCCGTTCCCAAGAGCTTCGATTCATCCTCGAGCTGAATAGCCCCGAGGTCGATGTAATCTTCCGTCTCAGACGTTTGCGCTCCTTCCTTGAATCTTTTGAACGGCTTCTTCATTAAATCATCCCTATCCCGAGTGCTGGTTAATGACATTATTGCTATATGAAACTATTGGGACTGGACAAGTTATATCGGGGGACGAAAACCGGTACCGCGGGAAGGGGTTGGGAAAACACTTAAATCGACCTCGTTTGTTCTATGAGCCGATGTACGACGTCATAATCGTGGGGGCCGGACCCGCCGGCCTTACAGCGGGAATATTCGCGCGGTCGAGAAGATTGGAAACCTTAATCATCGACGCGGGCAAAGCGGGGGGTCAGCTGGTGTTCCTATATCCCACCAAACTGATACACGACTACCCTTCCTACATTAGGATCGGCGCTCTGGACCTAGCCAGACTGATGGTCACCCATACCAGGGAACAGGGATGTGAGATATACGAGGACGAGGAGGTCATCGGCCTGGAGAGAAAGAATGATCATTGTGTAGTCAAGACAACCCAGGATGAGTACGAGGCAAAGACGGTCATTCTATCGATAGGTATGGGTCTCTTCGAACCCAGAAAGCTCAAAGTGCCAGGTGAGGACAAGTTCCACGGCAACGGCATATTCTACAGGATCCCATGTGCGGAGGACTTCGAGAACAAGAAGGTCCTCTTTGTAGGCGGGGGAGATACAGCTTTGGAGATGGCTCTCAGCATCGTGGATGTTGCGAAGGAGGTCATCCTGATCCACAGGAAGGATGTCTTCAGGGCGATGGAGGAGAACGTTGAGAGCGTAGAGGCCTCGAGCATCAAGGTCATGTTCAACCACGAGCTCAAGGAGATCCGGGGCAATAAATGCGTGAACCAAGTGACCCTGTACAACAATCTGGCCAAGGAAGAGAGCGTCATGGACGTGGAAGCCATCGTCATCAACATCGGATTCTCGCCCAATCTGGCCAAGGCCACCGAATGGGGCATAGAGTTGAATGAAAAGGGGAAACAGATTCCGGTCGACGCTTCCATGAGGACCTCGGTCGAAGGTGTTTTCGCTGCAGGGGACATCGTGGATTATCCCGGCAAGGACAAGAGGATAGTCACAGGCTGCGGTGAAGGAGCCACGGCTGCCATCTCGGCCTACAAATACATCAAGAAACCGTACTGGGCCTAGCCCTCGTCCAGCTTCCACAGCTTATCGCCGACATATGCAACAGACTGGACCATCTTCCCCTTTCCTTTCCCCAGCATCTCGCTTCCGGGGACCAGGGCCTTGCCGATCGCAAGCGGTTTGAAGTTCTTCTCGTCCCTGATCCAGACCAGGTCACCCTCCCGTATTCCGGGGTCTGCATC
This sequence comes from Methanomassiliicoccales archaeon, assembly GCA_030593295.1. GTDB lineage: Archaea > Thermoplasmatota > Thermoplasmata > RBG-16-68-12 > SOIM01 > JAGLME01. The sequence goes on along the minus strand of JAUVHO010000020.1, from coordinate 34,563 downwards.
GATGATGCCAGGACCCATGATGTCCGCACCGTTGCACACGAATCCCACGGCACCCATATCCACGGTAACGAACTTCTTCTCGGCCCGATACTCCAGAACGCCCCTTATGGACAGGAATGCTTTCCCTTCGAAGATGAGCGCCAGAACCTTGCCGTTGACGAATACGGCATCGAAATCGGGGGCGCTTCCGGAATCGACGGTGTCACCTTCGCTAAAAACCGGAACTCCGGCCCGTTCGGAAATCTCTTCAGAGAGTCGCTTTATCTCCTTCCTCTTGAGCCTGTGCCTCTTTCGAATTCGCATAGAATCGAACTCAACGCCGTCTTCTGAGAATTATGGGGACAAACACCGCCGCTATGATGGGTATCAGGAATGACTCGAACTCTGGTATCCTCTCGAAGTATATCTCGTCGCCATTCATGTCCCAAAGCCATCCGATGCCCCAGTCGTCGGTGTAAGAATAGACCGAGGTCAGATTCCACTTGGGGGTGGCGTTCGAGGTTATCCATGCCATCCAAGTCCAGGACGACCCGCCATCGGTCGAGTACTTGCCCGATATCTGAGAACTGCCGTTTATCCAGAACGCATATACGTCGTCTGCGGGCACGAGAGAAACGGTAACGTAAGAACTATTGGAACCGTCGTCCAATGTGGATGTAGCGCTCCAGGAACTGGTGTACTTGGTATAGTTGACCACGCCGGTGAGGTTTGCGTAGATCAGATGGATGTTCGCGGAGCTGTCCACCACCGCCGAGGGACCGCCCAGGGCCATGAGCTTGGCATCGCTGACCACCGTCACTTCCGAGCTCCACGAAGTGCTGGAGTCGTCGTAGTAGTTTCCTGAAATCACCCCGTTCCGGTTGTAGACACAGTACATGTCATCATCTGCCAGAGGAACGATCACTGGACCTGGAATGGTGACCTGATCTGTGGACAGGGCGGTGAAGGGGTCCCAATTGGAGACGTCCTCTGGAATGCTGGAACGTGTCACGTTGACGTTGTAACCGGTGTTGTTGTTGACCGAGGAAGCAATCCATACGTGCCCTCCGGCGCTGACGGAGATCGATGTGACCTTGAAGGCCATGGTCGTCTGAGAGATGGAAACTGCTGTCTCCGTCCCCCATGTTATCTGGTTTGTGGAGACCGACCCTTTCCTGACATATACGTCGGTGTCCGCAGAATCCTTGGCCCCGACTATGTACACCTGCGAGTCGGACGAGTTGAACCAGACGGAAGCATAATAGATGTCACTGGCCACGAACGGGTAATCGTGATTGTTCCCCCAGTCCACGCCATCTGAGCTCCACTCCCAGGTGATGTTGCCGATGGTGGCGTTGTGATAGAAGGCGAAGAAGTAAGAACCGGTGTAGAAGACCTTCCTCTGCATGGAGAGTGCCACATGTGCCCCGATCCCGTCATCCTCCACCAAATAGATCGCCCTGGAGCGGGTCTGCCAATCGGTCAGTTGCTGGGACAGGTCCCCCAACTCGTTCCAGCTCGACGTGATGAAGAGTATCTTGGGATTGTCAAGGGTGCCGAGTCTGGCGAGAAGCACGGATATCTCGATCTCGTCTGCATCGATCTCCGCATCAATGCCTGCAACCACCTCCCATGTGCCGTCCACCAGCATCATCAATGTCTTCTGCTTGATGACGCCGTACATCCCCCTGATCTCGACAATGGTGTTGGCGTTCACCCCATAGAACGACTCGCCGACGTCGTCGGATGAGTTGGAATCGATGTAAATCGTCAGATAATCCTCTCCGCTGGCCCTGAGTTCCGTTGTTGGTGCGGGAGGCGACGGCTCGCCGGGTTGTCCAGGGAAGTGTCTGGTCTTCATCTGTGGGGCGAATGTCCCCAGCATGATATTCCCGCTCACCTTCACGTGGAAGAAGGCGTCGGCCTGCCCTTCAACCGCCTCATGCTCGATCATGTCGACATTGGATCCAAGGCTGGGGTCTGCAGCATCGAGATTACCGGTCGTCCAGTCCTCGAAGAACCCGTCGATGACGATACCTGCAGGGATCTCCTCGATATACGTCCTGATGACCTCCCCGCGAATCGTGGACGGTCGGTCGGCCAGCACCGATTCCACCGTAGCCGTGATCAGAGCCCCTACGGGTGCAAGGGACAGATCTGCTGTGATCAGCTTGGTCGTGGTTGTACCCTCGGCAACCGTGAACGGTAGTTGTGGCGTCTCAACGGTTGCGCCTCCGCTGACGACGATGCTGATGTCGTTGACGATCACATCCGAAGCCATGGCGGTGAACCTAACCTCCATGACCTGCTCAAGCCGTTTTTCAACTATGCTCTTGAATCTGAACTGTTCCACAAGAAGAGCGCCCGGGTCCTCTCCCACCGGTACCGAAGAGCATGACTGGCCTCCTTCATGGTCGTTCGCGCAGAAGAGGACCAGGAAGTCCTCCTCGAGGCTCAGCGAGTGTATGGTTGTCTGGACCTCCATCATCCGGCCGTTGGCCTCGGCGTCGACCCTCTCCAATCCAACAAAGGCGGTCCAATTGTACTGATCGTCGCCCAGGAACGCGAACGTTTGAGCGTCAGCGACTATGTTGTCCCCGCCGTGGACCTGGATGACGAAATCCGCCCCGAAGTTGTCCACTCGATATCCTGTCATCGTGTCCCCGTCGGAATCGATGAAGAAGTAGAATGTATCAAAGCCGTTGATGTCCCCCAGAGCGATGCCCACGGCCTGAACGTAGAAGGACAGGTGGTTGCGCTCAAGATCGATCGCGTAGGATCCCACGGTCACGTCAGGCCTCGGGTTGTCGGGAGCGTCCACATACATGGGAACGTCGTCCCAATCCGAGAAATCGCCGTCGATAGCGATGGAGGGTGTATAAAGCTCATATCCAGGTTCCATAAGGTATATGGACACCACAGGGATGACCAGCAACCCAAGCAGGATCAACGCAAGACCGATCCTGAGGTCCTTGTTCGTGACGACGCCGAGATTGTTCCTGCCGAGAGGTATCCTGGAAAGCCCGTTGGTCAGTCCGTTGCCGTTGACAAGTCCGTTACCGTCTACAAGGCCTGTGCCGTTCGCCCGACCAGTGCCGTTGACCATGCCGCTGCCATTGACGAGCCCGGAACCATTTACAAGGCCGGAACCGTTAGTGAAACCAACGGTTCTTCTCCGAGCGTTCCCGTTGGTGAGCCCATTGACCGCGCTCAGAGGCTTCGACTCCCGGCTCACGACGCCTCACCTTCCGCATTGAGCTGTTCTACCTCTTCGGCTGAAAGGGCGCCACCGCGAATCGATGCAGCGAACAATGCAAATCCAACAAAGAGGATCACAGCACCGACGAGAGCGTAAAGAACGTTAACAGGGCCGAACACGGTGAATGCGGTGCCCACGACCGGGACGCGCAAGAGGTCGTGAAGATACGAGCCCAGGGCGAAGTACAGGCCCCCCAGCACTATCAGCGTCAAGGACAGGTAAAAGGCGATCCTGTCCCTCAGTAAGGACGCCTTGGTTATCCTCTTCTTCTCTTCCTCTTTGGGGACCTCCTCCAACACAGAACCTCCTGGAAGTTTGAGTTCAAAAGAATTTGGGGACTATATATGCGTTTTGGGGTGATTTCTGACTCTCCGCGGTCGGGCAAGCGTGTACGATTGCATAGAACGGTCGTCCGAGGCTTGCTTCCATTACGAGTCTTTTGCGATCCTGTCCCTTTCCTTCTTTGCCTCAGAAAAATCGGGGTCTATCTCCAACGCGATGTCGAGATACTTCAAAGCTTTCTTCTTCGACCTTGAGTTGGAGAGCAACTTTCCCTTCTGGTACCAGTAATCGGCGCAGTTCTCGTTGACAACCAAGGCCATGTCGATGCATCTGAGCGCATCGCGTGGTTTCTTGATCAAGGAGTACGTAAGGCTCATGCCGTACCATCCGAGGTCTTCGGGGGAGCCGCCCGAAACGACGTCCTTGTAGGACTTGATGGCTTCTTTGTAAGACCCCAGTTCCCGGAGGGAATCCGCCTTCATCAGAAGGGCCTTCTTGTCCGCGTCCGGGACCTTCTTGAGTGTTTCCACGACCTGTCGGTACTTCTTGAGCTCGAAGAGGGCCTTGGACTTCTCCACCAGTATGTCGGGTTCGTCCTCTACCGAGTAGGCCTTGTCGAAGGCCCTGAGGGATTCCGCCGTCCTTCCGGCACATCTAAGGGCCATTCCAAGAGAGAGCCACACCTTCCAGCTCTGAACGCCGTTGTTGACCGCGCTTCTGAGGGACTCGACGGCTCCAGATGGGTCCCCGGCGCTCATAAGGGCCTGTGCCATCTTGGTCCAAGCGTTCACATCTTCATCGTTGGTCTCGAGGATCCTTTCGAAACATACAGCGGCCTCGTTGAACCTCCCAAGTTCAAGCATAAGGTCCCCCTTCTCCTCGAGCGCGTGGATGTTGTTGGCTGACATCAATAGTATATAATCAAGGCATCTGAGTGCCTCGGAGAAACATATCTGGGCTTCCTCGAAGTTGCCCATGTCTATCATCAGTTCGCCCCTGAAGACCCATGCCTCCTCAAATCCAGGATTGAGGATGAGCGAGTTGTTAAGAGCGTCCCTCGCCTCCTCCACCATCTCCATCTTCTCAAGCGTCTCGGCCTTGGCGTACCAGGAATGGTCGTAGTTGGGGTTCAGTTCAAGAGACTCGTTGATCAGCTCCAGGCCTTCCTCAAGACGGCCCTGGTTAGAAAGCGCGTGGCCCTTAGCGTACAAGGCATAGTCGAAGTCGGGTTTTATGTCCAGCGAACGGTCGTGGAACTGAACGGACTCCTCGTGCCTACCCATCTTGTCCAGCGCGTTACCGATGTTGTTCCAGGCGATCTCGTAATCAGGGTTCACCTCGATGGCCTCGAAGAAGTAAGGTAGGGACTCTTCGTATCTCCCGAGGTTGTACAGGGCGTTGCCTAGGTTGTTCCACAGGACCTCGTCGCCCTTGTCGATCTCCAGTGCCTTCTCGTAGCAGACAATGGCTTCTTCCAGCCTGTCCATGCCGTGGAAGGTGTACCCTTTGTTGTACCATGCGTGCTTGTATCTGGGGCTGAGCTCGATCGCCTTGTCGTACGACTCAATGGCCTTGTCGTGGATGCCCAGCATGAAGTAAGTGAAGCCTTTGTTGTTCCATGCCTCTTCGTTCTTGGGGTCGATTTTGATGGCCTCATCGTACGCGTCGATGGCCTGCTCGTAGCTTTCCATCGCGTACAAGGCATTGCCCATGCCGTTCCAGGCATCCAGGAATTTAGGCTCGATCCTGGTCGCCCTTCGATACGCCTCCGTGGCCTCCAGGAACCTGTCCACCTGTTCGAGCAGTATCCCCTTTCGGTACCATGCGATGGGATCGTCGGGATGCTTCCCGGAGATGTTGTCGTAGGCGTCCAGCGCCTTCCTGGTCTTTCCCACTTGAGCCAGGACCAGGCCCATGTCGTACTCGGCAATCCTGTAGTCCGGATTCAGCTGAAGCGCCTTGGAGTAGCACCTGATGGCCTTGTTGAAGTCCTGAAGATATGAGAATGCGTTCCCCATGTTGTACCAGGCGACCTCGTAGTTGGGGTCGATCCTGATCGAGTTACGGTAGCATTCCAGAGCCTTGTTGTGATGTCCCAGAGAATCGTACGCTACTCCCATGTTGTTGTAGACGAGTCTGTCGTCCGTGAGCCCCAGCTTGATCGCTTTCTGGTATTCGACTACCGCTTCCTCGTACCTCCTTTCGTCGCACAGCAGGTTGGCCTGAAGGAACTCCTTCTCACCCTTCACCATATCAGGTTTGACCCTCCTCGTGCGGTCAACGCCCTCTACAAGGAGGTTCAGAAGCTGGATGTGGGCCATCGTATCGTCCATTATGCCGAGAGAATTTAAACTTTATCTCGATAGAATCCCACGAACGAACCATTCAGATTCGAGGCCGGAACCCCACTGGATACAAATTTATATAATCGAAGATTCATTGATAGCCCCTAAGACCGAGGAAGGGCATGGAAGACCGCGAGAGTTTCTCAAAATCCAAGAGCATGGAGCTCCCCAGGAAGGTCGTCATCGGTCATGACGCATTACTGGAGGTTGTGGAGGTCTGTGAAGACCTGAAATTCGGAAAGACCACGTTGATAGTCGTGGACGAGAACACCAAGAAGATTGCGGGGGACGCGGTAACGGAGCTTCTGGAAGATGGCGGGTTCACGGTTCACGATGTGGTGATCAAGGAAGCGGACATGAAGAGCATCGGGGAGGTCGGGAGCGTGGCCGAGGAGGTCGGTGCCGACTTCTTGATGGGCGTGGGCGGCGGGAGGCCGATAGATGTGGCGAAATGCGCGTCCACGAATGCCAAACTTCCGTTCGTCAGCGTTCCCACAGCGGCTTCCCACGACGGCATAGTCTCGTCGAGGGCTTCCATAAAATCCAACAGCGGAAGGGAGTCCATCGTTGCCCAATCCCCCATGGCGGTGGTAATGGATACTTACGTGATCTCCAGGGCTCCGCACAAACTGCTGGCCGCAGGGTGCGGGGACATCGTATCCAATTCGACAGCCGTCAAGGACTGGCTGCTCGCAAGGAATCTCAAGAATGAGTATTACAGTTCATACGCCGCATCCTTGGCGGACATGACGGCCCAGATCCTCATTGAAAGGGCAGAATCGATAAAACCGAGGCTGGAGGAGAGCGCCTGGTTCGTGGCGAAGGCGTTGGTCTCTTCGGGAGTCGCCATGAGCATCGCCGGAACTTCCCGCCCTGCCAGCGGTTCGGAGCACAAGATCTCGCACGCGTTGGACAACATCACCAAGACCCCGGGACTTCACGGGGAGCAGTGCGGGATCGGTACCATCATGATGATGTACCTCCACGGAGGGGACTGGGAGAGGATAAGGAACGCCCTCCTGATTGTCGGCGCACCCACGACCTCGAGGGGAATGGGCATACCGGAGGAGGACATGATAGAGGCTCTCACCAAAGCACACGAGATAAAGAAGGAGAGATACACGATACTGGGCGATGAGGGTCTTACGAGAGATGCGGCTGAGAACCTGGCAAGGACGACACGGGTATTCTGAGGAGATCTTTCATGTTGATCACGCTGGTAGGGGAAAGACAGGTGAAGGAAGGCAACGAGTTCATCTATCTAGGTTCACTGACGGAATGTAGGGAATGCAAGTTGAAGGGTGTCTGTTTTAACCTCGAAGAAGGGCGGAAGTACAAGATCAGGGGCATCCGCGGTGTACGACACGACTGTAAGATCTTTGACGAAAGCGTCAGGGTGGTGGAGGTGGAGCAGGCTCCATTGACCATCGCATCCAACGGGAAGGGCGCCATAGTGGGTTCGACGATTACATACAGTTTCCCATACTGCAACGAGCTGTCCTGCTCGTCATACGGGTTATGCCATCCTATAGCATTGAGAAGCGGCGGTAAGGGAAAGATACTCGAAGTGGGCAAGGACCTAGATTGCACCAGAGGCTTCGAACTTAAGGAAATCACGATAGAGTAGAGGTCTAGAAGAAGATGACCTCCACGGTCTCCCCTTTCTCGATGAAGTCCATGTTATCAGGGATCTCTATGTACCCCTCCGCGTCCCCGAGACTTGTGATCGCCCCGGATTCCTTGAAGACTGGAACGGCCATCTCGTTCTCGATCCTCACCGTCAGGAACTGATGCCTGCCCAAGGTGGATACCACTCTCTTGGCCAGTTTGAACCTGCCCTTGATCACAGTGCCCTCTGGCAAGGACGCCATCTTTCTAAGGGCGGGTGCTATGAGGGCGTTGCCCACGGTGAGGCATGCGGCCGGATACCCGGGCAGCCCGAAGACCAGTTGCTCGCCGATCTTACCGAACAAAGTCGGTTTTCCGGGCTTGATCTGCACGCCGTGGAAGATGACATCTCCTCTCTCGGCCAAGACATCCACCAGTATGTCCCTCTCACCGACAGAACTTCCTCCCGAGAATATGACCACGTCGCTCTCCTTGACCTCGTCCAGCAGTGCGCCGATCGATTCCAAGGTGTCCTCTACGACGGGGTGCCGTGTCGCGTCGCATCCGTTCCTCTCAGCTAGTGACATGATGGTGTAAGAGTTGACGTCATAGACCTGTGAAGGAGTGGGTTCCTTCCCGAGCTCGCATACCTCGTTCCCGGTCGGGGCAACGGCCACCGTGGGTTTGCGGAGGACCTCGACTTCCTCGATCCCCAGTGCTGCGAGTACGCCTATCTTGCCTGGATGGAGCACGTCCCCGTGTTTCAGAACCAAGGCACCAGATGCCATGTCCGAGCCTGCCTGGGAGACGTTCTCTTGTGGGTGGACGGGTTTGAAGACCTTCAGGGCGTCGTCCGTGATCTCCGTCCTTTCGACCTTCACAACAGCGTCGGCACCTTCCGGAAGAACCGCGCCGGTGGCAACCTCCACCGAGTGTCCTGGGCTGACCTTGAAGGCCGATTCATCGCCTGCCCTGACCACGCCGACCACCTCTAAGCTCTTGGGAGAGAATTCCCCGGCACCGTAGGTGTCCTCGGCCACGACGGCATATCCGTCCATGGCGGACCGCGCAAAAGGAGGTACGTTGATCCTCGCCTCAACATCGATCGCGATGACCCTGCCAGCTGAGCTCTCGATACGAACCTTCTCGTGCTCGAGGACCGGTTTGGCGTGCTCCTGCAAAACAGATCTCGCGTCCTCAAGCGGTATCAGGGAAGAGAACGGCCTCATTCCTTCCTCACCTGTGACAGCATATGGCCCATCTCCGGGAGTATCAGTTTCTCCATTGCCAGCTTAACGGCGTTCGGGGATCCGGGAAGACAGAACAGCAGGTTCTTGTCGACGACACCGGCAATCGCCCTGCTCAACATGGCAGATGACCCGATCTCATCAAATGAAAGCGACCTGAAGAGCTCTCCAAACCCCTCGACCGTCCTGTTCATCAGCGGTTCCAGTGTTTCGATCGTGATGTCCCTGGGACTTATTCCGGTCCCTCCATTGCTGATGACGGCATCGGATGTTTCCATGGCCTTCAAGACCGCATTCCTGATGGGTTCGCTCTCGTCCTTCACGATGATGTAGTCAGATATTTCGTGTCCCTGGCTCTTGAGGAGCTCTCTAATCGCCCTCCCTGAATCGTCGTTCTCTTCAGTTCGGGTGTCGCTGATGGTCACCACGGCGCATTTGAGGTTCTTCAAGGCTTCCTTATGATGTTCCAGATGGCTCATTCTCCCTTCTCCTTGGATGTTACGATGATGTTGGTGATCCTGGTGTGTGGATACTGCCCTTTCTCGTCCTTTTCCAGGTACTTCACCATGTCCCAGACCGTCAGCAGGGCCGTGGACACTCCCATGAGGGCTTCCATCTCCACGCCGGTCTTGTAGTCCGCGCGGACCTCACAGCGACAGATGACCTTCCCTTCGCGTACATCGAAATCGACGCCAGCGAAAGTTATGGGTATCGGATGGCACATCGGAATCAGGTTGGACGTCTGCTTGACCGCGTTCAGTCCTGCAGTTCTGGCAACGGTCAGAACGTCCCCCTTCTTCACGGTCCCCTGGCGGATCTCTTCGATCGTTTCGCTCTTCAGAACCATCTCCCCCTCGGCCACAGCCTTCCTCGGAACGACCTTCTTGTCGCTCACATCAATCATCTTGACCAATCCAACCCTCCTCGTCCTTCTTCCAGATCGGTACTATCTTCTTCAGCTTGTCGATCGCCCACTGGCATGCCTCGAAGGCGTCCTTTCTGTGTGGTGCGCTTGCGCCTATGAGAACGATGTTGTCCCCTATTCCCAGCTCCCCGGTCCGGTGGACGATATCCATCCTCTCGATGTTGAACCTCTCCTTGGAAGTGCTGATAAGTTCGTCTATCTTCTCCGCGGCCATCTCTTCGTAGCTCTGGACGACCAGTGAATCAACGCCTGGATCCTTCCTGACGACTCCCACAAAGAGGACCACGGCACCGCAGGAATCGGCCTTCAAGGACTCCAGCATCTGATCTACGGAAAAACCTTCATTGGAGAGCCTGGCACCCCCGCTGACAGGTGGCAAGAGAGCGACTTCGTCACCCGGCTCCAGCACCTTGTCCTCGTCCGCGTACTTCCTGTTCACGGAGCAGATGATCGATTCAGACCACTTCTTCAGCTTGGGGTATGTGTCATAGAGCCGTTCCAGCAGATCGCCCAGACTCGCTCCATCGTCCATCTCCATCTCGATCTGGGGCTTCCCCGCCACGTCCCGGTAGGTCGCAAAGAATCGAACTGTGACTTTCATCTCAATCCCAGTAAGGTTTCCTGGATAGAATCGCTTTGGCGAAGAGCGCCTGCAATGTCTTTTCGTCCTCCCCGGCCTCCAGAAGGTCCAAGGTCTCGATCTCCCCTGTGTTCGTCAGCAGACACGGCTTGATCCTGCCGTCACTGGTCACCCGAATCCTGGTGCAGTTGGCGCAGAAGTCCTTGTTGCTCATGGGCCTGACGACCTCGACGACGGCGTTCCAGCCGTTGACCCTCAGGACGTACCTCTTCCTGCTGTGTATCTCGTTGGCCCGGACCTCAGATGTCCAGTCACCCAGGGTCTTCTCGAATGGGCCCAGATCGTAGTGATGTGTCTTGTAGAAAGGTGAGTTGATGTCCTCCCTTTTGGAAGTGAGTTCGATCAATTGCAGCATCGCGTTCTTCTCCGCCGAGAAAGCGATCAGGTCCTCCAGTTCGGTGTGGTTGAATCCCTTTAGGACCACACTGTTGAGCTTCGAGGGGTGGAATCCGGCTTCTGCGGCAGCGTCGATTCCCGTCAGCAGCCTTGGGAGGTGATTCTGTCCGGTGAGCCGCTCGTAGGTCTCGGGGTTGAGCGTGTCCACGCTTATGTTCATCCTTGCCAGGCCCGCCTCCCGAAGCGGCCATGCCAGTTTGTCCAGTCCCACGCCGTTTGTCGTGAGTGAGACCTCCTCGAAAATCTCTGCACAAGATGCGACGATGTCCACGATGTCGTTCCTGACCAGGGGTTCGCCGCCGGTGATCTTCACCTTCTTGGCGCCGATGGCCGCCGCGGCCCCCAATATCCTCCGTATCTGCCCGAGCGTCATCTCCTTTGATGTGCGCTCCTGACCCTCGTTGTGGCAGTAGATGCAGTTCTGATTGCACCTCTGGGTCACGGCGATCCGAAGGCTGGAGGCTTCCCGGCCATACCTATCGAACATTGTTATGTTTATTCAAGCATAACGCTTAAACCTTTCTCAGCGCCAACAGGGGCCCCCCTCCATTTCCACTGGAAATCGAAAGGATTATATGAAAACCATAAGGATTGGCTAGACGTGGATGTAGTACTGGTGAGCCTAGATAACACGGACGACGAAATCGTCGAGCTCATAGACTCGATGGGTTTCAAGATCGTAAAGGAGTTCGTACAGAAGAGGTCGAAGGCCGATCCACGTTTCTTTGTAGGTAAAGGTAAGGTAAAGGAGATCGGGGAATTCGTGGATGAGAACCAAGTGGATGTTGTTGTGTTCGACGGGGATCTTAAGCCATCCCAGCACTATCATTTGGAGAGCGTTGTCGGAATACGCTGCATGGACCGCATCAGCATCATCCTGGACCTGTTCGCGACCAGGGCGAGAACCAAGGAATCGAGACATCAGGTGGCGCTGGCCCGGATCGAATACGAGCTTCCACTCCTCAGGGAATGGATCTCGAAGAAGAAGGTGGATGAGAGGCCCGGTTTCATGGCAGGCGGGGAGTACAAGGTGGACACATACTTCGAACATGCGAAGAAGAGAAAGAAGAGACTGAATCAAGAATTGAAGAGGATGGAGAAGGAGAGGCAACTGAGAAGGAGATCCAGAAAAGAAAGCGGGTTCGGGCTGATCAGTATCGTGGGGTATGCAAACGCCGGCAAGAGCTCCCTGTTCAACGCCCTCAGCGATGAAGACCTCCTTGTGGAGGATCGGATGTTCTCAACCCTCTCAACTACAACAAGGAGGTTTCAAGCCTCAAAGAAGAAGCTGCTGCTGACGGACACCGTCGGGTTCATCAAGGACCTGCCAGTGTGGTTGATTGAATCCTTCAGGTCTACCCTGGAAGAAGTATTCCTGTCCGACATGATTCTGTTGTTGTTGGATGGATCCGATTCTTTGAATGAATTCCAGAACGAGCTCACGGTCGCACTGGACGCCCTCGTACCCAAGGCCCAATCGGAGAATATCGTACCGGTAATCAATAAGATAGATCTGATGTCAGAGGAAGAGAACGAGATTAGAGAGAAAACGGTTCAAGAGGCGGGGCTGTCAAATGAAGTTTCGTTCATCTCGGTCACTGAAGGAACCGGTCTGGATGCTTTCGTGGAAAGATTGCACGAGTTCTTTCTGTTGCCCGTGGAACTTAAGATCGATGTGCCCATGGAAGATGGGATATCCTCGACGCTGTCCTGGCTCTATGACAATGCGGAGGTGGACGACGTTCATTATGGGAAGACCGTCGGGATAACACTCCGTTGCCAGGAAGCAGCGCTCGGGAAGATACGCGAGAGAATAGAGAATCTTGGAGGGAGATTGGAGATACTGACTACTTGATCTTGAACTCGCCCCTCTTATCATAGAAGGTCTGTCTGTGGCTCTCCGTCAAGAAATAAGCTAGCTCCTCCAGACGATCGTAATTGCGAACGAAGACCGCTTTGCTGTCCGTGTCGATGAGCTTGCCGAATTCCTTTCGTTTCTTCAGCCCGTCGAAGAAGTACCAGCCACCGCCCATCAAAAGTATCGGTCCCAGAACGACCATCCATACAATCCAGCTGCCTATACCATCGAGAATGTCCTTCAGGTAGAAGGGGATCACGTCCTCGAACCCGTACTTGAGGACCAGGAAGAAGGCCATTATTGCACCGACCATCAGGATTATGGAGCTCAGCTCCAGCGCAAACTCCCGCGTGAATCTCGGCATAGTACTCCTCGGTTAAATTCCCGATAGGGTAAAAGGTTTATCCTCCCGTTAGCACGCCTGCACAGGTTTCCACAGGAAATGAAGGGGTGGGTCTCTCTCATCGCCTGATGGACCAGAGCACGTACGGTGGCCTTTCCTCGTTCCTGACCGCCCTGCCCTCTGCCTCCAGGATCATGAGGTACTTAGAGGCCGTCGGCGTGGAGGTCCCAGCCCTCTTTGCGATCTCCTTCACCGATTTCTCCCTTTTTCCCAATGAATTCTGCACTTTCCTTTTCGTGTCCGCCTCCCTTCTAGCGACCATTATGCTAGCCCTCTTATGAACGGAGACGGTTATGTCGTCCCTCTTCTTTAAGTCTTTCTTTTGTCTAATATGTTAACTATTTTCCTTTAAACAACTACTTTGCTACACTTAGAAAAAGCAGGATTATATATGATTCCACCATTATGGTAGAAATTGAGGGAACAGGCGCATCATCGGGACGACTTATTTGCGCGGACCCAGTATCCAATTGATACTTTCAAGGAGGGGTATCCCCCCACACCTGCTAAAACGCCGAGAAACGGCAATCTTGTTCCCCCGAGATTGGACGTGAATCGATGGAGATTACGGAGGCCCACCCGCAAAAAAGCTCCAAAACGGACGTTGAAGATTCTCTGAACCTGACTGAGAACGCAGTCACCGTACTTGAGAGAAGATACCTCAAGAAGTACGTCGATGGAAAGGCTATCGAGACCCCCAAGCAGATGTTCTGGCGCGTTGCAAGGAACATCGCCAGAGCGGATCTGCTCTATAACCCGATGGCGGACGAGGCGATGACCGCAAAGCAGTTCTTCTACCTCATGGCCACGGGGCAGTTCATGCCCAATTCCCCGACCCTTATGAACGCGGGAAGGGCGCTCCAGCAGCTCTCGGCGTGCTTTGTACTCGAGATCAAGGACACCATGGAGAGCATCTTCGAGGCGTTGAAGAACACGGCCCTCATCCACAAGAGCGGTGGAGGGACCGGCTTTTCATTCTCAAGGCTCAGGCCCAAGGACGACCTGGTGCTATCCACCCGAGGCGTCTCCAGCGGACCCATCTCCTTCATGGAGGTCTTCAACGCAGCGACCGAGGCCGTTAAGCAAGGCGGAACCAGACGCGGGGCCAACATGGCGATCCTCAGGGTGGATCACCCGGACATCATGGACTTCATCACGTGTAAGAAGGACAGCCGCGCCATCACCAATTTCAACATCTCAGTAGGGATAACCGAGGACTTCATGGAGGCGGTGAAGGAGGATAGGGAATTCGACCTGATCAATCCCCGGACCCAGAAGAAGACCAAGAGCCTGAGGGCGAAGGAGGTGTATGACCTCATAGTTGACATGGCCTGGAGCAACGGAGAGCCCGGCATCGTTTTCCTGGACCGGCTCAACGCCGGCAACCCTACCCCGGCTCTAGGTGCCATAGAGAGTACCAACCCCTGCGGGGAACAACCGCTCCTTCCCTACGAATCATGTAACCTCGGCTCGGTCAACCTCTCCAAGATGGTCGTGGACGGCGCCATAAACTACAACAAATTCAGAACGGCGGTCAACGCCGCGGTACACTTCCTGGACAACGTCATCGACATGAACAGCTACCCTCTGGAGAAGATAAAGGAGATGACCCACGGGAACCGGAAGATAGGTCTGGGGGTCATGGGGTTCGCTGACATGCTCATCGAGCTCGGAATACCTTACAACTCTCAAGAAGCGGTCGACATGGGAGAGAAGGTAATGGCCTTCTTGGAGGCCGAATCCAAGAGGATGTCGATAGAACTGGCTAAGGAAAGAGGGGCATTCCCCAATTTCGAGAAGAGCATCTACAAGGACAAGGTAAAGATCAGGAACGCGACCACCACAACCATCGCACCCACGGGAACCATAAGCATTATCGGAGGATGTTCAAGCGGCATAGAACCATTGTTCGCGGTGGCATTCAAGAGAAAGGTCCTGGATGGGGACGAATTGATCGAGGTGAACCCCCTGTTCAAGGAAAGGGCGGAGAAGGAAGGGTTCTACACGCCCGACCTGATGGAGAGGATAGCGAAAAAGGGCACCCTTGCGGAAGTGGATGGGGTTCCAGATCACATCAAGAATCTGTTTGTTACGGCCCACGACATCTCACCGGAGTGGCACATCAAGATGCAGGCAGCCTTCCAGAAGCACACCGACAACGCGGTGTCCAAGACGGTCAACTTCAGGCATGACGCCACCAAGGAGGACATCGACGAGGTCTACAAGCTGGCCTACGAGCTGGGCTGCAAGGGCATAACGGTCTACAGGGACGCCAGCAGGGACGAACAGGTGCTTTCCACCGGGGCAACGGTAAAGGCCAGGGAGGACCGGTCGGCAGGACTGATGCCCAGGCCCAGGCCCGCGGTCACCAAGGGCGCAACCATGAAGCTGAAGACCGGCTGCGGGACGCTCTATGTCACGATCAACGAGGACGAGCACGGCATATGCGAGGTCTTCTCCCAGATGGGCAAATCGGGAGGCTGCGCGGCTTCCCAGTCGGAGGCGGTCAGCAGGTTGATATCTCTGGCCCTGAGGTCCGGTGTGGAGGTGGAACCCATCATCAAGCAGTTGAAGGGGATCAGATGCCCTGCACCCCTCTTGGCCAAGGGCGGGCTGATACTGTCCTGTCCGGACGCCATCGGAAAAGCACTGGAGAACTACCTTCAGAGAATGAAGATGGAGGCTATGGGCGAGCCCATTCCAGAAGCCACAACGCTCGACAAGTTCGTGGAGAGCCCGTTGCAGTTCACAAACGTGGTGGGCGCGTGTCCTGATTGCGGCGGTCCGCTGATACATGAGGGCGGATGCAACGTGTGCCGGTCTTGCGGCTACTCCAAGTGCGGCTGATCGCCCAGATACACCAAATGGGATGGACATCTGCAGTCCGAAGAACCGAATCCTTTTGCCAAGACCTCCCCTTCTTCCAGGAACTTCGAGTTTATCGAACACTCTTCCCTTTTTGAAGAAACAATGGGGATGAAACCAAGCGCCTCCGCCTCCTCCAAGAAGAAATCGATGTGCCATTTCATCTTCTTTTTCTTACCGATATGTCTCCCTATTCTCCCCTCCAACGACGAAAGCGCTGAACCCGTGTAGACATACATACCACGCGGAAACGAAAAAGTGCCAAGTTTGGCTATCTCAATGTCAGCGTCCTCCGGTAGGAATGCAGCGATACAATACGATCCTTTCACGGTCTGGACAAGCGGAAACGGCACAAAACCCTTTCGGAAGACCCCGTCCAAATCATAGCATTTAAATCCTTGAAGAATCTCTCCCCCCCTTGCAGTGCCAGATAAGGTATCTGGACGCTGCGAAAGTGTGACAAAGAGGTAGGAAGAATGGCGGCAGAACTAAATCCGTTTAAGATAGCGCAACGGCAGCTGAAGATCGCCACCGACGCCTTGGGTTATGACAACTCGGTGTACGAAGCATTGAGCGAACCGAAGAGACTCCTGACGGTCTCATTGACCGTCAAAATGGACAGCGGGACGTTCAAGACCTTCAAAGGATTCCGATGTCAGTATAATGATGTCCGGGGTCCCTGCAAAGGGGGAATACGCTATCATCCAGAAGAGACCGTCGACACGGTCAAGGCGCTTGCGGCATGGATGACCTGGAAGTGTGCGGTTGTGGACATCCCTCTTGGGGGAGGAAAAGGTGGGATCATCTGCAACCCGAAGGAGATGTCCGAAGCAGAGATCGAGAGGTTGAGCAGGGCCTACATACGCGAGGTCGGTAGGATAATCGGGCCGGACAAGGACGTTCCAGCTCCGGATGTTTATACCAACCCGCAGATCATGGCCTGGATGATGGACGAGTTCAGCGCAATGACCGGTTACGGCGTTCCTGGGGTCATCACCGGCAAACCAATCGAACTTGGCGGGTCACTCGGGAGAGGAGACGCCACCGCAAGAGGCTGCGTGTACACCACCAGGGAGGCGGCCAAGGAGCTCGGAATGGACCTGAACGGAGCCACGGTCGCGATCCAAGGATTCGGCAACGCTGGGCAGCACGCGGCAACTCTCATGCAGGAGCTGCACAACAGTAAGATTTGCGCGGTTAGCGACTCTAGGGGCGGAATCATCAACATGGATGGTATGGACCCAGACGATCTGATAAAGCACAAGCAGAACACGGGCAAGGTCTCTGGGTTCCCGGGCGCCAAGGAGATCACCAACGAAGCACTTCTTGAGATGGACGTGGACGTGCTCTTCCCCGCGGCACTGGAGAACGTGATCACCCAAGAGAACGCTGGGAACATCAAGGCAAAGATCATTGCTGAAGCGGCCAACGGACCGACGACGCCGGAAGCGGACGAGATCATGTACAAGAACGGGATATTCGTCATACCCGACTTCCTGTGCAACGCAGGAGGCGTCACCGTCAGCTACTTCGAGACCGTTCAGAACACGTACAACTACTACTGGGACGAGAGCGAGGTCCACGAGAAGCTGAACAAGAAGATGACCGACGCCTTCCATACCGTTCTCGCCTTGGCAAAGGAGCACAAAGTCCACTTGAGGACGGCTGCCTACATGGTCGCGGTGAAACGTGTCGTGGAAGTGATGAAACTGAGGGGCTGGATCTAGCCCTTCCACACTCGTTCCGGACAACCGAATGCGTTGAACAAATCATCCATGAGGAATTTGCTGTAGCGTAGCCTAGTCACTCTCGATCGTGTGCATCCCGCATTCCTTGTCTTCTCTGTCTGGCCACCTGCCCGCTCTTTCGAACCTTCCCCAACTGCACGCACGAGTGCACGGCTCGCAACCTAGGCTGACAAAGCCCTCGTCATACAGCTTGTTGTACGGGACGTTGTACGTCTTGATGTAGTTCCATACATCATCGGCCGTCCACTTGACGATGGGGTTGATCTTCACAGGCATTCCCTCGAACCTCTCCACCGTCCTGAGGCCCTCCCTGTGCTCCGTCTCATCCCTCCTGAGGCCGGTCATCCAGGCATCTAGACCGCTCAGGAACCTTCTCGTGGGTTCGACCTTCAGGCACTCGCAACATCTTTTGGGATCCTCCTTGTAGAGTTCCTTCCCGTGGGCTTCTTCGAGCTCTTCCTTGGTGATATTGGGGGAGGCCTCCACCAGGTTGAGGCCCCACTCCTTCACCAGCCTGTCCTTGAAATCCACAATCTCCTTGAACGCGTAACCTGTCTTGATCCAGAACACGGTGATGTCCGGCTTCACCTCCCTGGCGAGGCTGAGAATGGTGACGCTGTCCTTCCCGAAGCTGCATGCCAGGGCGATCTTCTCGAACTCATTGATTGCCCATGAGATCGTCTCCCTCGTCTCCTGCAGTTTCGATTCCAACGAGTCTCCTTCGTTCTCGGACATGGGGAGGGGGAAATCTCTGAACCGATGTTTAATGCTTGCGTTGACCCCCCTGTGCAACAATCAGAAAGATTTAATATCTGGAACCGGGATATTTTCCATGATATAATCAGTTCGCTCCATGCACTCCTCTGGGAGCTTTGGAGGGTAAGGGTGGCTCCATATGGGACTCAACGTGGGTAGAATAACACTGATCTCAATCCTGCTCTTGTCCAGCCTTGCTGCTCTTCCTTTTTCCAATTCTGTTGCGGACCCTGTCGAACAGACATACTATCTTCACGCCGAGGATTCCAGCGGGATATTGAATTACCTTGACCTGGTCACGACTCCTCCAGAGCCCAACGCCATGACCATCTCCATAGACGTCCCTGTCGCCGGCCCTTTCATGGTCGGGGAGGGGTGGATTCAGAATGAGAACTTCAACTATGCGCGGAACATGACGGGGACGTGGACCTTCACCATGTACGTGTACTGCGACGACAACATCATTGACGGACGGCTCTTTGCCAAGGTCTTCAACGGGTTCAGCATCAGGCTAAACGACGCTCAGAACAGGTCGCAATCAATAGGACCATGCGCGGACCCCAGCACCCCCAAGGAGGTAATTTGGGACGACCAGGTTGATCATCCTCAGGCGGGCACATTTGTGGATGGGGAACGCTTCAGGGTGGAGATATGGTTCGACGCCCTTTCCGGAGGGACCACAGCCACGGTCAAGATCCCCAGCGGAGAGATACCGTCTATCGGGCAATCGATTGCAGGCACATACGTTGAGACCCAGGCCAACAACGAGGGTGGCGTTCAGTACCAGCAGATCAGGGAAGCGGATGTACCTTGCGGGATCTCCACCAAGTTCGACGTCGTGGCCGAAATCGGTTCCGAGGGCAAGTCCATCAGCGGGGATTACACCCGTCTGTGGGCGAACGACGACAGCTACGAGGTCATCGGAGAGGACAACAACCCCAATTCCCTCAACTGGACCTGGGCCATAGACATCTCCCCCGGCTCGGGTCAGTACAGCCTTTACCTTGACGCGCTCATAGACGCGGCACCGCTGAACGACGACGATTTCACGGTGTCCTACTCGACCACCGGAGCCTTCCTTGGAGAGGAAGTGACGGTTTTCACAATTGACGATGCATGGTATGGCAGTGTCAGCGATCCTCCGACGGCCCGCTATGATTTTCCCGGGGGAGTGCTCACTGGCGTTCCCACCGTCTACATCAGGATCCTGGACACGAACGAGGTCGACTGGCCCCAGGTGAAGGACGCCCTCAACCTTGACAGGATGTACATCGAACTGGTGGAGGCCACAAGCAATTGCTCCGCGCTAGAACACGTGTGGGTGATAGACAATCTTCCGGAGGGTGTATTGAGCCACCAGTTGCTTCTGAACGGACACCATTCGGTGTCGTCTGACGGTGACGATTTCCAGTTCTCCTATTCGTCGACAGGTCTGTTTGGGAAGTACGAGGACATATTCCTCCTCACCAACACCACCGATCAGGACTTCTACGTGAGCGCCGCGGTGATCGGCCCGCCGGACTTCCCGATGTTCTGGCTGAAGGTCGAGGACACAGACCGCACGCCAGGAACGCCCCCATCTCTGGACGACCTATTCATAGACCACATCTACACGTACTCCCTGGCCGGAGGGACGTCATTCCAACTCCATCTCATTGTGGACAACGCCACATACCAATCAAGGATCAAGACGATAGAGGACGCAACAACCGCAGATACGATGAAGCCCACATCCACCGTCCTTTCTCTGCCCCTCTATTCCGACCCGGTCTTTGACATCGAGTTCCTGGCCTCCGACATCGGAAGCGGGGTACATCACATCGAGCTTTGGTACATCCTCCCGGACGACACCCATATCCCGTTTCCAGGGTTCTATACGACTTCCCCCATAACCTTCACAGCTCCAGGGGATGGAAGGTACTACTTCTACACCAGGGCGGTTGACAACGCCCTCAACTACGAGGACCGCCCCCTCATGTTCGATGCCATGACAATCGTGGACACCACGCCTCCGGTCGTCACCCGGGTCAGGCCAAGCGACGGAGATATAGGTATCCGATTGGATGAGACCGAGGTCCAGATCCGGTTCTCGGAGACCATGGACAGCGCGACCGTCGAACAAGCGTTCATGTTGATCGAGGGGAAGGGCAAGAGAGCTTGGCACGCCTCTGACGGTCTCATCAAATGGAACCACCCGGTCAACGATACCTTCACCTTCACCTTGACTAACGGAGAGGCCTTCAAATACGGGACCACCTACACCATCATCCTCGACCATTCCGCCAGTGATCTGGCAGGGAACAATCTCCCGAGCGACTTCGAGACCACATTCAATACCGAGATGGAATTCGACCCGATCGTTTTGGTGATCATCATAATCATCGCGGCCGTCATAATCGTTCTTCTGGTTTACTTCATGTTCATAAAGAGGGCGCCCGAAGAGGAGAAAGGGGAGACCATGCAAATGGCCGTGCACGCTCCGCAGATGCCCCCGCCCCAACCTCCGGGACCGGTATACCAGGCGCCGACCACTTACGCTCCGCCTCCAGTCACATTCACGCCCCCTCCGGCCGGGACCCTGGACAGACCGATGTGGGAGGCAGATAAGTCAGGAGAAGAGATCTGGAGGGACGAACAGCCCAAGGTCGTGGCGTGCAATCTCTGCGGCAGATCGATATCTTCACAGGCCCAATACTGTCCTCACTGCGGTAGCAGGACATGACAGAACGGTCGCCCTGAACGGGAGATCACTTTTCCATCGCAGATTCCAACATCTCGGCGATATCAACTATATCCAGCTTCTCCTCAGCGTCCTTTGCTTTTATCCCATCCCCGAGCATGATCAGGCAGAACGGACACGCCGTTGCCATGGTGTCCGCCTTCACATCCAGTGCATGCTGGACACGGGTCTCGTTTATCCTCGATCCCAGGGTCTCTTCCATCCACATCCTTCCGCCGCCCGCTCCGCAGCAGAACCCTGTCCTCCTGTTATCCTTCATCTCCTTCAGCTGACCGGATGTAACAGCTTTCAATGCATCCCTGGGTTGGTCGTAGATATCATTGTGCCTTCCCAGGTAGCACGAATCGTGGTAAGTGGCGATCGCTGGCAGTTTCTTGGAGGGTTTGATCTTCCCTTTCTTCATCAGGTCGGAAAGCAGTTCGGTGTGGTGTATCACCTGGAACTTCCCGTCGAAGTCCGGATATTCGTTCTTGAGGGTGTTGAAGCAGTGCGGGCAGGCAGTGACGATCTTCTTGACGTTGTACTTCTTGAAGGCATTGATGTTCTCGGTCATCATCATCTGGCCCAGGTATTCGTTCCCCATCCTTCTCAGCGGTTCGCCGCAGCACTTCTCCTCGGTTCCCAGTATCCCGAAACTTATTCCCGCTCTCTTCATTATCTTCGCAAAGGCGCTGGCCACCTTCTTGTTCCTGTCGTCAAAGGACGCCGTGCAGCCCACGAAGTAGAGATATTCCACATCCTGGTCTGCCGAGAGCGTCTTGATCCCGAGGTCATCCGCCCAGTCGGCCCGCGTGTCGTTGCCCACCATGTACGGATTGAACTGCGTCTCCATGTTCCTCAGAACAGGGTTCATCTCGTTGGGGAAGTTGGACTCCATCATCACCATGGCCCTTCGGATGTCCACTATCTTGTCTATGTGCTCTATGAAGACGGGACACTGCTCCTGGCAGGCCCCGCAGGTCGTGCAGGCCCATATCTCATCGTACTGGATCACGTTACCGCCGAGGGACGGGACCTCTTCCCCTTCTCCACTCTTCTTGAGAAGGACCTTTCCCCTTTCATACAGATGTTCTCTCAGATCGGTTATGATCTTCTTGGGTGAGAGCGGTTTATCCGTTTGCCACGCCGGACAACTGTCCTGACATCTTCCGCATTCCATGCAGGCGTGCAGGTCCCATAACTGCATGGTCGTGAACTCCTGTATCTTCTGGACCCCGAAGACCTCGGTGTCCTCCTCGATCTCCATCTTCTTCAATGCGCCCTTGGGTCTAAGGGAACGGAAGAATGTGTTCAACGGACCTATGAATATGTGTGATAACTTCGAGTAAGGCAGGTACATGATGAAGGCGAAGGCCAGCAACAGATGGGTCCACCAGAGGACGCTCCAGACCGTCTCACCCTGAAGGCTGAGGACCTCGAAGAACCAGGCGAACGCCATTCCAACGGGGGACCAGGCCGCGTCATCCATCGGTTGTCCTGCCGAGGTCCTACAGAGAGGCCCGGGATCCCCGTTGAGGAGCCGCAACCCTTCGGTCATGAAGCCCGTGAAGACGATCAGGAATATCAGCGCAAGAGCGATCGCATCCTCCTTCCTCCTCTCCAACCGCGTCGGCTTGGAAATGTATCTTCTATAGGCAGCGATTATCACGCCCGACATCACCACTATGCCGGCCAGGTCCGCCAACAGCGTCGCCCAGAGACAAGTGTCCCCGAACAGCAGGTTGATGCCGAAGTCCATCTGCACGAATACCAGGCCAGTCGATAAAAGGAGGTACAGGAACCCGAGATAGATCGCGGTGTGGAAGAGCAGCGGAATCGGTTCCCTCACGACCCTTCGCTGCAGAAGGCCGAAGACGAAGAGCGACTTGACCCTCTCACCCATCTTGTCCCATCTGCTTTCCTTGACACCCAGGTTCGCGAGACGGTACTTCCTGTAGAATCCGTACAAGAAGACAACTAACAGAAGAATCGAGAGCCCCCACATTGCCAAGAGCCAGATTTCTTTGGGTTCCATTTCGGTCCCCCTCCTCCTGGAGGTTGTTCAGCTACTGCTGAGCTTTGAGCTTTCGGATCTCCTCGGTCAATAACGGGCATGCCTTGAAGAGATCTCCTACGATTCCGTAATCTGCAAGTTTGAATATCGGGGCTTCCGGGTCCTTGTTTATCGCCACTATCACTCTGGACGTCCTCATCCCCGCCAGATGCTGGATGGCTCCCGAGATGCCGGTGGCGACGTACAGCTTCGGGCTCACGACCTTCCCGGTCTGACCCACCTGGAACGAATGGGCCCTCCAACCCGCGTCTACGACAGAACGGGAGGCACCTATGGCAGCGTTGAGCTCCTTTGCCAGATCCTCCACGCACTTGAACCCTTCATCGCCCTTTGTGCCCCTGCCTCCTGAGACGATTATGTCGGCCTCCGTCAGCTCGATCATTCCTCCGGCGCCCTTGATGGTCTCCACGACACTCGTTCTGAGATCTTCTGGTGCCACATTCGGATCGATCTTGAACACCTGCCCCCCCGCAGGGGCTTCCGGCTCGACCGGGACCACCGCTTTCGGTCTGATGGACACGAAGTGGAGTCCTTCCCCTTTCAACGCCACCTGAGCGTAGGTCTTCTCTCCATAGACAGGTCTTGTCGCAACCAGTCCACCGTTCTCCACTTTGAGATCGCTGCAGTTAGACGCCAGTGCGCCCTTGAGCTTGGCCGCCACTCTTGGAATGAGGTCCCTGCCTTGGGAGGATGCGCCACACAGAACCAGCTTGGGTTGCTGGGCAGTTATGAGATTGGCGAGGGCCTTTGCGTACCCATCGGTCGTGTAGCTCGCCAGCTGAGGAGAATCGAGAACGAAGACCTTGCCTGCCCAATTGGACAGCTCCTGACCGAGTGGTTCGATACCAGAACCCGCAATTACTGCAGACAGCCCCGCTCCGAGAGCGGTTGAGATCTCCCTGCCCTTTGTTAGGATCTCATTGCTGATGACCTTCAACTTCCCATCCGCCTGTTCACACAGAACTAATACTTCGCCAGCCATTTCACACCCTCCTAGATCACCTTCGCCTCCTCATGAAGCAGTTTGACCAGCTCTTTCACGGCCTCTGGCAGATCTCCCTGGATTATCCGCCCGCCCTCTCTCTTGGCCGGCATCGCCATGCTGGTGATCTCGAACTTCGAGGCACCTGATCCGAACTCCGCGGGATTCAAGCCCAGGTCGGCCAGCGTCATCTTCTGTACCGGTTTCTGCTTTGCCTTCATGATGCCCGGCAATGATGGATACCTCGGCTGATTGAGGTCCTTCTCGGCTGTTATGACCGCCGGCAGAGGCGTTTGAAGGACTTCCGTTGCCCCTTCGATCTCTTTATTTGCCTTTGCTGAAGCTCCGCCCTCTGCGATCTCCAGCTCTGTTGCCGCCGTCACCTGAGGGATCCCAAGAAGCTCCGCGATCTGTGGGCCAACCTGTCCTGCGTTGTCATCCACCGCTATCTTTCCGCAGAAGATGACGTCGTGGGGGACTGTCTTGATGGCCGCTGCCAGAACCCTGGCGGTGCCAAAATAGTCCGTTCCTGCCAATTGTGGATCGGTTATGTGGATGCCCTTGTCGGCGCCCATGGCGAGACCCGTTCTGAGAGCCTCTTCCGCCCTGTCGGGGCCCATCGTTACAAGCGTTACCTCTCCCCCGAACTTTTCCTTTGCTTGGAGAGCTTCCTCGATCGCATACTCGTCGAATGGGTTCAAAACGTATGTGATGTTCTCTTGACTTATGCTCTTGCCTGAGGGGTCCAGCTTGATCGTCGCGGCCGTGTCAGGCACCTGTTTGACGCACACGATGATGTTCATCATCAATCACTTTGGCTTTGAATGTAATGCGGATATAAAACGGTATTGTGGCGTGGAGAAATCCGTTGGCCAGAGTTGAGAGTTCGTCGTGATAAGGAACAGGGAAATAGGGGTCCCCGAGCAAGAAGGATTATAAATGTGGATACCACTTCATTAGTGAGGGTGCTATAGGGATGAGAACCAAGAGGGCAAGCTTCATTGCGTTTCTTCTTCTACTTGTGAGCATCTTCGGCTTCACCATTGTTATTCTGCCGGAGGGTGTCACCGCGACTACCCTCTATGTTGGCGGCCCAGGTCCAGGGAATTACACCACGATACAAGGGGCGATAGATGCATCCAGCTCTGGCGACACCATCTTCGTATTCAACGGGACGTACAACGAAAGTGTCGTGGTTGACAAGACCCTGAATCTCATTGGAGAGGGAAATGATACCAGAGTCATCGGACAGGGATTGTCCACTGATGCCATACATGTCTCTGCCAATTGGGTAAATGTCACGGGGTTTACCCTGAACAACAGTGCCTCGGGCATAGATGACGCCGCGTTGGATCTCTACTACGCAGACAACTGCTATATGGCCAATATCTCAGTCAATTCCACCCGATACAGTATTCTTCTTCGATACTCTAGTCACAATACAATAATCAACAGCTTCGTCTCCACCATCTATTCTGTAGGCATCCGCCTCTATTACTCCAACTACAACACCATCATCAACAACTCCATTATGAGACCCACTTCCGGCATATCACTTTGGTATTCCGAGAATAACACAATTGTCAACAACAATATCATTTGGGATTGGTCATATGGCCTTCGGCTCTACGATTCTCACCAGAACTCCATCATGAACAATACTTTCACAAAAGCGGTTGGGGGTCCCTTCCGTTCAGCCATAAGCGTATCGATTTCCGTTGGTATCACGATCATCAATAACACGATGATTGAGAGTGGAATCACTATTAGCGGAGGACCCCTCGAACATTGGAATACTCATACAATCGATACTGCAAATACCGTCAATGGGAAACCCGTCTACTATTGGAACGACATCCTTGGCGGGACCGTACCCTCTGATGCCGGACAAGTAATACTGGTCAATTGCAGGAACGTCATCGTGGAGAATCAAAATGTCAGCAACACCTCCATAGGTGTTCAACTCGCCTTTTCGACAAAGATATTAGTGTCTAACAATACCGCTTCTGATAACTCTGATGGTATCGTGCTGCACTCTTCCCATAACAACTCAATTACGCACAACAATGCTTCCGACAGCGTCGGAGGCATATACTTAACGGACTCAAACAACAATGAGATATCCGATAACGATGTGTTCTCGAACAACCGGTCAGGCATACGTCTGAGTCGATCACACAATTGTACAATAGACAATAACAAGGCCTCGTTCGATGATGAGTTTGGGATTTACATTCTATACTCCAGCAATAGTGTGGTTAAGAACAACATCGCCTCTTTCAATGGACCCAAGCCAGCCCAACCTACTGGAGGCATCTATCTTTTCTACGCCGATAACACGACGATCACCAACAACACAGCCACGGATAATCGGTATGGTATCTTCGTCTTCCGTTCGGCCGAAGGTGACATATCTGACAATACAGTGTCGAACAACTGGCACGGACTGTCTATTGAATTCTCTGGCCCAAACGTCAGCAACAACACGGTCTCTGAGAATTACGTAGGCATGTACTTCCTGTACTGCGGTTTTAACACAATCAACAATAACACCCTCTTGGACAACGAGTACTACGGCATTGATCTGGAGAGATCCGACAATTTCACGATCTCTAACAACATTATGTTGGGGAACGGAATTGCCATATGGGGTCCCTGGCTTCACAATTGGACGACGCATACAATAGACACCTCGAACACGGTTAATGCTAAGCCCGTTCTTTACCTGAAGAACACTGCCGGAGGAACAGTGCAACCCGGAGCTGGCCAGATTATTCTCGCTAACTGCACGAACGTGATCGTAGAGAACCAGGACCTTAGCAACGCTTCTGTCGGCATCCAACTCGGCCATTCAGATTCGAACAGAATATCGGACAACGTCGCCTCAGATGGGACTGTCGGCATCGTGCTATTCGCCTCCGTCGACAACATACTAGTCGACAACGTCGCAAACTCCAATATCGACAATGGGATTCATCTGATTGCCTCCGACAGAAACTTGGTGGGCAACACCATTGTCCACTCCAACAAGGGGAGGGGTATTTATCTTGTATGGGCTGACGGGAATACAATAATCAATAATGCTCTCTCTGATAACGGTCGCGGGCTGTATCTCGAGTATTCAAATGACAACCTCATTACTGACAATACCATCATCTCAAGCACAGACTACGGCATCTATAGTTTTGTTTCGGGGAATAACGGGATTTACCATAACAACTTCATCAACAACACGGTGGAGGGGTATGACTGGTTGATCTCTGGCACGCCCAATCAGTGGGATAATGGCTACCCGTCGGGAGGAAACTACTGGAGCAATTACACTGGCATCGATCAGATGAGCGGACCTGGTCAGAACATACCGGGACCAGACGGTATAGGCGACTCGCCCTATGTGTTTCAACGTAATGTTGAGGACAGATACCCCCTCATTTCCCCACTGGGGCTCTTTCCCCGTCCACCAATTGTTTTACAGGCCACGTTGGGTGGAACCGGCTTCGAGAATGTTACCATTGGTTGGGCCCCATCACTTGACGATGGACAGGGATTGGATACGGTTGTTGGCTACGAGATATATAGAAACACAACCCACAACCCACAAGGATCTGGGTACGGACTTATCGCATCGATCCCCAAGGGAAGGACAGAGTTTACGGACAGTTATGTAGGTGAAGGAGACCCGAGCAATTACTTCTACATGGTTTGTGCGTTGGATTTGGTCGGGAACAAATCTTGCTCGAAATACCAGGCAGGGAAGTTTACCCGCTTTCTTATGGAAGGGCTGAACATGGTTTCCATACCACTCATTCAGTCCGACGAGGATATACGGACAGTTCTCCAGACAGTTGCGTTCAACAAGTCGTGGTCTTACGATTCCACCAGCCAAGAATGGAAATCCCTCATGAAATCGAAGCCGTATCTTGGAGACCTCGAATCCCTCAGTCATAGGACAGGTCTTTGGGTGAATGCTATCAGGGCATCAAATCTCACTGTTGCGGGTGTTGTGCCAATTCAAACATCGATCTCTCTCAGGGCCGGATGGAATCTCGTGGCTTTCCCCTCTTTCGATGCGAACTACTCGGTTTCCGATCTGAACTCGACCCTCCTCTTGGATAGGATCGAAGGCTTCGACGCTTCATCACCTCCTTACCACCTCAGAGTTCTACAGGATTCTGAATTTCTTCAAGCAGGTCACGGTTACTGGATTGAAGTCTCCGCAGACACAATTTGGATTGTCCAGAATAACTAGCAACAGGGATAGTTCCATTTGCTGGCTGTCAACCCCTATCTGATTGACATGTAACCAAAAAAACCAATATGTATGAATGACAGACTGTTGGTGTATGGTAGGGATCGTTCAGAAAGTGCTCACCCTCTACATTACACTCTTGTTCGTGTCAGTACCCCTCTTGGGACTGGCGTCGGGTGATGGCGGCGTTTTCGGGAAATACGGATCAGTGTTCCAACTGGATCAGAACTCTCAGATTGGAGTGATAAACCACGCCAACGGCGTCCAGAAAATGATAATCAGCATCAACTTCGATTGGTCAGAATCCACCAGCACCGCTTGGATATTCCCTGTACCCGCAGATCCTCAGCAAATAAATGTCGACTTGGCAGGGGGCGTGCCAACATTCAGCGGAAAGGATGTGATAGAGGAGGCAAACGAAGATCTCACCGGGTCTTTCTGGGGATTCGGCATCTCTTACCTGGAATCGGTGTGGCTGCCGTTGCCAGTTGGTCTGGTCATCAATAATTGGATGCTTTACGGGCTCGCGCCGTCCGGGGCCGGCGTGGAGGTCCACAAGCACCTTGAGAAGTACGGGATGGTGATAGAGGTCATTTCCGCCACGGACGGAGCTGGCGTTTATGACTATCTCGCAGATAACGATCTAGAAATCACACAAGGGCTCATCCCACAATTGGACGACTATGTTGAGAAGGACTACTCATTCGTCGTGACTTGGATTGCGGGCACACAGGTATATGTCCGGGAGCCAGGTGTCATTGTGGAGTTTCCCACCGAGGAACCGTACTATCCATTGATTCTGACCAGTATCTACGGGAACAGCGTCATTCCCATGGGGATAATCGTAAAGGGACATGTATCGCCGAGAATATTCGATGATATCAAACCCTATGCCGATGTCAAGTACATGCGTGGAAGCCCCTACCTGGCCATGTGGGATGCAACTTCAGAGGTGAGAGATTTCGCCAAGGAGATAGAAGCTGGCTGGGATGGGTCCTTCACAACGATCGATATATCGGCACCTTCCAACGCTTTCACTCAAGACCTTTGGATCAAGAAAGAGACGCCCTCGAAGGTAGGGAACGCAAATGTCATTCACAATGGCTTTGGGGGGGACCGTAGCCTCTCACTCGTATTCGTGCTCACGCTGACCGTAGCTCCGTTACTCGGCTTCTTAATTGGGCCCAATTTACTTGGCTGGAAAAGAGAGAACATTCCGATGTTCATTCTAATGGCAATCGCCAATGTCATTGGCCTTCTGGGGCTAATGCTGGGAGCGATTTTCTTGAATGCCCATTACGAAATCCCGCGGAAGAAGGCGGCTACGTATGCGGTGCTCTGCTCTCTATCTTTCATCACGATTATACTGGCGATCTACGGCGTTTCTTACCTGTTGTACCTCTGAGAAGTTGGACGTCTTCAACCGCCAGTTCAATGCCCGCCCTATTGTGACAATGTTGATGTCTGTGGAGTCTTATCAGTGGTCAATATTGATCTTCTGCTCTTGTCCGCCACATTGATTTCTTCTAGGACAATCTCGTCACTTCCAATGTTCATTATGTTGAAAGAAGGATGCGATCTTCCCTTCAACCTTCGAGATGATGCCGTCCCCGCCGTGACAAGGTGCGTGTTCTCCAGCTTCCATACCCAGGGCAGATGCTTGTGCCCCGAGAAGACGAAGTCCACATCCAGCTCCGTGATCAATCTCAGAACGTGTCCGGCGTCCACTGCGATGTTCCTCTCCCTTCCCGTTCCTGGAATTGCGATCAGATGGTGATGCAGAGCAAGAATCTTCATCTTGTTCTCAACCGAGAGCTTCTTCTCTATCATTGCGTAGTTCTCTCTGCCCACGTGTCCGTCGTCCAAATCTGGCACAGTTGAATCCAATCCCAATATCACGACCTTGTCATCCTCGTAACACGGAAACCTGGTCCCGAACATCTCCTCGAATATCTTGTACCCCTCGTTCCTGGCGTCGTGGTTCCCAGGGACCAGTATCTTGTTCTTCGTGCCTATCCTATCCACGTACTCCTTCACCACATCCCATTCGTGGATGAAGGCCTCGGTGGTGAAGTCTCCAGTGATGACAACAATGTCCGGGTTCTCCGAATCCAGTATCTTGATCACGTTCTCTCCCCATTCCTCCATGAAGTTCAAGCTTGTCAGATGCAGGTCTGAGACATGTGCGATCTTCATTTCTTCATTCCTCCTTCCTATTCAAATGCCAGAAGCCGCTGTTACTTACTTCAATCTTTGCCGCCATTGCGTGATGGGAAATCGATTAATCTGGCCTACGGAATGATGATCTTGAGTATAGCCATCGCGACTCCACCGTCATCGTCCTCCACGGTCAGGGTGACATTGAATGTTCCGGCAGCCAGGAAAACATGGGTGACCGTCTTAACGATTTCTACCGGGTAGCTGTTGTCCACATTGGGATAGAAGCTTGTGACCATCGTCCCATCCCCGAAATCCCAAGTGAATGTAAGGTCATCAGCTCCTGGGTCATATGCGGTGGCTTCAAAGGTCAGACCACGAGAGAGCAAGGCCCCGTTCAAATCAACTTCCCAAACGTATGTGTCAGGATGGTTAACATTGAAGTTGTGATGCAAACGGATTTCCTCTCCATCATCGAAGGTGAGTATTATCCAGCACGGGTTCGCACCTTTGGGTTGGCCGTTTATTGGATCACTCTCAGGTGTGTAGCGAACGGTCGCTGAGTATTTGTTTGAGATGTCCACTTGAAGGTGAGTGAGGTCGAGCATTTGGTCGTTCGGACTGCCTGGAAATCGGGTGATGGACCCGCTCGCTATCAGTATTTCATTCTCGTACAATTCCACGGAAACATCATGCCACTTTTCGCCTGCTATCCTCATGGAAGCATCCGCTTCAATTGGCAAAGTCTTTAAAACCACTGTTGGTGCAACGTTACTTACGGTGACTGCTGCAAATGCTGGTTCAGACATCATCATTTCCGAACCGTATGTCCTGAAACGCAAGTCCATGTCAGATCGTTCTATCCAACTATCGTTTGTAACGTGTCTATAATAGGATATGCCATCAGGGTAGAAATCATCTCCGAAATGGACCTCGTAATTCCCTCCTCCTTGCATCGGACTAGTCAAGATAAAGAAGTAGGTTTTGCCTGGGTCGACCGTTATGTCTTCAATATCGAATTCGGCCCAATCTACGGGATCCACGTATCTCGAATTCGGAAGCTCCTCGGGGGAGAGATGTGCAAATGATAGGTTGGGTCCCTCAAGACTCTCTCGGACGTAAAGGTACAGGTGTGCATCTGGTTTCCCAAAACTGACGGAGACATCGACAGCAATCTTGGAAAGTGTGGTGCAATTGGGTGTAAAAGACTGTGCCCTCTTGTTGATCCAGTTGAGATCCGAGAACCATGTGAAGTTACCTTCCGCAAACACATCTGCCACTTCATATCCGGGGGTGGCCACTTGAAGAGCCAAGGTTCCCTTATAGTCATCTCCCCATGTATGATTGAGGAATGGGCTTGACAACCAATCCGTGTCCCACGACGCATCACTGTCCAAGTCCCAGCGATATTGCAGAACATCACCATCTGGATCGTATGAACCACTGCCGTCCAGTGTTATCGGTGAGCCTTCATCCACATTATAGGGACCGTTCGCGTCTGCGACTGGAGGTTGGTTCTTCGATAG
The DNA here is from genome assembly GCA_030593295.1 of Methanomassiliicoccales archaeon. Taxonomy (GTDB): domain Archaea; phylum Thermoplasmatota; class Thermoplasmata; order RBG-16-68-12; family SOIM01; genus JAGLME01. The sequence goes on along the minus strand of JAUVHO010000020.1, from coordinate 2,545 downwards.
AACATTGATTGTGCAATCATCGGTGTCAGTAGCTCCCTGTTGGTCCGTGACAGTAAGAGTAACAACATAGGTGCTAGGGATACTGTAGACATGTGTTGGTCTCACTCCTACGCCATGAGGGGATCCGTTCCCGAAGTCCCAATCATAAGAGACGATACCTCCCCCTTTCTTCGCATATTTGAGATCTTCATTAGTCAAATCAGAATAGCTTATGTGCGGGTTGTCGTTGGTGTCAAGAGCCAGGGAAACAGAGCCAATGCGAGAATTAAGGTCCACAGTCTCGATATCCCAAGAGTGTTCCGTCCGCTTTGCATATTCGAGGGTGCCTTTGTCGTCAATCCACTCGCTATAGCTTATGTGAGGATAATCGTTGGAGTCAAGAGCTATGGAAGTATAAGCCCTAATCACATGATTCGAGACCACCGTCTCGATATTCCACACGGTTCCATTCCACTCTGCATATTTGATATGAGTATAGCGCTCTGGCCCGCCCCAATTAATATGCTCACAATAGCTTATGTGTGGGTTGTCGTTGCTGTCGAGAGCTAAAGAAGTACGTGCCCTAAGAGACCCGCCTCCAGACTCCACAACCTCGATGATCCATGCGGTCCCATTCCACTTCGCATACTTGAGCTGAGTGTCAGTCGTACTAGTCCAATTTTGATAGCTTATGTGTGGGTTGTCGTTGCTGTCGAGAGCCAAGGAACTAAACGAGCCAACCGAGCCAACTCTTCCAGGGTAGTCCACGGTCTCGATTATCCAAGCGGTCCCATTCCACTTCGCATACTTGAGGTCTGCATCGGTGCCGTTCACGTAGCTGATATGTGGGTTGCCGTGGCTATCCAATGCCATCGAGGGATTCCAGCTATTGCCGTCCACAGATTCTACAATCCAAGAACTTCCATTCCATCTCGCGTACGTGAGATTATGGTTGGTATAATTATGATAACTTATGTGAGGATAGCCTCTGTCGTCGAGAGCAATGGAAGTGTCCCAACCATGAGTGCCATTCTCGTCAACGGTTTCGATACTCCATGAACTCCCTGTCCATTTTGCATACTTGAGAGACCCATTATTCCAATCATGGTAGCTTATGTGTGGATCGTCATTGTTATCGAGAGCTAAAGAAGTGTAACGGCCAACCCAACCGTAGGAGTCCACGGTTGTTATTTGCCACATGGCATCTGGATCATAACTCCCACTCCCATCTAACTGCACCACATCACCCACATAAACGGTTTGATTCGGGCCCGCGTCTGCGACTGGGGGGTTGTTATCAGGAACAACCCAACCGTTTTTGTTGGTAAATGGATACAAGTCATAGTCTGTCGCAGGATGAGGGACTAAGGTGTCTCCAATCCCATCACCTGCAATCGCATGTTTGCCCGTACCACTACCGTCATCCAAGCCAGTATAATCGGACCAGTGGTTACCTTCCAAGAGAGCGGGGTGATGCCAACTATTGTTTGCGGGGTCGCTGTCCTCTGCTTGAACCGTGTGATTTATGATGGCGTTGTGGTAGATTAGATTGCGGATGCTTCCTTCGCCAAGTCGGATTCCCCAATAATAGTTTGAGTCTATGCTGTTGCGAAAAAGCCTGTTATGAAGGGATGAATCCCATATGCCAATTCCATAGTACCAGTTGAAGCCAATGGTGTTATCTGAGATGGTATTGTTGTTGGCGCTGAACGTCAGGATGATGCCGCCACCATTCGAGATGATGTTATTGTCAAAAATGACGTTGTAGTCGGTTTCACCGAGAGAGATCCCCCAATTCTGATTGTCCGAAATAGTGTTGTTGGCGATGGTGTTGCCGGGGCTATCACTGATTCTTATTCCATCGTATGTGTTAGATCTAATGATGTTATTCGAGATGGTGTTGTCCTTGGAAATGGCGTAAAGGATAATCCCGTAGGCACGGTTCGAACTGATGTTGTTCTTTGAGATGACGTTGGAATCTGAATTCACATCATTCACAACTCCAGTATCGGCGTTCTGAGTAACAGTGTTGCCTGAGATAGTGTTGTATTTGCCGGAAAGGCGGATGCCGATTCTATTGGACGAAATGTTGTTGCCGGAAACGATGTTGAACCTACCTCCAAGCACGATGCCGGCATATCCGTTCGAAATGATGTTGTTGCCAAAGATGGAGTTGTAATAAGAACTCACCAAGATCCCTGCGTCGCAGTAGTTAGAAGGTCTGTCTCCCCCATTGGTCACCACGAGACCAGTTATGTTTACTCGATTTGCTCTTATCCATATCACATCTTCGATTCCACCACCATCGACTATCGTGCTGGTCCAATCCTCACCAGTCAGATTGATTGTCTTCTCAATGACAACATGTTCGTAGTAGATCCCATTGAAGACAAAGACGGTGTCCCCGTTGTTTGTGTCATCCACACCTTCCTGGATGGTGTTCCATTTGTGGTTCGGCGGATCGTCAACAAAATCATCGTCCACCCAGACCGTCTTTACTGCTAGGGCAATTGCATCCTCAGGACTATTGACATCTGGAATGTGGACGGGGGTCATTACGAAAACA
>JAUVHO010000077.1 GCA_030593295.1 Methanomassiliicoccales archaeon | reverse complement strand
CTCGTACTCTAGCGTTCGTTTGAGCGAGTCCTTGACGAGGGCCAGCATCTTCTCTTCTCTCTCGGTGAGATAAGGTTCCCACGACTCGTAGACGTACTCGCTCTCCTTGTTGTCGTAGATTATTCTCGAGTAGCTGAAGGGAGGCTTTATGGGCACGATCTCAAGCTCCTCTACCCACTCCTCCTCAATCGGTGCGATGGGCGTGAGGTGGGAACCTCTACCTCCTTCCCACTTCGTTGCCGTGGACGCGCCTCTTGGTACCAGGATTTTTCTCTGTTTCTTTGCTCCAAACATACCAGATACCTCCTTGCAGGACTCAGGTTCGAGAACTGGTCTCTCCTACGATAATGTCGAAGTTTGACGAAACCAATGTCAACCGCCCGATGTCCACGTCATCGGATTCTATCGTAATCTCAACGAGCGAGTAATCATCAAAGACCGTTCTCTTAATGATGAAATACGGATTGGTGACCTTCTCCTGTGCCCCGGTATCATACCAATCCCATTCGGGAGGTGAGTTGTCCTCGTAGTCCTGTTCCGTCACACCATAGGCACTTGACAGCGTTTCATTGAAGAAGTCATACCACGCCTCGCCGTTCTGGGTCCAGTGAACGATGGTCACGTCAGAGTTGACATTGTGGTACTCGTCATACGAGGCCCCATTGAGGTCATGGTGGACACCCTGCGTTCCGATGCCGCCCACGGAACCGTCACCGTAAAGGTCTATGAGGTACATCCAGATCTCGACGTAGTCACCCTTCTTGGTCACCATGAAAGAAGGCTCTCCCTTCATGACCTCACCTTCCTCTTGAGATCTGATGATGGCGCCGCCCTCGTACGTGAGCGTCTGTCTCACGAAATACCTGTTCGCGACATGAAGGACGATGTTCCCTGAACTGTTCTGCTTCACGTAGAACGTCTGGTTCGTGCCTTTGACCTCATGTTGATAGCTGAAATTGACGGAGAACTTCCCGCGGTCCTCCCTCGCCGTGAGTTCCCCGACGGTCGGTGCGGAAAAGATGGGGACGCCGTCGATACCTATTTCAATCGGAGAGAACACGCTGCTCTTCATGCACGGCTCGTTTTGACGCAGCATGATCACGCAGGACAGAACCTGCAGGTCAACTGATCCCTTGAGCGTGCCAAACTGTCCGTACACCTCGTTCATATGAGCGGATTCGGCGTCCTTCATCCACACAGGAACGTACTGGTTCACTATCATGGACATGAACGTCATGACGACCATCAGAGCCATGATTGTGCCTACTGTAGAAGCCACTCCTTTGTTGTCCCACCTGAGTTTCCTCTTTATCCTAAAAGCTTTGCGCGAGGGCTCCATCACATCACCTGGAAGAATCGGATTCCTCTTAGTTCTAATGTTGCATGACGTATTTATAGGTGTCGCCACCAATTGCAACTGGTCATTCCAAGCAGTGATAGTTGGGAGCCCTCGGATCTAGGGTTGAAACCCTAACTTTAATATGTGCAGAATCATATGAAACTCCGCTGCCGCAGTAACTCAGTTGGGAGAGTGCAAGACTGAAGATCTTGAAGTCGCCGGTTCAAGTCCGGCCTGCGGCATTCCCGACTTAGCTTAGACTGGCTAGAGCGGCTGACTGTAGTTGGTTCCCGGAGTTCTCCGGTTTCAGCCGATATCAGCAGATCCCCGGTTCAAATCCGGGAGTCGGGACTTCTGCGGGGCTCACAAGCCCCCACCTCTCCCCATGGGCCTCCTTGAGGACCTGTGGTTCAGTCCGCTACACCGACGTGAACGAAGGCGGAATGCGCCTCGCGGGTCTCGATGTGGCATTCCGAAATACTTTTATATGTCCTACGATATTAACCATGTTGTCGGACAATAGTCCGACCAGCCTTATCAGGGATGGGAATGACCCGCCGGAAGAAGAAGTTGAAGACTGCAGACAAGACCACCAAGAAGCTGATGGAATCAGGGGTCATGAGTGTCGGTCTACAAGACACTTACTCGCGGAAGTTGGCAAACGAGTCTCATCCCCCGTTCAGCTTCTGGAGTGCTGTGCGATACACATTCGTCCTTTCCATCTTCCTGTGGTGGATGCCGACCTTCGGACAGATGATCGCCGGCTACGTCGGTGGTAGGAGGGCAGGAGGACCGTGGAAGGGCGCCATCGCGGCATTCATCCCCGTTGCCATTTTCATTGCAGTGTTGGCCATGGCGGACCAAGGCATACTCGCTGAGGAGATATCCCTTGTGGCCGGTGTCCCCTCCTACATCGCGTCAGCCCTATACGCCAACGTTCCGGTTCTTGCTCCTTACATCGAATTCGTGACGATCTATGTGACGACATTCGTGGAATCACTGGCCTTGACGCTCGGGCTAGGACTCAATGGCTATCTCGTGACCGTGATTTTCGCGTACATCGGCGGGGTAGTCTCCTCCCAGAGAAGGAGCGAGATGGAGTATGCCAGAGCGGGCGTCCCTACGATGATAGTCGCAAGACATGACCACTCACACTTCGCGACCCCTCAGTCAACGGCCCCGAGGGGGTGGCATGACGGACAACAGGCGACCCTCCGGTCAATGAAGAAGATCCCCGTCGCATCAGGCAGGAAGGCCGCTGGCCAGAAGAAAGGGACCCCAACGCCCGCCAAGGCGTCATCGAAACCGAGCAAACGCGCAAAGACCAAGGCGAAGGGGCAGAAGAAACAGAAGGCCACGGCGGACGAGGACCGCGAGAGAATCGGTCGTAAGCTAGCGGAAAGGGCCTTGAAGAACTACCGCTGACCCCCCACAAAAGGTTTTTATTCGAACTCTCCCTATGACGCTGGGATGTCCCTCTTTTGCCCCAAGTGTGAGTCACTGATGTACCCGGAGAAAGGAGAACTGATCTGCAGCAATCCGCAGTGCAAGCACTCCAGGAAGATCGGAGAGGAAGATGACCGCCAAGTCGTACGTACCAAGAGAAAGGAGAAGATGGAGACGCTTGTTCTTGACGAGATCATAGAGACGCTTCCGAAGACCAGGATCGAGTGTCAGGAGTGCGGGAACAACGAGGCCTTCTGGCAGTTGAGGCAAACACGGGCCGCTGACGAACCTGAGACCAGAATATACCGATGCACAAAATGCGGTCACACGTGGAGAGAGTTCTAGCCTCCCATGCCGTTGTTGAGCGCGTCTGCGATGCTCTTGGCCCTTTCCAGCTCAGCCTTGTCGGCGCTGTGAAGGATGATGTCCTCGATTTCCGCGATCGCATCTCCCACAGTGCTCGCTGAGGTCAGATTCCCAAGGTCGATTCCCGCCGAAGTGTCCACATATCCGGCGACGACATTGAGCCAGAGTGCCATGAGCTGTATCAGCGCTTTCCCCGTCATGTTCGACTTCGGATTGGACCGAAGCACATCGCAGACGTCGTCCACGGACTGAACGTCCGCAAAGACGAGTGAGTTGTCAGCGATTCCCTGCACGAACTCATCTGTTATGCCAGGATGTTCCTCCTTGGGCTCGGTGACCTTGCACTGGTGTTTCCAGTATCCCATGCTTCTTGGGAGGAAATCGGGTTGAGGAGCCTGTTCGAGGACGTAGACCAGTCCGCCTGCCGCGCTCAGCACTATCTCCGCAACGCCATCCTGATCGATGTCCCAGACCGTGGGTTGTCCGAACGGCCTCTCGACGCTGAATGTCCATTCTATGACGCCAGTCTTGACGTCGAGGGAGAAGAGGTCCCTGTCCTTGCCCAGAGCCAGAACCTCGATTTCGCCGTCCCCGTCCACGTCTGCCGTGACCAGTGAGCTCTGCGCTCTCACATTGTTCGGAAGAACCGTCTGCCACAGAGGAGTCCCATCGACCCCGCGATATGCCAAGATTGTGTGGTTATTGAAGTCGCCCCCGATCAGGTCAGGAAGGCCATCACCGTCAATCTGCGCGATTGTGGGAGTGCTGTAAAAGTCACTTCTGGAGGTGTCGTTCCATAGGACCGAACCGTCGTGG
>JAUVHO010000016.1 GCA_030593295.1 Methanomassiliicoccales archaeon | reverse complement strand
GAGATCGATGAGGACGTGTTCAGTGGTATGCTGTCAGTCGTCCAGGATTTCGTCAAGGACTCGTTCAGGAGCAAGGGCAAGGTCGGTTTGAAGAGGCTTGACTTCGGAGAGAGCAAGATCATGATGGAAAGGGGGAAGATGATTTCGATTGTTGCCGTACTGGTCGGCCAGGAGCCGAAACTCCTGCCCCTGCACATCCTTGAGGTCATTGCCAAGATTGAGGAGGAGTTCGGTGAGGTCCTTTCAAGTTGGACAGGTCTCATGAGCGACGTTTCCGGCATTAGGGAATTCATCAAGGAACTGATATTCGTGACGGACAAGAGGGAAGCCATCACCGAGAGCCTGGAGTCGTCGCTGGTCACCAAGACATTCGGTGTTGAGGGAGCTCAGCAGATAATCGATGAGGCCAGAAGGGTCATCGAAACCGAAGACCTGGACACAGCCTGGGAATTCGTGTCGGATTTGGGCAGCGCCGCTGGCTTCGAAGATGCAAAAAGCGATTTCTCGTACTCGGAGACAACCCTGTCAGCTGAGTTCCTCAAAGAACTGGGAGAATTGGCTGAAAGCACCGAGTTCAGAGGTCATGTGGCGATGATAAGCGAGATTGTCCAATGCGTAACCCAAGCTCGGAGGGATCTGGATCTAGGTCCGAACTTCCCGATAAGCTCCGTTGTCATCAAACCGGACGACGAGGCTTCCACAACGGTCATTTCAGATTTCAAGAGAGTAATACAGGACCATCTCAGAGCCAAGGAACTGTTGGTGGTTCCACCGGGCGAGGAATGGGAAGGTCTCCACCTCGAGATAGAAGTCAACGTCGACAAGATCGTGGAGGTCTATCCGCAGTGGAGCAGGAAGATACAGATGCTTCTGAAGTCCCAGTCGCCATGGAAGATCAAGGCTGGCCTGGACAAAGGCAGTTACGGCCTCGGAATCGAGGGTCAGAAGGTCTCCATAGACAGCAGCATGGTCAGCTATGAGGTTTCTATTCCAGATCACGTGGGTGAGTACAGGTTCGGCAAAGGTAGGATTTACATAGACAAGACTCGGACTGAGGAGCTCATTGCGGAAGGTTACGCCAGCGAGATCATTGAAGAGATTGAGAAGACCAGGGAAGAAGCCGGTATAGAAGAGGAGAATCCGGTTGAGATAAAGATCTGCGTAAGTGAAGAGCTCAAGGTCCTTTTGGAGGATTGGATAGACGACATTGTCACCGAGGTCAAATGCACTTCGTTCAAGTTCAGGCCCTCAGATTGGCAGGGGGATGGCGAGAGCCACAGCGTCGAAATGAGGCTGGGGGATGAGCAAGTCAGGATCTACATGAAGGAGTCGGCCGAAGCAACGGCCTGACGCTTTTCTCTTTCTTGTCCATGCCGAAAAAAACTATATGTCTGAAGTGGATATTTGTGGCGCGGCCGGGGTGGGGTAGACTGGTTATCCTAGGGGACTGTGGATCCCCCGACCCGGGTTCAAATCCGCACTGGATGACTCCATTGCGATGGAATTCTCGGTCCCGGCCCTCCTTCTTTGGAAAGATTTTTAATCGGTGTGAACATAACATCCACAACGAGGGGTCGCGTCGATGAGAAATTCGTGGCCCTGCGGTTTACCTCCCGGGGGAGGATTGCGATGATAAAGCAAGCCGAGAAAGAGTATTCTCCTGAAAGATTGGAGAAAAAGGTGCAGGATTTTTGGAAGCTGTCGAAGGCATATGAGAAGACCAGGGACCTGAGGGAAAAGGGAAAGAAGTACTACTTCGTCGACGGGCCCCCATACACCACTGGCTCAATCCACATGGGAACAGCCTACAACAAGATCCTGAAGGACGTAATAGTCAGGTACCGCAGGATGCAGGGTCTCAATGTGAGAGACCGACCTGGATTCGATATGCACGGCCTTCCCATCGAGGTCAATGTGGAGAAGAAGCTCAGCATTGTGAACAAGAAACAGATCGAGGACCTTGTGGGCGTTGAATCATTCGTGAACAGCTGCAGGGAGTTCAGCCTTGACCTACAGGAGCAGATGAGCGATCAGTTCAGATCGCTTGGCGTTTGGTTGGACTGGGATAATCCTTACAGGACGATAGATAGCAGTTACATCGAGTCCGTTTGGTGGACTCTCCAGAAGGCACATGAGAAGAAGATTCTGGACCGATACACTAGTGTGTTGTCATGGTGTCCAAGGTGTGAGACAGCGATTGCGGATGTGGAGGTTCGGTATGGCGACTTCGAGGATTATTCCATACTCGTGAAGTTCCTTCTCAAGGGAAGGAGCGGGGAAAGCCTACTGGCCTGGACATCGAGGCCTTGGACATTGCCCGCGAACATGGCCGTCGCCGTGAATCCTGAGTATGAGTATGCCAAAGTGGAGATGACCATAGAAGATAGGAACGAGATCCTCTGGCTCAGGAGGGACAAGGTGGACGAGGTCGCCTCTCTCGTGGCCGTGCAGGACTTCCAGATATCGGAGATCGTCAAGGGGAGCGATATGGTTGGATGGGAGTACTTTCATCCCTTGGCCTCCCGGGTCCCTTATCAGAATGAACTGTCAGGTGAATGGATCCACAAGGTCCTGAGCTCTGAACTGGTGGAGGATGAGAACACTGGTGTCGTGCATCTGGCCCCCGGGCACGGCCCAGAAGACTGCGAGATTGGGGAGGCCCACGGAATACCGCTTTTCTGCCCCGTGGATGAGGGCGGGTACTTCACAGATGAAGCTGGGCAATATGCCGGAAAGCATGTGAGAGAATCGAACAGCATCGTCGTCGAGGACCTCAGAAGGGAGAGATGGCTGTTCCACGAGGGCAGGACAACCCGCAAGATCGGCCACTGCTGGAGATGCGATTCACCTGTCATACATCGGGCTTCGCAACAATGGTTCCTCAAGGTTTCCGACATCAAGGAACTAATGCTGGACGAGATCGAGGACGTAAAATGGATACCCGAATGGGCGGGAACCCAGAAGCAGAAAGAAATGGTGGAAAAAGCCACTGACTGGTGCATTTCCAGGCAGAGATATTGGGGAACTCCGCTCCCGATATGGATATGCGAATGCGGGGAGACAACTATCATTGGATCCATAAAGGATCTTTCCAAAGGGAAGAACTACAACAAGGACATGGACCTCCACAGGCCCTGGATCGATTCTGTCACGTTCGAATGCAAGGAATGCGGGAAGGAGATGAGAAGGACTCCCGATGTTCTGGATGTCTGGTTCGATTCAGGTGTCAGCATGTGGGCCCAGCTCGGGTACCCTGCTGTCAAGAAGCATTTCAACAACTGGTGGCCCTGTCGATGGATAACCGAGTCCCAGGAGCAGACTGATGGCTGGTTCTATTCACTGCTCTTTGCCGGGATCATAGGCTTCGGCGAGATACCCTACAAATCCGTCCTCATGCACGGATGGGTCTTCGATTCCGAGGGTCAACCCCTGTCCAAGAGTATTGGGGATGTCGCGTATCCGTTCGATATCATAGGGGAATCCGGAGTGGACTCCCTGCGATTCTACATGCTGAAATCAAAACCCCCATGGGACGATTTGATGTTCGATCCTGAGGTTGTCAAGGAAGCCAACCAGACGCTCGACACACTGTGGAACGTTCACAGGTTTGCGACGCTTTACATGTCGATGGATAGGTTCAATCCGAATGACTGGAGCCTCGCGAGTATGTCCGGCAACTTCAGCCCCGAAGACAACTGGCTTCTGTCAAAGGTGGAGAATCTCAAAGGAGAAGTTGAGAACGATATGGAGGAGTACAACATACACGCTGCCTGCAACGCGATCGAGGAGTTCATTCTCAATGACCTGTCCAGATGGTACGTCAAGCTGATTAGGAACAGGAGCTGGCCTGAGGGTGACAACAGCAAGAAGTTCGCAGCCTACAAGGCGCTCCACGAAGCGCTCCTGGCAGTGACCAAGCTTCTCGCCCCGATTACCCCACACATATCCGAGTCCATGTACCAATCCCTCGATGCTGACCTGCTCTCGGTCCACATGTCCGATTGGCCAGTAACCGACGAGGCTTTGATTGACAAGAAGCTGGAGGAGAGGATGACGGTCATACAGGGCATCGTGGAGCTCGTCTCCAAGGCCCGACAGAAGATTGGGATGAAGCTAAGATGGCCGGTCAAGAAGATAGTGATCAAGTCCCAGGATGATGAGACCGCCAAATCGTTGGAGAATCTCAAGGACATCCTGATGGAGCAAACCAATTCCAAGGAAGTCGACATCTTGTGGCCGGGCGAAGAGTGGGATGGAATGGTCCTTAATGTTCGGCCCAAGGTTGAGGCGATTGGACGCGTGTACAAACAATGGTGGAGCAAGATTGCCACAATGCTGGAGAGCCGCCCTGTTGAAGAAGTGAGAAAGGCCATCGGAGAAGGAGAATACAAGATCGGCATAGAAGGGCAGGTCGTTCGGATTGAGCCAGATATGGTCGAGTTCATGGAGAGGCTCCCCGAACACGTGGTCAGCATTGGCTTCGACAAGGGGGATATGTACATCGACATGGAAATGACCCCTGAGCTGAGGGCGGAAGGTTTTACCAGAGAGATTATTCGCAGGGTGCAGCAGATGAGAAAGGAGATCGATTTGGATGTGGAGGATTTCATCAGAACCCAGGTCAAGGTCAGGGTCGAACTTACCAAGGCCCTGGAGGAATTTGACGACTACATATCTGCAGAAACTAGATCCAGAAGTTTCGAGTTCGTTCCGGAGGAGCTGACAGAGGAGTACATTGTGGAGTGGAACGTGGAAGGTGAGGCTATAGGCCTGGCCATCACGCCCCTCTACATGAAAGAGACCTTGGACGCATTCACCAAGATTCCGGGCATCGATGAGAAGGAATCCATGGCACTCTTCGATTCAGGTTATGCCAGCATGTTGTCCCTTCAGCAAGCATCGTTGAGCGAGCTCATGGAGGTCGAGGGGATTGACGAGTTGGATGGAAGGAAGATACGCAGGTATTTCGACCAGCCCGAAGAGCTGAGGGCCGAGGAGAAAGCCTTATGCCCCGTTTGCGAAGCTCAGGTAGAGACAGGGGCCAGTGAGTGCTCACGTTGCGGAGTTTCACTGCTTCCCGAGATGAAGGAATGTCCGAATTGCGAGGCAGAGATACCGCTCGACTCGGAGGAATGTGAGAACTGTGGATCGATGTTGATCGAGGAGGAGGTCGAGGAGATCTCCGAAGAGGTTAAGGAGATTATGGAGATACCTGGGCTCGGGCTTGAGACGGCTCGAATGCTGCACGAGCTGGGATACGACATCGACGCACTTGCCAATACCTCTGAGGAGGAACTTGTCAAGATTGAAGGAATAACCGTCCCCCTGGCCCGCAGGATATCTGTCTACTTCGAGGAATGGGTGGAAGAACTGGTCTGCCCTCTGTGCAATGCACCCGCGAGCGCTGATGCAACCCAGTGTACCCAGTGCAACACGATTTTCGTTTCTGAGGAAGAGGTGGAGACCATGGAAGAGGAACCTGTACCCGAAGCTGAAGAGGTGCCTGAGGTGATCGATGTGCCGTCGTTCGATGAAGATGTTGCCGTTGCCATGTCCCTTGAGAAATCACACATCTATTTGGTGAAGGAAGAGAGGCAGCAACGTGCTATGGACATGTTCATTGCCACATTGAGGGAAGGCAGGCCCGGGCTTTGCGTTACCAGGACCTTCCCCGACAAGTTCAGGGAGAGCTACAACTTGGGGGACACGACCGTACTCTGGCTTTCCAACATCGGCAAAGAGGACTCCATCAGACCAAAGGATTTGGAAAAGCTCAGCCTTTCTCTTGAGAAGTTCGTTGCTGAGACCGGAGGCGTTGTGCTTCTGGATGGATTGGAGTACCTCGTGACAAATAACAACTTCATAATAGTTCTCAGGCTGCTTCAAGCATTGAGAGATGTTGTGGCCATGAACAAGTCCACGATGATCGTGAACGTGAACCCAGCCACTTTGGACACAAATCAACTGAACCTTCTGGAGAGGGAGGTGGATTCGGTCGTGGATACCCTTTCTTAGTCCCCTTCTTCCACAATCCTCTTCATGAATCCCGAGAAATCGAAGTTCTTGATGACCTTGGTATCAGAAAGAGGAAACACCAACATGTCTGGACCCTCCTTGTAGTAACCCTTCTTAGCGTAGTACTCAAGGAAATCCCTTCGTAAGTTGTGCAGCTGGTCATAATCACCCATCAGTCCGACCGCCATTGTTTCCGGGCTGCTGGACACCCAGAATACTGTCGGCGTTCGGCTGGCAGTTCTCTCTACACCCTCCCATCTCACTGCAAGAGGTGCCCGTGGATGAAACTGCAGATGACCCACTGCCATTATGCCCATTCCGATCTTCTGAAGGTCCAGGACTCTAATCGTCCTCAGGATATCGGCGTCCTCGAAATTCTTCCTCATGGACGAAACTGCCTGTCTTGATGCACCAACCTTCTCAGCGACGGTCTTATCAGATGACTCTGGATACGCAACCAGTCCCTGAAGGACGGTCTTCTCCTTCTTGCTGAGCTTCTCATTCGATACAGTCTCAAGCGATCTGACGAACTTCCTCTCATCCTTGCCGCCGAACAACGCTCTTGCAGGAGATGAATAGTCGAAAAAGTTGACCAGCTTCGAATGTTCCAGGCTGAAGATGACCGCCTTCCAAGTGTTGGGGTCTATCGGCCCGGTCTCTCCAAAACTCTCCCAGGCACGGTCCGCCAGAATCCTGTATTCGGTGAAGTTCTTGAATAGGCCGACGCAGAACAAGCTGTCCGACGATTTGAAGGCGTAGAAGATCCCGGGTATTTCCTGTATCCATTCTAGGAGTTTCTTCATTTCCGATTTCTTGGTGTTCAGCTTGATCTTTCCCATCACGGCTACCAGAAGCTCATAACCCAGTCTATTACCCATCGGAATCCTCTTCGTGCAGAAGACATCCTTGCTCCTCAAGCGTCTCCTTATGGCCGTCGTGGTTGACGGCTTCACACCAATCTTGTCGGAGAGCTGCCTGTCATTGAGCCTTGGATAAGTGACCAGGCCTGTGAGTACCTTCTTTTCGGCAGGAGTGAAGTCTAACCCCATGGTGGCGAATAAGCACTTTTCGTATAATAAAGCTATCCGTTCTACATCTCGAGTTACCTTTGCACATCTTCTGGGAACGGAGCGTGGCCAATTGCATTGACCATCATTTGCCCCAAACTAGGACTCGCTCGTCTTCTCCCACAACGATATCCATGAACCCGGAAAAATCGTAGTTCTTATTGATCAAGGTGTCAGATAGAGGGAATAGTGTGACTCTGGGTTCTTCGTTCATGAAGCCCTTGTCCATGTAGTAACGTACCGCCTGGGTTCTTAATCTGTGGAACTCATCATAGTCCATCACTGGGGCGAGCATCACATTCTCCGGGTTGCTGGAAATGTTCAAAATTGCTGGGATGGATTCTCTCACTACCTTCATACCGCTCGACCGGGATTCCATGGTAGCATATGGAGTGAATGCGCTATGAGCCACCGCCAATATGCTGTAGCCGATCTTCTGCAGGTCGACTATCCGAACGGTCTTCATCAATCCAGCATCCTCGAAACGCCGTTTCATTGTGGATACGGCTTGTCTGGATGCATCTATCTTCTCAGCAACGTCCTTGTCAGATGACTCCGGGTACATTACCAGCCCTTTGAGGACGCTCCTCTCCTTCTTTGTCAGTTTCTCTCCGGAGGGTTTCTCGAATGTTGGCTCCTCGTACTGCTCATCCTCGATGCCGAATGCATGTTTGACGGCTGGGCCAAAGTCGAAGTAGGTCACGGGTTTGGAGGTCTCAAAACCGAAGAGCACAGGTGTCCATGTCTTTGCGTCGACGAGTTCTGTGTCTCGAAATTTCTCGCTTACGAAATCTGTGTACTGCCTGTACATGCTGTAGTTCTTCAGGTATGCGATGTTCAGCACTGCGTCGGAACAAGCCAATGAAAGAAAGACGTTGGGGATGCTCCTCACCCAGTTGAGGAACTCTTCTTTGTCCTTCACTTTCAGTGATGGTCTGATCTTCCCATATGCGATAACCATGATCTCATGATCCAACATATGACCCATTGGAATCCGTTTGGTGCAGAATACCTCTTTCTTCCTGAGCCTTCTCCTAATTGCCGTGGTAGTGGATGGCTTCACCCCTATGATTTCAGAGAGCTCCCTATCATTTAACCTCGGGTATTTGACAAGGCCATAGAGTACCGACTGCTCTGCAGAAGTGAAACTGATTGCCATTCCAGGTCACTTATTAGTTCATATTATAAAAACGCTATTCAAAACCCTCTTTTCCCCTATCGATTTTTGATGGCCAAACCGCGAACCACGCTTTCCAGCGTCCGTGACAATCTCGGAACGGTGTCAAATTCATCTACTGATGATGGACTGATCCATCTGTGATCCGTGTGCTCCCAGTCAAGGGTCACTTTCCTCGAATCACTGTGGAACATGTACGGATGGATGACCCATATCCTAGTATCATCTCTTGACATCACTGGCTCCCCTTCGACAACCAATTTGGGATTCTCCAATCCTGTCTCCTCCTCAATCTCCTTCACAGCTCTCTTGAGAGGCGTTTCATTCTCCTCCAAGTAGCCAGAGACACCGGCCCATAGCCCCTGGTATGCACCAACCAGCTCGCTTCTCTTCAGGATCAAGATTCCTCCTTCGTTCTCAACGAAAGACGTCACCACGTGAGTCTCCTCCAGGTCCTTGACGTCCACCTTGCCATCCTCGCCGTCGACTTCCACCCGATCTCCCGTCCTGAGAAGTCCGATGTCCACCTCGTCCACAAGAGGTATCCCGGAGATTATTACGCCTGTTGCGACAACGACCTCGCTCTTTTCATTGAGGATGGCTACAGGAGCGCAACCGTTCAGGGCCAGACCGTAGATCACGTATGATCCGACCGTGCTCCCCTTCCCCTCCGGGAATGCGAAGACCTTTCCCCCGATGCTCTCTCCGAATATGTCGCTGTTCTCATCAATGATCTTTCCTGTCTTGGGGTCCACACCGCCGAGGAATGAAACCGACTCGCGTGAGACAATTACCTCTGCTTCTCCTTTTCCCTTCGATAGTCCCCTACCCCTGAGTATCACTGGAACCGCCTCACCAAGGTCTCCAGGTCGGAGAACATTATCTTCTGCTTGCAGAGGCTGGGCAAGTATGTGGATGCCTTCCCCGAGTTAGTGGCGATTGCCCGCGAGAAATCCTCCACGCTCGAAACGATGACGCAAGTATCGCACAGGACCTTGCCGTGTTCGTTTATCATGTCCACCGCATCTGGCACCTGTTTGCTGACAGCTTCACTGGTGCAAGCCCATAATTCCGGACCACTCCAGCCCTTCTCCAGCATTTTGGCGAGTTTCCTGAGCTCACCGACCGAACAATGCGGACAACCTATCGCGACGAGATCTGGTTCTTCACTCGTGTTCCACCCGCTTTCGACATCCTCCAGGTCCTCTTTCTCGATCTGCACCTTCTCGTGTCCATCTCTCAGCCCCAGCGACCATTCCGGCGTCAGTTTCTCTATGTGGAACATTGACACTGAACCCGACGAGGCCAGAGACGCGGACAAGGTCTTCAGGTCGTCTTCAGATGCCGAGAGGGTTCTGAAGTAGGGTATCCTGTTCCCGCAGATCTTTCCGGCGAAGTATCCCAGCGATGCGAAGTCCTTTTCACTAGGTTCGAACCCTAACTCAATAAGAACATCCGCTTTCCGGTTCTCCTCATCATGCAAGCCGTAATTCGGTGTGAATCCTGTTATCGATGAAGCAAGAGCTGAGGGACCTCCTTCCCTGTTCGTTCGGGCACCCAGCACCGAGTTCGCGAAGACAACGGCCGACGATTCTGCCCAGGATATGTGCTCTCCCAACTGAGGTCTGTTCCCAATGAGGTACGGTGTGCATGTCCAGCTGTTTGCCACGCCCAACTTCTCATAGAGGTCAACGATATCCTTCTGCTTGGAGGCGAACCCCTCCTGGATCCTCATCTCTGCGTACC
This sequence comes from Methanomassiliicoccales archaeon, assembly GCA_030593295.1. Classification (GTDB taxonomy): domain Archaea; phylum Thermoplasmatota; class Thermoplasmata; order RBG-16-68-12; family SOIM01; genus JAGLME01. The sequence continues at coordinate 30,537 of JAUVHO010000016.1, read as the reverse complement.
GCTCCCTGTCCATGCCAATTGGGTTCACTGTTGAGTTGACCTTGGAACTGCAGCCTTCAGATATCTCAGAGAGGAACCTCACCCCAGGATCGCCAATGGTCTTGTAGGATGCCCCGGAAATATGCGTTGAAGTGACCGGTATCAGATTGGCCGCTTCGTAAACCTCTCCGAGTGCGATAAGGAGCTCCATCGCTTTCCTCTCACCCCGGCTACCGTTGTTGAGTAATCTCTCCTGCTCTTTTGTTAGTTCCAGTAGTTCACCCCATTGGCTCGAAGTAACCTTCCGCGTTCTTCAGCGCAGCCTCCCTATTCTTGGGATAGCTCTCGATTTTGGATGACACCGAGATGACGTCCTCGTGCTTCACCATTTGCATCTTGCCTTGATATGCTTTCTGCTTATCCAGCCTTGCACGCAGGACGCACTCCTCGTCTATCCTCGAATCCAACTCGTTCAAGAGATCAATGTGAGGGATGGAATCCTTCATCCTGTTCCAGAAGTCGCGAATCTCAGGTTTCTTACTCGTCCTGGTTTCGAGAAACACTATCGGGTTTCCGTGATGTCCGGTCATCTTCTTCTCCAATATGGCACTATCTGGAAGTAAGAACTCGATCGCCGTTCTGACCTTGGATAGGTCTTCTGTTGCATGACAGAATGCCCTGAGCTTCACGTTGAGAAACACTGATACTCACATCCCCACTGCACTTTCCAGAACCATCCTCACCGCCGCATGAAATTCCTCCAGGGTCCCCTCATTACCAACAACGTGATCCGCCTCTTCCATTGCCTGCTCTATGCCCCATCTCTTTTCTCTCTCATCGCGCCGGTCGAACCGTTCTCTTGTCAGCGTCGCGTCCTTTCTTCCCCTTTGTCTTATCCTCTCATATCTGGCGTCGCTCGAGGCTTTTATTGAAACCAGAACCATGTCTGATGAGAACGCTTCTCGAAAGACCCTGACCTCGGCTATTCCCCTTATTCCATCGATTACCACTCTCGGGCCAGTGACCTTGGGAATCGTACGTGTGGCCCATATGCCCAATCCATACTTCTCCCTCTCCTCGTTTGCCAGACCACCCACTGACTTGTCGTCAGAATCCAATCCCCTTCTGCATGCCTCCTCTCTGACAAGGTCCCCCATCCGAACGATCTCAAATCCGTACTCCGCGGCAACTCTGATGAATTCCTCCTTACCGCTGCCGGGCATGCCAGTGACGCACACGACCTTGGTGGTTATTCCCCTTCCTCCGATTGGAGCATCTGGAGTACAATATATTAGATTGTTGTTGACCCCATTTCAACTTAGCGGAAAACTAGACCCTGAACTTCCTTGCGATCTCGATACGGACAGGACATTGACAGAAGTACTTCTTCCCGTAGGTCAAAGAAAAGGTGCAATCCGGTGGGTCATCTTCCAGGCAGACCAGGAACGCATCGAGGCCTATGTCCCTGGCCTTGCAGACCTCATCGAATCCTGACTTATAGCACTTGAAATCCTTTGGACAGTCCGTTCTGGCGATGATCTCCTCGACCTCATCGATTCTCTTATCCCGATCTTTCTTATCCTTGCCCACAGAAATCTCAAATCACCTTGTGTATGAAATTCGCTTTATGCTTTTAAAGTCTTTCATAGAAATCGTCTTGGATGGGTGCTACTCTAACACCTGACTTGCGAATTCAATCACATTTGTGACCACTCATGTCCGATTCTCGTCCTCAACCCCTGTGTTGGTTCACCGAAAAGTAGAAATAAGCACCCAACCTGTTATACACAACGAAAAGGGGAGGTGGTTTTATACCTCTGGATTTGGACCTAAAGAAGCTACGATTTGGAACTGAATTGCTCAAGAGGGGCTTCGCAAAGATGCAGAAGGGCGGGGTCATCATGGACGTTACGAATGCCGAGCAGGCCGCGATCGCCGAGGAGGCCGGTGCCGTTGCGGTGATGGCCCTGGAGAGGGTGCCTGCCGACATCAGGACTGAAGGTGGCGTTGCCAGAATGGCCGATCCTCTCAAGATTGCTGAGATAATCGACACCGTATCAATACCCGTTATGGCGAAGGCCAGAATAGGCCACTTCGTAGAGGCTCAAGCTCTGCAGACCCTCGGCGTTGACATGATCGACGAGTCAGAGGTCCTTACACCTGCAGACCCGTTCTATCACATCGACAAGAGGAAGTTCGAGGTCCCGTTCGTGTGCGGTGCCAGGAACCTCGGCGAGGCAGTGAGAAGGATCTTCGAGGGCGCCGCAATGATCAGGACCAAGGGGGAGGCCGGGACCGGTAACGTGATCGAGGCCGTCCGTCACCAAAGGTTGATCAACCAGGCGATCTACGATCTCAAGAAGATGGATGATGCCGCTTTGAACAGGCTGGCAGACGCCTACGCCATCAGCTACTGCAATTTGCTGGGGGACGTCAGAAGCCCGGGCAAGGACGCGGAGAAGGTCAAGGGTGGCGAATACGTGTTCGAAGGTGGCAGCCTTTCAGACGTTTGTGAAGGATTGGTGGATATTGTCATTGAGATCAAGAAGCTTTCTAGGCTACCCGTAGTCAACTTCGCTGCTGGTGGATTGGCCACACCTTCCGATGCCGCCATGATGATGCAGCTCGGCTGTGACGGCGTTTTCGTCGGATCGGGGATATTCAAATCTGAGAATCCAACAGAAAGGGGAATTGCCATCGTCCAGGCCACTACAAATTTCGACGATCCCTCGGTCATAGCAGAAGTGTCCAAGGGTCTCGGGGATGCGATGAAAGGACTTGAGATCAGCGAGATACCTGCGGACCAGAGGCTTCAGGAGAGAGGCTGGTAATCACCTTTACCACATGCTCGACGAGTTCTTCCACACCAGTTCCTTCGAGCGCCGAGATTTTCATTCTTTCGGATGATGTAGTAGACACATCCATCTTGTTCTCGACGACGATCACTGGGATCCCCCCGAATTCCTTTTCTACGGTCTTCAGCAAGTTCTCCTGCCTCTCAGTCTCATAGCCACACGTCTCTGTCGGGTCCAACATAAACACAACAACATCTGCTAGATGCTCCAGCGCGTTTATCGCCTGCCTCTCAATCTCATTGCGTTCTTCGAGTTCCCTATCCAGCAATCCCGGTGTGTCAATGACCTGATATGTCTGGAAGCGTCTTTCGAAATGACCTATCGAGACCCTTTGAGTGGTAAATGGATAGCTCGCAATCCGCGGCTTGGCGCTGGACATGGCCTCCACCAGCTGGGATTTCCCCACATTGGGGTATCCCGATACCACGATAGTGGGCTGGTCAGGGTTCACACTCGGCATCCTCTTCATCTCCTGTCGGGCCTTGTTCAAGAAATCCAACTGCTCTTCGATGTCCTTTACGACAGAGGAAATCCTTCCGTATACGCCACTGCGGATCGATTCGATTTCCTCCACTTCTCTCGCTCGCGATATCTTCTTCGAGCCATCTCTGGCGATTTGAAGGCACTTCGACCGGCACCACTCCAGGGAAGCCAGGCTCATCCTCAACTTGTCGGTGTCCAGCAGGATGTCTATCAAGGCCTTGTAGAACGGATGGAGGTTGTCTATGGTTGGAAAGGCCTTGATGTACTTCTTCAGGGTCGAGTCGATGGTCTGTGAGGACGATGTCAGCTTCGCTTTGGCTATCTTCTGTTTCTTCCTCACGATACTGTATTTCCCGGTTATCGAGACCTTGGATGCCCTCTTGAATGCCTTGTCTAGAAGTTCGTCTGAGGTAAGTATCGTCAGGATTCTGAACACGTTGTGAGGAATGTGACTAGCAAAATAAGACTATCGTTCCCAAACCCACGCCTAGATGAGCCTTATTCCAGCGTTCCATAGCAGAATGAATATCAGACCTCTCACGATTCCGGCAGCGAAGTTGGTCAGCAGGAAGTAGTTGCGTTTCATCAACTTGCCTTCTTCGTTGAAGAGCGCATAGATGTATATCGGAACCGTGTCGGTCATGAACGGGATGCTCAGGAGAATGAACAGGCCAACGTACCCTGTCTTGTCCACGAACCAGATGGAGAACTTGACGATCTTGTTGACGATCTTGTACTTCTCGGACCATCTACGTATGTTGTCCTCGACCTTGAGGCCCAGAAAGAAAATGGCCCAGGCGCCAACCATCTTTCCCAGTCCGATCACAATGGCCGTGGCCACCATGTAGGTGGGGTCCTCAACGAAAATAAGGGCCAGCTCGATGGGCAAGGGCAGGATTACTGCTACGAGAACGCTGTATGTGAACAGTAGAGGGAAGAACACAAAAGGATTGGTAGTCGCATCGCTGAGAAGCGCAATCAGATCCATGGCGTACCCGATTGGAAGATGTTAGTGCAAGTATAAAAATGGGTATCTAGGCGATCTTCGGCGAAGCCTTCCCCGAGCTCAAGAGGACGACCCTGCTGTCAGACTTCTCGTCAATGATCTCGTATCCCAGCTTGGAGGCCAGTCTCCTGCTGAAGTCCTTCACCGTCTCATGCAATGGCATGTTCTCTATGCTCAGTCTCTCCCTGGAAGCGCCGACGAAAACGTATGCCTTTGACTCCACGAAGTCAGGCTCCGCTTTCTTAATGAGCTTCGAGTACTGATCCTCCCATCCAATGTTCCACCCGTCCACCAGGGTTAGACGGACCACAGTCCGAGTGTCAAGCGAAGGAAGCAGTTCCAGTGTTCTGTTCAACCTCTCCCAGCTCCTCTCGCCGATGGGTGCGCACAGCTTCCCATGGATTTCAGGATTCGGTGCGGCTACTGTCACGTAGAGTTGAGTTGGTAGTGGATCTAGATTCTCCAGCACTTCTGGAGTCGTTCCATTGGTCACCAGAAACGTGGTCATCCCCCTGTCTTTGCATAGCCGTATGAACTCGCCCAGTCTTGGATACAATGTTGGTTCTCCAGTAAGGGAGATTGCCACCTGGTTGGGATTCCTGGACTCCTCCCACATCTCGATATCGCACCTTTCGTCACCCTTGAAACCGGAAACCAGGGACCTCTGCGCCTCGATGGCGTTCTGCAGTATATACTCAGGTTCATCAACACTTTCGAAATCCCATCCCGGGAAGTTCTGGATCCTCCAGCAGAAGAGGCAGTTCTGATTGCACTGCTCCAACGTGGGGCTCATCTGAAGGCATCTGTGGCATTCAATACCGTAGAACTGTTCCTTGTAGCAGCGTCTTCCGTGGAGTAGTTTCTGCCTAAGCCAGTGGCAGAGCTTGACGCCGCTGTGGGTGCCCACTATCTTGTATCCCTGTCTCTCGAACAGCCTTCTGGTATCTGAGTCCACACGGCACAATCGGTGATTGAAGATAAATTGTTTTGCTACGGCAGGTCAGTACTCGCCCAGGCTCTTCTGGACCTTCCGGTGCCTGTGGGCCTTGTCCTTCTTCTCGTAATCGGCGAATATCTCCTTCTCGTCCTTCTCCTTGCTCTTCATCTTGCTTATGGCATCCATCAGGTGCCTTACCACCGACGAGTCGTCCTTCTCCTCCAAAAGGAAAGCTGCCTCTCTCTCGCTGAAATCGAGCTTCTCGGTTATCCGTATCCTGAAGTCAAGATCGCTCTTGAACAGGAACCTGAACGTGTCGAAGATGTCCCTTGACGCAATGTTTGGTGAAGTGTGGCAGTGCTTAGCAATCTTGGTGTTTATGCTGTTGATGGTGTTGCGTATGCTTCTTGACCTCGACATCTTGGCCAGCCAGGTCGGGAAGTTGTATCTTCCGCCCGTGTACCTGCCCTTTCTTGCCATCGAGACCCCGCAGGACATCATGTCCGTCGCATAGCTCCACAGGCCGTAGTACTTGAGTCGATTGACCCTTCCCAGGTAGACGTCCGCCCGGGAGAGGGCATCGTACGCTCTTTCCAGGTCCTCGGGGTCCCTGTAATCATATGGGAGGTTGTGGTCTATCCAAAGGAGCACATAATCAGGCGGTTCGTCCAGCTGGAATACGCTTTCCCTCGACTTCTTGCAAGTGGTCGACCTGAAGATGCTTGACAGGGTCTGGTAGATGTCCTTGGTCCTGTCCCGGTACCCCAGAGCGGTCACGTCGTCTATGCGGACCTCTTCCCTCCCTTCCACCAGAGATTGCAGATCGTTTATGGCCGATCTCAGGTCGCCCTGGTTCCTCTCAGCGACATGATGCAGCGCCTCCTCGGCAACCTTCACACCCTCGTTGCGCACGATGTCCCTGAGCACCCTCACCACGGACGAGGTATTGGGTTTTCTGAATCGGATTATGGTGCATTCCCTCTTAATTGCTGAGGATCTCCTGGTCAATCCGTAAAGGTCGTTGACGATCAGTATTATTGGTTGCTTGGTGTTCCTGAGGACCTCGGATATCGCACCCACACCCCCCATGTCCTCCTTGCCGAACAGGTTGTCCGCCTCATCTAATACGACGAGCTTTCTGCCTCCCTCCCTGATTGAGATGTATCTCCCGTCGTCTGTGAATGTTTCAGCAACGGCTCCTCTTAGGGCGATGTCCCTGACAGCCTTGGCGTTCCTCTTGTCCGATGCGTTCATCTCCACAACTGTCCAGCCGAAGTCTCTTGCCAGTGCTAGTGCCGCGGATGTCTTCCCTATCCCTGGGTCACCGGCGAGAACCAAGGCTTTCTTTGCAGGGACCTTGTGATCCCAGCTCTCGGCCCAGCGTCTCACTTGGTTGATTGCCTGCGAGTTTCCTGCTATGTCAGCGAGCGTTTGAGGGCGGTACTTCTCGGCCCAATCGATCATTGTGGGGAAAAGGACGAAAGGATACAATAAGATTGTTGCGAACTTGGTTGTTAAGTTGTTAGATAGAATAAATTATTGAATATCGTTGTCTGTTTCATTAGTGAAGTGTTCAGATGAAATGGGGTGTGGGCACCGGCTCTACTCTTCCTCCTCTTGTGATTCTTCGAACAGATCGCACAGTTCTTGCAGGAACTCATCGTATGTCTTGCGGAACTTCAATCTGTAGAGCCGGTCTCTCGTTGTTGTTGAGAGTTGTATGCTCGTTAGGTCCTTTTTTGGGGTTTTGGGCATCCTATCCCGGCGCGTGTATAGAATTATTGGTATTTATTGTTTTATGTTTGTTATGTCTCTTGTAGATTCTATTTTACTGTATTGAAAACATAAACCACATAGAACCCACATCACTATAGATTATATTAAGTCACATAATACGCATAGAACTATGGAATCTATACATAGTCGGAGGTGTTTTGAGCATGATAGTCTAGTCCCGCAGTCCGAACTAGACGGTGTTTGTGTTAGAATCCACCGATTTCTAGGGCTCTGCGCCGACATCTGCTAGAGGCTCCTCACATGCAGAAGGGAAGTCATCAGGCAGCAGTCTGGGTTCGTATTTCTGATAAGAGACCCTGATTCGCTTCACGAGCTCTTTCTGAACCTCATTGAATGTACGAACATCTATTATCGCCTCATGATCACCTCTTCTCACTACATCATCCCACTCCATGAAGCCGCAGTAGACTGGGTTCTTCAATATCCAAGCGACAGACTGCTTAATCCAGGGCTTATCATTCCTCTTTGCGACACCTTTGGAGTTTAGCAGGTTGGCGATGCGTTGCGTGGTCTCGCCTTTCAGGCATTCCTCGAATACCTGGCGCACCACCTCGGCCTCGGCTTCTTTTGCCACCAGTCGGTCTTCTTGTCGTTCATATCCAAACGGAGCATATCCTCCCATGGGTCCACCAACAGTCAAAGCCTTCTGCTTCATCCCCATGTACACTCTCTCACCGATCTGTTCGCTTTCCAGCTGTGCGATCCTCTGGATGATGTCCATCACGAACCTGCCCATGGCTGTGCTCGTGTCCAACGACTCCTGCATGCTCGAGAATTCTTTGCCCCATTTCTTGAGGTCGTCCATCATCTCCATGAAGTTCTTGCTGTTCCTGTGGATCCTGTCCATCTTGATGACCAGGACAGTGTCCCAGTTGTCCTTTTCCTCGAACATTCTCTGATAAGCTGGCCTCTTTGTATCTCTGCCGGAGTGCCCTTCGTCCACGTATTCCCCGGCGATCTCCCAACCCTTTGCCTGACAATACGCCCTTAGTCTGTCCTTCTGAGCACCTAATGAGAAACCTTCCTTGACTTGATCCTCTGTAGAAACTCTAGAGTAGATAGCTGCACGGTTCAACGCTTCCCATCCCGTTAGGCAGTGTATCGTGGCGAGAATATAAAAAGATATTTATCGTGTCATTATTATTTTTTAGTTTGAATGAAAAGTTCTCATGGATCCTCGAAAATGAGCGGTACACCCCCTCCTAATCGTTGAGATTCGAGGTTTCGTGCGATTTCGGGCATTTCTGCCTGTTCTTTTAGTATAATCATTTAATCTTAATTGTTATAACGATAGTATCTATTATTATGATGTTAGAACCTAAATGGAAGGATATCCGCGCATCGTCCGTCACTGCTCAAACTCTCTATGTTTAGTATGACACGCAATTAGATAATGCAGTAGCGATATGAGATGACAAAATATACTATATACATAAACAAGGCGAAAAACGGTACTACACAAGATCGGAGACCTAGTGCTCACCGCGCAATTCCTTCAAGATCTCCTCGGCTCGATCCATCTGGACCTTCTTCTCCGCGATAAGTCTCTCGACGATCATCCCGACCTCATCTCCCTTCGCTCCAACGCCTACCGCGATGTTTCGAGCGTGCAGGGACATGTGCCCTCTCTGTATGCCTTCGGTGGCAAGAGCTCTCATCGCTGCGAAGTTCTGTGCAAGGCCCACCGCGGCCATTACTTCACCCAGCTCGGATGCCGACTTGACGCCGAGTATCTTTACGTTCCTCCTTGCGGTGGGATGTACAACGGTCGCTCCGCCCACAAGTCCCACAGCCATCGGAATCTCAATTGATCCTATAAGGTCGCCGTCCTCGTTCTTTTCGTACTTGCTCAAGGGGCGGTAATTCCCGGATCTAGCGGCATACGAATGCGCCCCCGACTCGACCGCCCTGAAGTCGTTGCCCGTGGCGATCACCACCGCGCTGACTCCGTTCATTATGCCTTTGTTGTGAGTTGCAGCCCTGTACGGATCCGCCGCAGCGAATGCGTAAGCTTCCAGGATTCCGTCGACCACTTCCTCCCCGCCAATGGCCTCTTTCGAGAACACGGCTTTGGCTTTCGCTACTCTGCGATCTGCCAGGTTGGAGATTATCCTCAGATACACCCTGCCTCCTGTTATCCTCTCGATGTAGGGTGCAACGCCCTCGGCCATCGTGTTCACGGCGTTCGCGCCCATGGCGTCTCTGCAGTCCACCAGAAGATGAACTATGACCATCGGACCTCTTATCGTGTCCAGGACCCTCGCCTCCACATCCTTCGCGCCCCCCCCCACCTTCAATAGAATGGGATCCCTCTCATTGGCCATCTTCAGTATCTCTTCCTTGTTCTCCAAGATGGTCTTCTTGGCCTCCTCAGCATCCTCGACGTTCGTAAGCTGTATCTGACCTATCATCACCGGTGGAGTGCTCTCGGTGGTGAATCCGCCCTTTTCCCTTGCCATCTTGGCCGCGTTCGATGCAGCCGCGACCACTGAGGGCTCCTCCAATGCCATTGGTATCAGGTAGTCCTTCTGGTTGATCCTGAAGTTGACCGCGATACCCAATGGAAGCGGCATGGTCCCTATGACGTTCTCTATCATCCTGTTCACTTCTTCCATCTCCATAGGACCTGTGCTGGAAAGGACCTTGATGTCCTCGCTGTCCAGCTCTGCGAATTCCTTGACCACGTTCAATCTCTCATCAGGTGTCTTCTTGTAGAAACCAGAGAAGTCAGATGCGTCCATAGTGACCACCCGATTTGGAGATGCTATCATTCGCTTTATTCTTTTTCAGTCGACAGAAGACGAAGAACCCTCTAGGCGTCACATGATGGACACTTGCGCGTTTCTTCGTCAAGCCTTCTGCCACAGTTCGGACAGTATCTCGCTTGCGGAGGAGCGTATCGGACCGGGCGTGTCAGGCGAGGTCCAGGAGGGGGTGGTCCACCCTGGGGCTGTTCCCAATAGGAATCGTAGTAAGTTGGTCGGTAGACATCTCGCGTTTTGTCCCTCCTTATCAGAAGGTAGATTATTGCTGCTATCACTCCGAATAGGAATATCAACACTGCCCACAAGATGCCCGACATCCCTCTTCGCTCAGCATCTCCGTACACCCATATCGCTATGACTATCCAGAACACTATCATGAAGAAATAGAACAGGCAACAGAAACCGTCGAAGAACTCCGTCTGCATGGTTGGCAGTCTCGTAATCTCCACGAACGACATCATTCTCTACCCTCTCCACTGACACGCTTTGGATCGAGACCCCGTGCGCAAATGGGCGTTTCAGCCTTCTTCCCCGATCAGCTCGTCTTCGATGTGCGGGTTCAACGTATCTTCGGGTGCTGGAACTCCCTCTGATGGTTCCTCGTCCAAAGCCTCTTCCACTTCCTCCTCTGTGGGTTCCTCCACCAAGGGCGCCTCCTCTATCTCCTCTTCCTCCGGAAGCTCACCAGGCTTCCTGAACTTGGATCCGAGAAGGTATCCCAGGATCAGGATTATGATCGCCAGAAGTGCCATTATGATGTAGGGGGACATGTCGGATTCTTCCCTCACGATTACGATCTGGATGTTCCTGGTGTTCTGCGCCGAGTCCACCGCCTCTGCAGTTATGACGTTCGGTCCCACAGTGAGTGAGACTTTCTCCTGGAACGATCCATCCGTTGCAACACTGACGAACTTGCCGTTGATCGTCAATATGGTCCCCGGTTCGACAGTTCCCGTTATGGTCAGTTCCGAATCCTCCGTGGATGTTGGAACCTCATCAATGACCAGTGACGGGGGCGATGTGTCCTTTGTTATGCTCGTGTTCAGGGTCGCCGTGTTTCCAGCTGCATCCGTCGCGACCAGGTGGAAGGTGTTCAGCCCTTCGCTCAAAGCGAACAACTTCTCGAACTTCCCATCGCTCAGCATGGTGACCGGTTCCCCATTGATGGTCAAATCCACCGTCGTGGGATCGTACAGTGTCGCGTTTCCTATGGATTCCTCTATCATCCCAGTGATAGGCACGAACTCGAACGTGGTCGGATCGCGAGGTACGTCCACCCGTACATCGATGAACACTGGGGCAATGGTATCGTAGATGATGGTCTGCACCGCCAAAGTGGGGTTCGACCTTACCGTTTTACCTGCCACGTCCCTTCCCCACCAGTCGATCGCTATGATGTCTATGGTGTTCATCCCCTCTTCCAGGACGATGTCCTTCTCGAAGTAACCAGTGTTGTCCGCTATAACTTCGAACTCCCTTATGACCACGGGCTTGTCGGCCTCGGTGTGACCGGATATGGTGGCTATCCCGTTCTGGGTGGAATAGCTTGGCGGACCGTCGATGTTCAGGAACGGAGCTTGGGTATCGATGACGAATGTGTAGTTGGCTTCTATCAAGTTCCCGGTCTGGTCCCTGACGCTGACATCCAGGCTGTGCATGCCCTCCTTCAACCTCTCGGGCGGTGTGTAGGTTATCGTCCCGTCCCAATATCCGGAAGTTCCTTCGAACTCGGTGAACGGAATGAGTATCTGGGCAACGGATGTGATGTTCACCCCATCCAAGAACACGGCTGGAGATTGCCAGTCCAGTTCTCCTCTAGATGAGTCGGCCAGACCCACCTGTAAAGTCGGCCTCGGGTGACTGGTGGTCCTATTCGTCAGAATGTCAATCTCATATCCGATCGCGCTGATGGCGAAGCTGAGTATCTCCGGCGGATTCGGGTCGTATATTATGGTGACCGGTACGATCACGATGGCCGGGGCGCTTGGCGTGCCGATCATCACGGCGCCGCCGTACTCTCCTGGCGGTGTGCTCCCCGCAAGGTTCCAGTGTAGGGTGAAGTCCACGGTTGTGTATGGAATAATACCGGTTTCAGTGCCGACAATGACATCGTTGGGGAACGTTTCGGTAATCCAATATCCCTTTTCGCCTCCTCCGAGGGTCATGGAGATGTCAATGTCGAAGTGCCCGAACTTGCCTTTGATGGTGAATCCGAGAACCTTGATGATGTATTGCCCATCGGGAGGATTGATCCAGACCACCCTTTCGTCGGCGTCCGGATCGGAACAATGATCCCATTTGGTACCGCCTATCTTGATATAATGTATATCCTTGACCTCCTCGAGCTCCAGCTTCCCATCGGGAGGATCATCCTCTCTGAAGACGCCTAAATCCAGGTCCGGCGCCTTGTCATCTCCCACTATGTGGACATCCAGAATGAAGACGTTTGAAACGTTGATGATCTTTGTGTAGCTACCCTTCTGCAGCCACTCTCCCCAGTTGTCCCATGCCCACCATGTCTGGTAGTCCTGCTCGATTTCAACTTCCTTATAACTCTCGGTAATGGCAGGGCCAACAGCTGTCGCGGTAACTCCTTCAGGGAACTCGAGGTTGGATATCATCCTCATGTCCTTCTCGCCATACCTGACAGCTCTCCTCTCTTTGATCTCGGGCGGCGTGACCTGTATCCAGCCACCTCCTCCGCCGAAGACGAACTCGAATGGTTTGCTCCCATTCAAGATCACTCCGTGCAATGCAAGGACGTTTAGCCCGGTCTTCATGTCGAAAGCGATGACCTCTGAGCTCATGTTGGTGTTCGTCTCGAACCCTGGCTCTTTTGCCTCTTCGCTCTTGCCCACGACCTTGAGGAAGTACGGTCCATACCTGCTCACGTCATCAGGCGTCCCCACTCTTCCAAGTATGTAGAAGTCCATGTCCGATGGCTTGAGTGTCCAGTTTCCTTCGATCCAGAGCTTGAGTCCAGCGCTCTTGTAGATACCGGCGTCAGGGATGTCGAAGTAATAGAACCGCCAGTCTCCGGTGTATGGCCTTGAGAGCCTCGTTGAACCCCTCATGCCCTTGTCGTATCCTCCGAAGATCCTGTTGTTGTCGTAAAGGTCCGATGTTCCGTTGACGCCACCGAATTCCAGATTCGGAGAAGTTATCGCGATGTTGGCAAGGAGCGGGACTGTAGTGACTTCTCCTGTTCCACCATTTGTCACTTGGATGGACCCTTCATATGAACCCACTTTCGCTGTTTGGGGAACCTGCAGTGTCGCTGAGAATGTTTGGCTACTAAATGCTGAGATTGATGGTATGATAGTAGGACTCAGTACCAGCCATGGCCAATCCGTCTTCTCGTATACTTCGATCAGGAACTCCCAGAAATAGGTCTTGTCCGGCGGATCGCCGAATGCGTTGAGGCTTACCACCAGTCCATCATCAATCCTGCTTGCCGGGTTCTTTATCCTTGCCTCCATGACATTGGTCATGGGATCAACGCCAATCAACACGTTAGCGGCGTTGTACGCCTCTGTCATGTGGTAGAGGTCCCCAAGGTACTGCAGACTCGGGAATGAAGTGTTCATGGCATTCATGGTCCAGTCGTAGATGTCCATTGTGTAGGAGTAGTTCTTGAAATACGTCGCAGTGCCAGTCGCAGAGACTGAAGCGACATTGGTCATCGTCTCGTAGGAAGAGTAAGCCGTGATCTTCACAAGCTCGGCACCATTCCACAGCGTCGCATTGAAAGGTACCACCTGTTGATAGATGTTGAATGCTCCTTCGTCCGCGACCTTGAATATGCCACTGGAGTTGATCCAGAACACTATCTCACGGTCAAGCGCGTAGTTGTCTGCAACCGTGTAGTTGGAGAGATAGTACTCCCCTGTCTTCTCGTATATGGTCGTGTCCAGAGTGGCTGAGATCGCACTGTTTCCATTGTTGATGACAGTGAATGTCTTCACATCTACGTCCCCAGCCGAGAGGATGTTGGTGAATGATGGATATTCGGTGCCATGGAAGTTGCCGAAGGAAAGGGTGGATGGTGAGAGCGATATCCCGCCGTTGCCCATGGCAACCGAAACGCTTCGGGTCGCGTTTATGAATCCTGCACCCTGACTGAGGGGATCGTTGTTCATGTCATCACATCCCGACATCAGGATCTCCTTTGCCTGGGTTGCAGTTGGGAAGACACCAAAGTTGGCCATATATGCTTCATATATCAGCGCCAAGACGCCAACGGTGATTGCAGATGATACGTCCCCACCCTTCAGCAGATTCTCCGGCTGTGGCAGGTAGAGCGGGTTGAGTGTTTCAGTGAGTCCTATGGTCATAACGTCTGGCTTGGAGATTCCCACGGGTGTCGGACCTCTGGAAGAGGATATCTCCACATCACCGTAGTGCCGATCGAAGCCGCTGGCCCTTCCCACCGTGACAATACCTGGTGCCGCATTGGGCGAGGATATGGTCCCGTATCCCCAGCCATAGTCCCCTCCTGGACCAACGAAGAGGCTGGATTCATTGGATTTCTTGATAGATATGTAATCTGCGAGTCTGGAGAACGTGTCCCAACCCTTCTCGATTACTCTCGGGTAGTTGAAAGCGTTCAGCACTATCTGGGCCTCGTCACCCGTTCCCGCGAGTCCATCGTATCCTTGAATGGCAAACCACCAGGAATCCTCAATGTTCTCTCTGGTGTTCGCGAGGACGATGAACTTCGCTCCAGGGGCAACTCCTTTCATCTCGGCATTTATCCAGTTGCCCTGTGCCCCAATCAGCGAGGCCAATCGTGTCCCGTGTGCCGCCTTCTCTCTGGTATCCTCATCTATGAAGAACTCACCTATGAAAGTGACAATATCTCCGTTGGGCGGTATGACATTCTTGAACTCGGTATCTGTTTCTTTCCTTCTATCCGAGTAAGGTTCAGAATATGGGATGGGAGTGAAACCATCTGATATGAAGTACATGATCCCGCCTGAGTAGTTCTTATCAATTACGCTATCGTAGTAGAGAACGGTGGGGTTGTCTCTTGTCAGGATCACGTCTTGGCTGTCGAAGATGTTGTCAACGTTCATGTCCACGTAGACCGTATCATAATCACGAGGTCTCTCTGAATCCACCACCAATACCCCTATGGTTCCCAATTGGCTGATGAGAATCGGGGACGGATGGAATCCAAAGTGGAACTCACCAGATTTGGAAAGAGCCACATCGGTGTAGAAGAATTTGATGGCCCTCCATGTGAAGGTGCTCAACGAAGTGTTCACATTCCTGTAGTTGAGATCTTTTCCCAGCTCAGCACGGACACCATCTTCCGGCACTCTGAAGACATTGATATCGCTCGGAACAGAATCCTGAGCGTGATGAGTGTCGTTGAACGGAACAGAGAACATCTCAACAGCCATCGACGTGGGATTGGTCAGGTTCACCCTCGGGATTGCGAATTCCATGAACTGAGCTGCACCGAATATCTGGAATGCCTCCATCTGAGGGGTTTCAGGCCAATGAACCGTCGTGTTCTTCAGATCAGTTCCGGTCCAACCGGTAGCATCGTCCCAGACATAGAATGTCGAGGGCAGGAATCCAGACTCCCACTTCGCGTCCTTCTTGTTGTATCTATCCCCGCCCACGACATACAACGCAAAATCAGGCTTCTGAGCGACAAGGACTCGCAAGAGGACGAGATTCCTGTCCCATATTCTGGCGGAAAGGTCAGCCGATGATGTTACCAGTGAGTTGCCGTCAGGGGCCCAGTTCACTGAGAACCAGGACATTCTTCCCTGGGTGGACTGGAGAGGCGCACCATTTTGGTCCATTGTGTTCAGGATTGGCAGTTCGTTGGCTCCAAGCCATCTGATGGTCGTAAATGCAATCTCATTGTTTGAGGACCAATCCACTGACACAACTGGCCTGAGTGCGTTGGTGCTGCTAATCTCAGTTTCGGCCATCACGTTCCATATGCGTGCAGTCATGTCATCTCTACCTCCAGACACTATTCTGTCCCCGGCAGGAGACCAGGCGATTGAGAGAACAATGGGGTCATGTCCCTCGAGTGCATAAAGTGGAGGGGCCTCGTTTCCATTAACCACAGGTCCGAAAGTTGCTGTGCTGAGATCGTAGACACCCACAGTATTCGAGTAAGAAAATGGAGGCACGCTGCCCACCCAACTGTCTAAGTTGGCTGCTATGATATTGGGGTCACCAGGTTTGTAGGCAAGAGCTCTGACCTGGAAAGGAGCAGCGCTCAGTTCTAGGAAGTACTCAGAACTTGCTCCGAAATCCCAGAAATTGATGTTCCCCGATCCACCGTAAGCCACAACTGCATTATCCGGGCTGAAGGCAAGATAGGAGGAGAAACCATATTCGTCCAGATTTGGACCTCCAGTGATGACAAGCTCATATACTGGGGTTCCCCAGGATCCAACATTCCAGACATATAGCCTGTCCTTCGATATACTTGCGATCTTGGTGCCATCATCGGACCACGCAACCGAGAATGGTGGGTTCTTGGTGCTCTCATGGCTGTACATGGTAGATATTCTGGTTGCATTTGAGGCATACCATATCCTTACGAGGTTATCTTTGGAGACCGTTGCCACCATGCTCCCATCGGGACTGAACTCCGCATCCAGAACATCGTCGCTGTGTGAGGTGTTGGTGTCGATGAGCTTCCCTTCCGGAACTGTGGTCGTCCCGCCGGTCTCGTTATCGACATCTATCATCACACCAAATGTCACCTGCGGAATGAAATCCTCCGTAGCATTGGTAGGGTCCACCCTCATGAAGGTTGGGAAGCCAAAATACCAGAAGTCCTTGTCATAAGTCAGGTTGAGCTGAGTGAGATCGAAGTCCTTCTTGTTGCCGCCGGGAGCCCCGAAGAAGTTATCTCTTGAATCAGAACCCCATCTCTCATAAGCCCCACCGAACTCGGTCTCACCATCAATGATGAGCGTATGCGAATACTCAAACGGACCCGGTCCTACCTGAGTTGTGTTCGCGTACCAAGTGTCCTTCGTATGGTTCTGCTCCAGGAAGTTGGACATCGAAACCGGGTCGAATGCTATCGGCCAGCCGTAGTATGGAGAAGTGTAGTCATAACTTGCAGTTATCTTATCTCCCGAACCCAAGGGACTTGCGAAGACCACCTTCCCCATCTTGTCATAGAATTCGTAATCGATACCCTCAACGAGGGGTGCTCCGTTATTCCTCAAATCCAGGTTTATGACATACTGATTGGCCAGAAATGCTTCTGTGACCCCCGCCACTCCGTCCACGACAACCTCGCCGGAAACACTGCCGAGTATCGTTTCGTCTATTGCATAGGTCCCCACAAGGTCAGGATGGCTCAGATCGATCCCAGTGTCTATCAAGGCGACGTTCACGCCGGAACCGTTCACGCCCTGGGCCCATGCTCCGTTTACTCCGTGACGGTCCAGCATGTCACTCGAATACGAGTTCGTGCCAGCCGGTCCCTCGCCCAGAGCGCCACTTCCACCAAGGCCGCTGGGGTAGAATACCTCCGGCCACTCCAGATCCTCGAACTCGTCCGGGAGCGACTTGTCGATATCTTCGCCGACTTCAGAGATATCTTCCGACAAGCCGTCCATTATTATGGAATCCTCATTCAGAGCGGTCTCATCATCTAGCTCACCAATTACGGGCAATGGGGCAATCACGATGCTCGGAAATGCCATCAAAAGCATTAGAACAACACTCAAAATCGTGCCCCACGTTCGCCTCCTCACATTCATTGCCATAGAGTTCCCTCTAGCCAATATACAGTACAATCAAAGACATGTTGGGCGATTTATTTATATTTTGTCGTAAGCCATTTAGCCTGGAAACGCTGATGACTGAACGTCGCAAATACTTATATAGGAACACTTGTATAAAATGGCCTAACGTGTGAACGATGGCATACAAGAGAAAGGGCAGAAAAGAGGTCAAGTTGCCTCCGAAGAAACAAGATCGAGATACCAAAGGTTTCAAAGTCCTTTTTGCGGTCATAACCGCTGTCGTGATGGTGTTCGTGTCATTTGCGATCATATTCTCAAACCCTGATACTGGTAACGGTCCTCCTCCGCCCCCGCCGTTCGAGATCACATTGCCCAAGGACGAAGGTCAGCACAACGACAGCGAGGAGTTCTGGAAGTTGGATCTCTCCATCCAGAACCAGTTCGGGAACAGGTTCTCGATCAACATTGACTATTATCTGCATGAGACCGGCCCTCAGGAGAGGATCGTGACCATCACTGATGAGGGGAACGTTTCTGGCGAAGAGTTCTTCCTTCATATCCGCGAGGGTTCTCTGGGAATCGGCTACGAGAAGCTGAACCTCACCTTCGATTCATCCTTCGGGATGGATACTTGGACAGGTGATTACACCGTGCCCTACCAGTACACCTACGAAGGACAGGCAACGGACGGTGTCGACGAGTTATATTACCTCGATCTGGTGATGACCGCCGTGAAGGATCACTTGCTCCTCGGCGATGAGGGGACCCTCTTCCTCTCTGACAGTGATGGCAATGCTCTGGGAACCATCAAGGGATACATGATAACCCGCTTGAGCGTCACCGGGACATTCAGGTACTCAGGGGAAACTTATTCGGTTACGGGGGACGCTTGGTATGAGCACGAATGGGGCGCAACATCACTTCACGACATGGAAGAGCTCCGGCTTCACTTGAGCACAGCGAGCGAACTGTTCCTGATGAGGTACTTCGATACACAGGACGAGAGCATAATTGAGGAGCTTGTATACTACTCCAAGCCAGATGGCGAGGTCATTGAACTGGGGCCGGGGGACTACGAGTTGGAGTACCTGAGATACTGGATAGACCCGCGCTTCCAACCATCCACCGTTCGTTGCCTTCCGTCCAGATGGAGTTTCACTTACTCGTCGGCCAACACTGACATCACTTTCCATTCCCCTGTCTCTGATCAAATAGAGAAGTATCACTGGGAAGGGTCCGTACCCATATCCGGGACCATCGACGGCATCTCTGCCTCAGGAAGGGGCTTCGCTATGCTCAACCATCCCTACTTCAGCCAGCCGAACGTTCTCGGCTTCGTCAGAGATGACAGTGTGAACACCGCTCCGATCCTCACGGTCAACATCGAGAACTCGATTCCCATGGACAACGCAACCGTGTTCTACAGGGTCAATCTGGGGAATTGGGACTCAGTAACCATGTCCCATGAGGGTGGGAATGTATGGAAGGCAACCATCTTAGTCTCAAGCGGTGACGACGTGGAGGCCTTCGTGGGCGCCTATGACCTGGCGGGAAAGATGGTCACTTCAGACACTATGCCCTGGACCGTCTTCTGACCTTCCAGATGTCCAGTTATTCTCTCCAGATGAGACTAATGTGATAAGTTATAAATATGGAAAGCCACATAGGTTTTTCTAGAAATGGTGGCAGTGGGCAGACACCAATGAAAGTTTGTGACTGTTTAATATGGAGGAGGCATCCATATGAGCTTTGCTAGAGCGAAAGCATTGAGAACTTTTTCAGTTGTGGGAATAGCCCTCTTGATGGTCTGGTCAACGGTTTTGGCATTCACAGCCGTTGCGGCCGATGGGAGTGGCGTGTATATGGTGAGTATAGATGATGATACTTCCCCGGAAGTATTCAGAACGACAAGGACCAAGGTCCTGGTTGACTACAACAACGGCAACTACCTTGTGCGGGCGACCGAATCTCAGGCTCTTGGCCTGGCAAGGCTCGGTCTGGACGCGGTGAAGTTCGAGAACCTCCGGGTTCTGGACATGTATCCTTCTGACGTATCTTTCGATACATCCGAGGGAATCCCAGCGGCCCCATCTGTGATGGACGGGTTCGACACACATCAAGGTACCTACATAGTACAGTTCATGGGTCCCTACAAGTCGGAATGGGCAACAGCCGTTGAGAACCTGGGCGGCAAGATCGGAAAGGCACTGCATGCCTTCTCGGCTGTTGTGAAGATGTCGCCGAGTGTCAAGTCACAGGTCGAGGATCTCTCATTCGTTAATTGGGTGGGCGATTACAAACCCTGGTACAAGATATCCAGCGATTTGCTCAACAGCGAGGGCGGCGTCCGAGTGGCCGTAATGACCTTCGAGGACGACCAGAGGGCCGCGGTATCCGAGAAACTTGTGGAATGGGGTGCCAGCGTCCTAATGTCATATCCGACGGGGACCATCATAGCCTTCGTTGACGCTGAATTGTTGCCATGGGTCGTATCCATGCCTGAGGTAATGCAGGTGTATCCGGACTACAGGCCAGAGGTTCAGGGTATCGTTGTTGCGAAGATCCACAAGGCGTACGACGCCTGGTATTCCGAGAGAAGCGGACTGCCGACGACGTTGACAGGCAGGTCTCCCGGACCTGACGGCATAGATCACACAGGTGATGACATCTATGAGGTCATCGGTGTCCAGGACTCCGGTTTCGACATCTGCGATCCTAACGCAGGTCATCCGGACTACTTCCTTGGACCCAACGGTGACAGGGTTGTTAGAATGCAGGACCGAAGCGGCAATTCATGTCCCGATGGATTCATCTCCGGAACCGCTCACGGAACGCACGTGGCCGGTGACGCAATGGGCAACGGATTCGCATGGGAGTACTTCCTGGGCGAGCCGACCGGCGATATGGACTGGAGTGAGAGCGAGGGTCCGGGAATGGCTCCGGAAGCAAAGCTCTCCATTGACGGCGTTCAAGCCTTCGGAGGCGGACTCCTAGCGAATCCACTGTATTGGGACGACCAGTACGCCGACGGTGCTCACATCAATACCAACAGCTACGGCAGCCAGCCAGCGGACTACGGCGGCGACTCTTGGGCCGTTGATGACAGAGCCAACATGAACAACAACAGGTTGATATTCTTCGCAGCATCGAATGAGGGCCCTGATCCGAATACACTCAGCAGCAACACACAGGGGAAGAACGGCCTTTCGATCGGTGCCTCGCTTAACTTCAGACCAGATTGGTTCGAGGCTGATAATCCCAACCTCATAGCCGACTTCAGCAGCAGAGGTGGAAACCTCCAGAGCTGGGGCAGATTGAAGCCCGACCTCGTGGCGGTCGGAACGGCCGGAGTGGCCCCGTTCGGGCCTGGCGAGTGGCTTCACAATGAGGCTTCTGGAATAGGTAATCCACAACCGTCTTGCATCATGACAGTCGACGTATACAACTACAACAACCCCGCCGCACTTGACGGAGACGGCATCTGTGACTACAGATACATGGGCGGCACATCCGCCGCATCTCCGCACGCAGCCGGCCTTGGTGCGCTGGTCAGAGAGTATCTGAGAGAAATCGAGGGCATCAGCGATCCGTTCGCGATAAACTCCCAGCTCGTCAAGGCTCTGATGATCAATGGCGCGGTGAGAATGGACGAGGCTCTGTACGACTATCCCGGCTACGATCAGGGATGGGGACGAATCAACCTGCAGCAGTCGCTGTTCCCCCAGGTCCCGAGGTCGAATAAGTATGAAGAGACAACCATGACCACAACCGGTCAATGGACCCCCTCGTTCAGCACATATGTCCAGTCTGGTGACGTACCATTCAAGGCGACACTTGTGTGGGTCGACATCCCGCAGAAGGCCTTGAACAGAGACCTCAACCTGAGGGTGACATCCCCGAGTCTTGATGTGTACTACGGAAACATATATGGCACGGTCGGTCAGGACGATGGCTGGTCAATACCCAACCCGTCACCCGCCGATGCGAACCCTCTCTGGGACAGGATTGCCAATGACGGATGGGACGACGTGAATAACGTGGAGCAGGTGGAAGTCCAATTCCCTGAAGTGGGAGATTGGGTCATTGACATCATTGGAATGAGCGTTATGTCACCTGCACCCTTGGCGATTGTTGTCGGAGCCGATTTCGGACCCCAGCAGGAGTTCAAGGTCGACCTTGATACTACAGCCCCATTGTCCATGGAGGCCACACAGAACGGAGACGTGTTCTTCCCGTTCAGCGTGACCAACTTCGGAACAAGCGTGGACAACGTGTTCATGAGCTCCATGACCATTCCGGGAATCAGCATCAACTTCGAGACCACCGTCTTCCTTGGAATCAAGTCCGAGGAGACCATCAACAGCTACGCCATCATATCCGTAGCCGGTGGTGTGATGTGCGGTGTGCATGACCTGGCGATCAAAGGTACATCACTTGGCGACACGGCTATCACCGATCAGATAGAGATAGAACTGTCCATCAAATGTGATCTGGTGGTGACACCGTTCCAGTTGACATACGCAGCGATCGATGAGCTGGACCCGTCCGTGCTCACATTTAACGACGGAACGGACGACTGGATATTTGTTGCGTACAGGAAGACGACCGCGGTAGCAGTCAATGACAGCTTCGGAGGAGTGAACGTTTGGGTCGCCTACACCACTCTTGATGGTGAAGGTATGCCAATCCTCCCCTTCGTGGATGTGGAGGTATCCAGATGGAACGACGATCCGAATGATTTGAGATGGACGTACATCCCGACCGGAACCTACCAGAACAGGATCATATTGACGTGGACAGGTGACGACCCTGAAGCGGCAGACCCAGACCTCGATTCATACGGTGTCCTGTACTACTCTGATCTTCCGTACACTCAGTGGAACAAGACGGTCATCGAGAGGAACGCTGGAAGCTCCGCAATGAACGAGGCGAGAGTGAACATACCCATTTGGAGGGACGACGGAATCACCGCCGAGGGCGAGTTCATATGGGTCTTCGAGCACTTGGACTACCCCCATCCAGACGCCAACAACCCAATCCGAGTTCAGACGTGGATAGCCATCTCGCACGACGGCGGGGAGACCTTCCCGGTGTGCGATGGTTTGGACCCTGAATGCAGGAGGATCAGTCCTTTCGACAACAACTTCTACTTCTTCCCGAACGCTTGCACCGACTCTAACGAGGTTCTCTGGGTGTTCTTCTACTACAGGCTACCAGCAGGGAATGATCGAGACCTGATGGTCAGATTGTATGACGGCGCCTGGCAGGGTGACAGTACACCTATCAATCCAAATGACGATGTATCCCTGCTGTGGAACTCAGATGCGACAAACCTCCAATGGCCGGCATGCGTCGGAGACCTTGTGGGTGGCAACAACACGATGAATGTGATGGTGACCAATGACCAGGGCGGAGTGGACCTGACCCTGTGGGCCGCCTACCTTGAAGGCGATTATGACGCTGCCAATCCACCAATTGGAATGGACCGCAATACCGTAGGCATCAGTCCCGACCTCAAGGATTTATACGGGCCAATGGGCCTGTCGGTCTCCAACTCCAACTACGATCGAAGGCCGATCACCCAGATGGTCACGACTAATGACGGGTATACATGGATTATGTATATCGAGAACGCAAATGAGTTCGGTGTCGGCAATCTGATGACAGTGGCAACCAATGACACCTTCAACAACAGCCGAATTTTCTCAACGCTGACAGCCGACTCGTATGGCAAGGGTCATCAGATGACTGATACCTTGACGGTGAACGGGACCCGTCACAACGTGTACGAGGTCTACCACGCCACCAAGGGTACCGAGTCTGACGTGAACTACGATGTCTATCTGCTGGTCTACCACATGGGCTGGGAATCCGATCCCGACACGGTCGGACCCGTGACCGATCCAATAGTCGCCGTGCCCAACCCGTTCGACATATCTATCGAGGGCAAGGACGTGCAGCTCTTCGCGACCATGACGGACACATCTACCGGTATGAGCAACATCTTGAACGCGGAGTGGATAGAGGTTCCGCTGTCGGTCGTTGATCCGCGAAACATCGACTGGACCGGCGCTCTGCCCATGACCATTGGAACGGACTCGCCCACCGAGACCGGGATGGCAACCTACACGCCGACCGGCTGGGACGGCGGTGAGACGCATAGGCTCTGCGCCAGGGGAGAGGACGAGTTCAACAACTGGGGAATTGGAGCCTGCGTGGACGTTACTACAATCGGCAAGAAACCGGTGTACAGGGAGTTCTGGATCAACTTCACGGCCACGGGTTGGCAGCTGATATCCATACCCTTGACGGTATCCGACACGACGCTCGGTTCGGTATTCTCAGATATTATTGGAATGTACGATGAGCTGAGGGTGTACGACGCCGTTGCGGGTAAGTGGCTTTCTTGGAACACCTTGAAGCCTGCCAACTCACTGACGAGCGTGGACAAGACCATGGGCATCTGGATACACATCACCAACGCCGCGGCAAGCATTCACATCACCGGCAATCTGACCTACGTGACGGAGATACCTCTGGAACCGGGTTGGAACCTGATAGGATATCCGTCGCTCAACGCGACTGGATTGACCGTTCAGGACCTTCTGGACGATCCGACCCTTGGCATTGACATGGTTGAAGCGTTCGACGCGATGAGTCCTCCGTACTATCTGAGGAGGAGTGGTACGAGGCCAGGCGATCTTCCGTTGAGCTATTACCTGCAGCCGGGCGAAGGATATTGGGTATACGTCTCGGGCACGACCGGAAGGACATTGCCCATACCAGGTGGGTTCTAGGACCCACCCATCTTTCCATTTTTAGAAACCCTTTTAAATCGCAGTATCATCTCAAATGCTGGATGGACAGGATTGTACTGATAGACGAGAAAGGAAGGAAAAGGCTTGTTCCTTTTGGCGAAGGTCCGGAGAAAGTGCCCGGTCTGGGTGTGGTCGACTTCTCCAAGCTCCCCAAGGACCCGGAAGGGAAGCGGGTAGAGATTGCCGGCAAGAAGTACATTGTTTTGAGGCCGTCCGTGTTGGATCTAGTTGACACCATAGAAAGAGAAGCTCAGATAATCACTCCCAAGGACAGTTCTTCCATCATCTTCAACTGCGACGTCAAATCCGGTGATAGGATTCTGGAGATAGGTGCTGGTTCTGGTGCAATGACAATAGTCCTAGCCCATTTTGTCGCTCCTGAAGGTGCGGTTGTGAGCTACGAGAAGAGGGAGGATTTCGCCCAGCTGGTCGCCAAGAATATAAAGAGGGCAGGAATGGAAGGAGTGGCGGATGTGAAGGTCCAGGACGCCCTTGATGGGATCGGGGAGAGAGACTTCGATTGTGTTGTCGTGGACATCCCCAACCCGTGGGATATCTTGGGTCAGGTGCATGAATGTCTGAAGCCTTCTGGTCATCTGGCCGTATACGTCCCGACAGTGAATCAAATGGAGAAAACCGTCAGAGAGTTGAGGAGGCTTCCTTTCATCGACATAAGGTCCATCGAGATCCTCCAGAGGGGTATGGAAGTGGGGGATAGAGGATCAAGGCCGAGCTTCGAGATGTTAGGGCACACTGGTTATCTCACGTTTGCCAGGAAGCTGGTTGAATAGTCGTGCTCTGAAGTGAACAAGTTCTGTTTACGCCGTTTGGAATGTTGCCTTGTCGGGTTCACACAAGGTCGTTCGGAACGTCGTGCGGAGGGTGTGATGTCCCGGTAGTGAATCCGGCCGTTTCCAGTCTCTTCATTACATGTGGGTAAGCGATCAGTTCCTCGATCTCTAACTGCTGGAAAAGGCTTCTGTCTATCTCATCCAACCTATCAGAAAGTGCTGCGAAGTTCTCTTTAGTTGAGAAGGAAACCATGACTGCTGGATGGCAGCTGACCTTTGCGTCCTTGAGTTTAGACAGCGCTGCAAGCTGCAGCTTGAATGCCTCTGGCTCTGCGCCGGTCATTGAAATGAATTCCTCTTCACATGTTCCTTTCAAGGACACTCTAACATGCAGTTTTCGAAACCCTGAGAGGGCAGAAGCATAGTCCGGCTCGGAACCGAGAAGTATTCCGTTTGTCTCAAGAATGAACCTGTAGGGCGACTTCTCCACCAACCCCAGGAGCTCGAGCAAATGCTCCCTTCCGATCGTTGGTTCCTGTCCGCTCAAACGAAGTTGTGAATAGCCTCCCTTACTGGCGATCTTGTCAAGCCTTGAGAAAGCATCCGCAGGTGAATAGTACTTCCCCACATCCTGAGGCCTGTCCATGATGGAATCCCCGGCCCAGCAGAAAACGCACCTCAGGTTGCACACGGCCACATCACCGGTCGCTATCCCTCCGTACCATTTGGCTCCGCGGAATCGGTAATACCTCCTGCCCCTTCCCTGATATGCAATCTTCTCCAGCGACCTCGTTCGTTTGATAGGATCGTACATTCTGCTCCTTTATTGTGGCAACCGATATTAATAAGAAGTCATCTTTCACATAAGGTGGATACATGACCAGTCCCGTTCTAGAGACGATTCGAAAAAGGAGATCTATCCGGAATTTCGATCACCAGGATATTCCCAAGGAGACAATCCAGGACATGCTCACTGCGGCATTCTTCTCTCCATCTTCTTCTAACCGAAGACCGTGGCATTTCGTTCTGGTGTCCGATAAAGGGTTGATCGAGAAGCTGTCCAAAGCCAGGGATGGGAGTTCTGGATTCGCCTCAGGCGCACCGCTGGTTATCGTCGTCTGTGCGGATTCCGAGATCGCCGGCAGATGGATCGAGGACAGCAGCATCGCTTCTACGATGATACAGTTGACTGCCACTGAGTTGGGTCTTGGAAGCTGCTGGATCCATATACGCGACACAGTCCATTCTGAGGAGCAGTCAGGCGAGGACTATGTAAGGGAGGTCTTGGGCATTCCTTCAACCATCAGGGTGCTCAATTTGATTGCTTTGGGATTTCCCGCCCAGGACAAGCCACCGCATGAGGACGATGAGTTCATGCCCGACAGAGTCCACTGGGAAGGCTTCTAGACTACCACCACTTCATGCTGTTCCCGAGTTTGCTCAGGTCCTCTTCACTATCTGGTTTTCGGAAGACGAACAGATGCTTGTGCGATATGAGAAGGAAGTTATCCCTCTTCGACCTTCTTGCCCAGAATCCTGATTGAGAGCAGTTCCACTGCTTTTTGATGACATCCTCCTTGAGCACGAACCCCACGTCCAGGAAGTCCTGTAGGACCCTGTGGGATATGGGTACGAAGTGCTTGTGCCTCCTCGTGTCCCCGACGAATATCGCGCAGTACTTCTCGGGCTTCAACGTTCTGAACACTTCCGCGGCCACGCGTTTGAGCTCGGCGCAGTATTCATCGAAGCTCGAGACGAACGAGAGGTCAGCCGAGTTCTTTCCGTTCACGTTTCCTATGTAATCCGGCTGGGGCGGATGGATGAGTGCGAGATCGATCGATTCGTTGTCAACCAGATCCATTCTCCTAGCGTCCCCCAGATACAGTTTCTGAGAGCTCTCAGGTATGTCCTCACCGTTCGCGTTGAACTGCAGCCTGCTCATGGCCACGAGAAGTGCGCCGGGATCAACGTCCAACCCTATGCCGTTCCTTCCGGTGATCTTCGACTCTATCATGGTCGTTCCGCTGCCCACCATGGGGTCAAGGACTGTATCTCCAACCTTGCTGTACCTGAGGATGATGTTCCTGGGTATCTGAGGCATCCAGTTCCCTCTGAAGTCCCCCTTGTGCGTCGCCCAATCTCCTCGCTTGTTGAACGACCAGAGCGTGGTGTGTTCGAGCTTGAAACCCTCTGGCTGCAAGTTCTCGATTCTATCCTCTTCGACCGGTGTTTCCTCATTCTTGAGGGAGGATTTCAGTTTTCCTAGAACGTCTTCGCCTATCTCTTGCATGGATGTGTAGTTTTGTATCTTTGTCTTTGACTTGTCTTTCATTGGCTAGCCTCCTATCTGAGTGCCTTCCCTGAGAATAGCGAGGATAAAAACCATGAGGTGTCACCGTACGTTACTTTCATGTTAACACCAACACAATTAATATCGAAATGACAATTACCCCCCAAGTGGTTGAATGACGACCGCACAGGTACAAATACATCTCAAGAAAGGGGTGGCCGATCCCGAGGGAGGCAACACGCTGAAGGCGCTAAAACTCCTGGGTTTTGATTCCGCTGTCGATGTCAAGTCAGCGAGGTTGTTCGAGATATCCCTTGAGGAAGATGACAAGGACAAGGCGAAGCAGATCGTCGAGGAGATGTGCAGGAAGCTCCTGGCGAACCCCGTCATTCACGATTATACCATCAGTCTGAAATGAGTTTGAGCTCATGATAGGCATCCGGACCTTTGAGAAGAGGAGTGGGGATGAGACAACTGTTCAATAGCAGGAATCTCGGTTTCGAGCTGTTCGATGTGGACCTTCTATCGGCCACTGACGAGGAGCTTCAGACCGTGAGCGACGACGCGGGTCTAGCTCTGAACTTGGACGAGATGAAGCGGATCAGATCATACTTCGAATCCAAGGGGAGGAACCCTACTGACGTGGAGCTCCAGTCGCTCGGTCAGGCCTGGTCAGAGCATTGCTGCTACAAGTCCTCCATGGTCTTTCTGAGGGAGTATCTCAGGAGCATTGAGTCGGATGTTGTCTTGGACCGAGGGGACGCTGGTGTCGTTGAGTTCGATGAGGATCATGCCTATGCCTTGAGGATAGAGAGCCACAACCATCCGAGCGCGGTGGAGCCCTATGGCGGTGCTGCGACCGGGATAGGAGGGATCATAAGGGACGTTCTCTGCATGGGTGCCCAACCAGTCGCGCTCATCGACCCCCTGCATTTCGGTCCTCTTGATCTCAAGTACAGGGACCTTCCCCCGGGTGTGAAGCATCCAAGGTATCTCATGGGAGGTGTTGTTTCAGGCATCAGGGATTATGGTAACAGGCTTGGGATCCCGACCGTGTCAGGTGCCGTCATCTTCGATGAGGGCTACATCGGGAACATCATAATCAACGTGGGCTGCGTCGGCATAGCCAAGAAGAAGAACCTGGCCAAGAACAGGGTGAAGACCGAGAACGATGTGTTCATATTGGTCGGGGGCAGGACCGGAAGGGACGGGATTCACGGTGTGACCTTCGCATCCGTGGAGCTCACCGAGGACATGGAAGAGCAGTGGAGAGGTGGCGCTGTACAACTCGGGGATCCGATCCTGAAGGAACCGCTGATCCATGCATGTCTTGAAGCAGCTGAGAGAGGCCTTCTCAACGGGATGAAGGATCTCGGCGGAGGAGGTCTTTCATGCGTGGTCGGAGAAATGGCTCTTGCAGGGGGTTTTGGGGCCGAGGTCGAACTCGAGAAGGTGCCACTGAAGGAAGAAGGTCTGGCCCCCTGGGAGATGTGGGTCAGCGAGTCACAAGAGAGGATGATGCTTGCGGTCGCTCCCGAGAACGTGGAGAAGATACTGCACATCTTCAAGCTCTATGATGTTCTGGCGACCCCGGTCGCAAAGGTCATCAAGGACAAGATCGTCCGCGTCAAGTATCATGGTGAAGTGGTCCTGGAGCTGAACCTGGAATTTCTAACAGCTGGCCCGGAATATTGTCGGGAATATGCAACTGACTTCGAATCCATGAAGCGGTCCGAGACGGTTCCGGATGAGCCTGAGGATTATCAGAAGGCAATCCTGGATGTCATTGCCTCGCCCAACATTGCCAGCAAGGAATGGGTGATCAGGCAGTACGATCACGAGGTGAGGGGATCCACCGTCCTCAAGCCATTGCAGGGCAAGATAGGTCTGGCGTGCCATGGTGATGCTGTTGTTCTTAAGCCTCTGGAGTCCTCCAACAGATGTCTAGCTGTGACCACTTCGTCCACACCGCACTACACTGCGATTGACCCGTATCTGGGAGGCGCCTCTGCCGTTGATGAGATGTGCAGGAACCTAGTATCGGTGGGTGCCAGTCCTCACTCATTCTCCAACTGCTTGAATTTCGGGAACCCGGAGAAACCCGACAGGCTTGGAGCGTTCAGGGAGACAGTTCGCGGCATCGGTGAGACGGCTATGGCGCTGGGTCTTCCCACACCCTCCGGCAACGTCAGCTTCTACAACGAGACCTCATTTGCCCCTGTCAAACCTACCCCAGTGCTGCTGGGTGTGGGCATTGTCGATGATCTCGCCAAGTGCGTGACCACGGACTTCAAGAAGGAGGGAAGTTCAATCCTCCTCATCGGTGAGACGAAGGAAGAGCTGGGTGGTTCTGAGTATTACAGCCTTAACGGCGCCTACAGTTCGACTGTGCCGTCTGTCGATCTGAACACTCTCAAGAGTGGTATGAAGGGGATCCTCACTTCGATCGACGATGGTCTTCTTCTTTCGTGCCATGACATTTCCCATGGGGGTCTGGCGGTCGCGGTGGCCGAGATGTGCCTGGGAGGAAGCATCGGAGCGGAACTGGACTTGACAGGAATCCCGAACCTGAGGCTCGATCATAAACTCTTCTCTGAATCCAACACCCGCTGGCTCGTTGAGGTCGACTCTGGGAATGAGGACCGGGTCCTTTCCAGATTCGGGGACATTTGGATACGACGGATAGGGACCGTCACCGGAGATGCCTTATCGATCAAGGACAACGGAAGTAGCATTGAGATTCCCCTGGACGACGTCAGGGAGGCGTGGACGAACACGTTGTACAACCTGCTTGGGGGTGGAGAATGAGGGTCGAGGATGTCAGGGTCTGCGTGCTCTACATAGAGGGCACCAACTGCGAGGAAGAGTCCTACTGGTCATTCAAGAGATTGGGGGCCAACTCCGAGAAGGTCCACCTCAAGCAGCTGATCGGTTCGGACGTCAACGAGGACGAGAAGAGGAATCTTCTTGACTATGATATAGTGATGATACCTGGCGGGTTCTCATCCGGGGATTATGTTCGGGCAGGTGCGATTCTGGGTGCACGGGTCAAGAGCTCCCTGGTCAATGAGCTGGTCGAG
>JAUVHO010000071.1 GCA_030593295.1 Methanomassiliicoccales archaeon | reverse complement strand
CTCTCGTCTCTTATCATCAGCATCGACATGTAACTCTTCATTCGATTCGTTATCCATCTCGGAAGCTTTGCTTTCTTGGCAACAACATACAAGATGGCATTTCCAGTCACCCCGCCAACGACAGCCACCGCTAGGACCAGTGCGCCCCAGGTCATCGAAGGATACAACCCGAAAGTTATCACTGCGAAGAGCTCGGGCAGAACAGGAAATAGAACTGCATCGATAATGAAAATGAGAAAAAGCGCCAGCAGTACTCCGACCGTGCCGAAAGGTCCAAAGAAATCATAGATGCCCTCCACAAACAATTGACAACCTCTCAGCTCATAAGACCATCATACACACGAGCCAGTTCCACTACGCATTCTCTCATATCATGTTCCCTGGCAATCTCCAGAGAGCCCTTCTCGAGATCATTTCTCAGTCTCTTGTGGTCACGAATGGCAGAAACGTGCGAAGAAAAATCCTCAACACTCTTGCCCTTCAGACAGTTCTCTCCGTGCGTAAATAGGCCCTCATAGATCGGGATATCTCTGATAATCAAAGCTTTGCCACAGCTCGCAGCTTCAAACAGGGCATTTCCATAACTCTCAGCGTATGTAGGGAAAAAGAATGCATCACTCCCAGAGTAGGCAGCAGGTATCTCAGAAAAAGGGAGATGACCTAGAAAGAGCACGTTTCTGGGGATGTCGTCTAGGTCCACCTTTTGAAGGAATGGCTCCGAAGAACCCACCCAAAGGAATTTCATGGACTCCTTCCTTTCGAGCGCTCTCGCCACTGCCATGAAGGTTCCGACGCCCTTCCTCGGGAGCGTTAGGCCTACACTGAGAACGACAAAATCATCTTCTGCGAAACCATGCTTCCTCCTGAACATCCTCCTCCTTTCTTCAGAGCTTCTAAAGACGCTTCGATTGATACCATTGGGCACGACTTCCACACGAGATTCTATTCCTTCCTTGACAAGAACCTTCTTGACATAGGGGGTGGCGCAGACTACGACATCCGCAAGACCATAGAAGTACTTGGAATACCATTTGAATGGACGGTAGAGGAATTCACCAAGGATGATCCCCCCCTTAGCGAGCTCTGGTATGTGTCGAGCATGGATGACCAATGGCTTCTTGCCTCGGGTCTTGCAGGCCAAGAAGTATGATGCGAAGAGAGGATTATGGATATGCAGAATGTCGAAGCCTCTTTCGGGCTGATTGATCAGGACTTCGTATCCCAGCTTTCTCAGTTCCCGCGAGACTTGAGGAACATTCGTGCCCATTCCTCCACTATTACTGACGTTCATCACGTACTTGACCCATCTCAGCCCCGTAATCATGGAGATTCTAGTCTTGGACATTGGTTTCATCTCTAGTCTCTGCCGAATCTAGAGCGAGCATCATCTCAGCGCACATCGCCATAATTCCAACCGATTCCGAAACGACCAATATCGAAAGGGCATTTGACCCTTTCCTTCCTTCCCGACAGATCGCGTTCATCACTCCGTAACTAGAGGCGGTCGACTACCCCATATACCTCAACGCGTCGGCTGGTGAAGTTCTCGATGCCTTTATCGATGGTACAATCGTGCAGGCCAACGACGCAACATAGGTTATCAGAGTGATAGTAAGCAGGTGCATCCATGGTATGCTGAAACTGACATCTTCCTCGGCCATCATCGAAGCGAAGATCTCATACGCAACTGTCAGCCCGATAGCGGTTCCTATGACGATGCCGAGAGTGGCAATGAACAGTATCTCGGTCACAAAGGATTTGAGTATCATCCCCCGCCTGAAACCGATAGCTCTCATCACCCCGATTTCCTGCCTCCTCTCAACAACACTCCTGATTGTGATGACGCCCAGACCGGCAATCCCCACGATCAGGCCCAACCCAAGGAATATCTCGAATATCAGGAAGAAGGAATTGAGCATCTCCATCATTGACTCGATATCTTCCTTGAGATACCTTGTATCCATTCCGATGGCCCTGAAGTCCCTCTCGAGATTCAGTGTGACTGTCTTCGCATCAGCTCCGTCCTTCACACTGAAAATGAACACGCTGTTTCCGTGGACGGTGAATGAATCAGAGAAGTAGGCTTGGGCGTTCTCCTTCGTCATGAATATCCCATTCAACAACATCTGATCAAGGATGCCCACTATCTGGAAGTCCTTCGTACCGTTGACCGTCTCAATAGTCAAGTGGTCTCCCACCGTGATCCCGTTCCCGCCCTGCATGCCTGATCCACCGGCAAATGTGATGCTCAGGTCAACGATCACGTTCGTGTGATTATCCTGGATGGCGTCCCAAGCTTCGTGAGGGTCGGTGTAACCTTCGAGCATCTCTGCGAACACGTATTGATTGTTTTGGATGAACTGATTATCGACTCCAAGAACCCTGCCGAGACCAAAGCTCATCATGCCACCCCCCGTACCGCCTAATGGCACACCATCTATCGTCACATTCGGGTACGTAGCGACTATCTGTTCGAATGTTCGAACATCGTTGGCCAGAGTGGGCGACTCGATTCTCACTGGATTGCCCTCAGCGTCTATCACTGTCACGTTGTTCAGGTCGGAAACCGGTATCGTGCTCGTTCCGATAATCTCGTATCCGCCACCTTGTTTGACGAGCTCGCTGGAAACGCTCAGACTGAAGATATTGGAGAACACAGACAACAATACGATGGTGTATATCACCAAGGCAAACATCGATACCGTCATTCCAGTTCTGAATCTCTTGTTGAGTGGATGAGAGACGGCGGTTTTGACTATGGGCCTCATCGAACGGATTCTTGCCAGGCTTCCACTGACCCCTCTGACCAGCAGGGAGGAGTTGAATATGACTATCATGACTGCAGCGATGACCAGGAGCACACCGCTCACGATGAAGAGGTATGCCATCTCTTCCATCTCACCTTCGAAGAACGTTGTAATGGAGTGGAGTATGTATGCGATGATAGCGATTCCGGAGATTGTGAAGGCTATCGAAGCACTCGTAAAACGCCTAAGCACAAAGGCGAATCCCATGAGGGCCAGACAAGGCGCAACAAGCCTGATGATTAGATTCTCGTATCCAAGAAAGAATGCGACAAGCCCTAGCGCCAGAGTGACTCCCCCCAGAATCGCTGTCCTTCTCGTGGCCCTCTCAAGGACAGGTTCCTCAATGTCCCTGATTGCTCGAACGATGTTAATGTTCGTTATTCGCGCTGAGGCTACCAGGATTGTCAAGAAGGCGATTATTGTCCCGAGGCAGAAAGCGTCGATGAGACTGCTGATTTCAAAGCGGAATGGTATGCCTCCGAACTCGCCGATGGCGAACACACTATTCAATCCGAATATCAGGGTCGCGGCCAGAAACAGGCCGGCTAGAGTCCCCAGCAGAGCGGCCACCAACGCGTAGCTCGAACCCTCAAAGAGGAACATCTGCATCAGATGCGACTTTCTCATACCGAGAGCTCTCGCCATCCCCAGTTCTGATTTTCTCTCCTCGGCGAGCATGGTGAATATGTTTATGATCAGTATCACACCGGCAATGATGCTGAATGAACCGAAGATCATCAGGAATATCGAGAACATCTCGCCAGTTTCCTCTGCTTGTTCAAGAGCGTCCTTTTTCACTGCATCTACACTCAGCTCACTCAATCCTTGGTCTGGTGAAGAGTCCAGAGCGTCCTGGACCGCGGCAACCAACTCATCACTGTTTCCCGCACCAGCCTCAACATCGCCCGGGGCGGAGATTCGAATCAGATTGATCCTTCCAGATACGTTGAACATTTCCTGGGCGACGTCCAGCCTCACGAAGATGTTCGCCTGCAGACCATACTGTCCCTTTCCCTCATCCTTGACGACGTACTTCGTTTCGAACTGTTTCTGGAGGACTTCCCCACCTTGAAGCGTCAGCGGTCTGTAGCTTATCCTCAGCATATCGCCCTGTTCGGCGTTCAGAACGTCTGCTGCCCTTCCGTTCAGAATGACCTCGTCCGTTCCGAGGTCGTACGCGTAGGTCTCGCTGCCGTTCGCTTCTGTGAACTGTCCGAAATCGCGATCGAGACTTGGGTCGAAGCCCACAAAGGTCATGACGGGTTCGAACTGTCCGCTGTCGTCATCCTCGACCGACACAAAGGTCAGGATTGTTGGGGATATCCCGTCACTGTGTTCTTCGACTCCGGTATCGTTTCTCAGCTCCCAAAAGAATGACTCATTGAAAAAGTCCACTCTGTCGGTTGAGACCGTTACGTCTACAAGTCCCAGACCGTCATAGGTGCTCTTGACAATGAAATGGTCGATAGAGTCACCGGTCACCAGAGCACCTGAGATAATCGATGTTCCGATCAACAAGCCTGCTACGACCAATATCGAGTGTGTCTTGTGTCTGATGAAATTCCGCACACCCATTTTGAATAGTACCCGCCTTCGAATGGCCAGAACTCCGATCACGATGAGAATCACGGCAAAAAGGGAGACCAGAATCGGATTCGGCATTGTCATATCACCACACACCTATCCAAACCCGTATTCTACCGGAGGGGGACGTATTCCT
Organism: Methanomassiliicoccales archaeon; assembly: GCA_030593295.1. GTDB lineage: Archaea > Thermoplasmatota > Thermoplasmata > RBG-16-68-12 > SOIM01 > JAGLME01. The sequence continues at coordinate 2,902 of JAUVHO010000071.1, read as the reverse complement.
TCTCGAAAACGCCATCTCTCATCTTGAGCACTCTATCCGCCATCTCTCCAACAGCAGGATCGTGCGAAACGATCACGAAGGTCTGTTTGTTCTCCTTGTTCATTCTGCAGAGCAACTCCATAATCTGCCCCGAGGTCTCGGCATCCAGATTGCCCGTGGGCTCGTCGGCCCATACGATAGCGGGATTGTTTACCAAAGAGCGAGCGATCGTGACCCTCTGCTGCTCACCTCCAGACAGTTCTGCGGGCTTCTGGTTCTTGCGCTTTTCTAACCCGACCACCTCAAGGATGCCTATTGCCTTCTCTCTCGCCATCCTGGGATTGACTGCGGAGACGAGCAAGGGCAACTCGACGTTCTCGACCGCTGTCAGAACTGGTAGTAGGTTGTAGGCTTGGAAAATGAACCCCATCCTTCCTGCCCTATGGTCAGTCTTTTCATTGTCTGACATTTCTCTTAGTGACTTTCCCTCAATCTTCACATCGCCCTCGGTCATGTCGTCTATCCCTGAAAAGCAGTTCAGGAGTGTGGTCTTTCCACAGCCGGAAGGTCCCATGATGGAAACCATCTCTCCCCGCTTCACGCTGAGATCGACACCTCGCAATGCCTGCACTTTGATTCTCCCCGTGTCGTATGTCTTGTGCACGTTCTTGCCCTCGATTATCACATCGGTCTTCATTGTCTCACCTGTCGTTTTCTCTGCACCTCAAGAACACTGAGGTCCTGGACTATTCGTCCTCCCCCATTGAATCTTCTTGCAGAATCTCCCTGATTTCATCACCAAATCGGTCCAGCATCTTGCCCAGAACATCTGCTTTTACGATGAATATACCCCAGATGTCCGTCTTCTCTCCACCGAGGACGAGGAGTTTGTCTCCGGGATTGATTCCGAACTTCTCTCTCAGTTTGGCAGGTAGTACGATTTGACCTCTCTGGCCGACAGTTGTGCTGCCATAGAATCCTGGTTTTCCAATCATAGCCTCACTTCTTCAGGGCATAGGGAGTCGTATATATGTGTCTTATCATTCAAATCATACCTATCATTCAATGACGGGATCTATCCGCCGTCCTTCCGTTGAAGGGCGACACATCAACATCATAGCAAGGTTTCCGCAACAAGGATTGTACGGCCGCCAGCAGAGTCAGGTTGCCTGTGACCAACGTTGCAGTCCAAGAAGGAGCTTTCATAACCGCACGAAGTGCGCTAGCCCTTGAGCGTCGGTGAACCGTGCCGCTTTAACGGTCGTTGGTCCGTGGAACGCCGTCAGCCACCTTCCTTCTTCTGACGAGAACAAAGACCACCAGAATCATGGCTAGGGGCAGGATCATGTCCTGGAACTCAGGGATGTATGTCGACGCCGAACCCCAAGACTCCTCCAATCCGTACGAGTTCTGTGTTGTGTAGTTCAGGAAGGCGTAGTTGACAAGTGTGATCCCCGGTGGCACGTCGAGGTCAACGGTGACCGTGATCGTGAATGTGTGAGAACCTGGTGCGACATCCGTGAAATGCCAGACGTAGGTGTTCCCGTTCTGTGACTCGTAAGGATCGCTCGAGGACTGGAAGGTCACGTTGTCCGGAAGGGTGTCATTCACCCAGACATGGGCTGCGTTCGCCGAGCCCGTGTTGTTGTAGTAGATCGTGTAGTTCAGCCAGTCGCCTGGCTGGGCTACGGGTTTATCGACCGTCTTGACTATGGCTATTATGGGGCGCGACACGGTGAAGGACACTGTGGAGTCGGAGCCTGGTTGCCAGACATTATTGTTGTTCGTGTAGTTCAGAGTGATGAAGTTCTCAAGGACCGCTTGATCCGCGGTCGTGTCGTTCACTTGTACTGTGATTGTGAAGGAATTCTCGGACTTGGACGGAACGTTGTTGAAGTACCACCGATACGTGTTCCCGCTCCTTGATAGGTACGCCTTGCTCGAAGAGATGTAAGTCACCCCATCCGGAAGAGTATCGTTCAGCCAGACGCTCTTTGCCCTATTTGACCCTGTGTTGTTGTAGTAGATCGTGTAGACGACCTGCTCACCGGGGGCCGCGGAGGTCTTGTCCGCAGTCTTCTTCACAGCCATGGAAGGTTTCGTCTGATCATTCATCTCTCCTTTCGTGGGCGATTTCGAAATGTACCAGTCATTGACACTGTCAGTATCGAGGGGCTTATCCGTCTCCGACTCCCTGTATCTGGACCAGCTCTCAGACACCTTGATGCTCGGGTAGTCTGTCTCATCGATGTCAGTGGTTCCGTTGACCAGCTTGATATTCGCCCCTCCATCGGGGAGCTTGTCCCCGCTGAGATCCACTGTGAGGTACTCGTTGCCGCTGCCAAAGGCCCCGATCGTTGTCCCCTCGGGGAATGTGTACGCCGTGACTCCATCCACCATGACCTCCCATCCGGAGATGTCGATCTCGCTGTCTGTTGGATTGGCGAGTTCGAACCACTCGTTGTTCTTCTTGTCAGGCCTTATCTCGTTCAACACGACGTCGTCGCCCTGCGGACTGCGTGTCCTGCTCCTGCTGGTGGAGTTCGTCAGGGCGACGTCGGAACGGTCATAGTTCTTGCTCCAATCGATCATGAAGACGTGGGCGACGAAATCATCGGTCAAGTTGAGGACTTGGGCAGGGACTCCCAGCTCCATTCTGATGCTGTCAGTCGCTGCGTCCAACGGCGAGCTGAGCTCCCAGGGGATCTCGGAGGACTGGTTGTAGACGTAAACGCCAGTGGAGTTGATGCTTCCGCCTTTTCCTACGACAAGCAACATGAAGTCGTATCCGACGAACTGGCCGTCCGCGATCGTTCTCAGACCTGTGCTCGGACCGTCCCTGTCCAGATACACAACGACCCTGTCCATTCCCTCGGAGACCTTTACGGGCACGGGACCGATGTAGACCCTGACGCTTTCATCG
>JAUVHO010000082.1 GCA_030593295.1 Methanomassiliicoccales archaeon | reverse complement strand
GGAGAATAGGGAAACTTGTGCCGACCTTCTCTGCCGTAGAGAAAATGCCTCCTTCTGTGAAATCGATAATCAGTTAACTCCATTACGTGCAGTGGGTGGGCGCGTACTATCCCCAGTATAAAATCTCGAGTGAGCTGCTTGACAGTGAAGGCGTAGTGAGGATTGCAGTGATGCTTTTCGAGGATTCCCAGAGAATGGACGTGTCGAGAAGGCTGGTGGATATGGGTGCGAGCGTCCTAATGTCGTATCCTCCGAGGACGATAATCGTCTATGTCGACCCAGGGCTGTTGCCTTGGGTTATTTCTATTCCAGAGGTTCTGGATGTGAGAAGGGATTTCACTCCCAAGCCAATGGATTTGATGTCGGCCAAGATTCATGGTGCGTTCGAATCTTGGGATACATCGAGGAGTGGGTTGCCTTCGTCGCTTACTGGACAATCGCCCGGACCAGATGGGATTGAAGGTACTTCCGATGACATCTTCGAGGTTGTTGGGATACAGGATTCAGGATTCGACAGTTGCATGCCAGACAACGGACATCCCGATTTCTTCAAGGGACCTCATGGAGACAGGGTCATTCGCGTAGTAGACCAAACTGGTAACTCCTGTCCAGATGGCTGGATTTCTGGAATGGCTCACGGAACTCACATGGCAGGTGCCGTCATGGGGAACGGATTCGCTTGGGAGTACTTCCTAGGTGAACCAACTGACGATGATGTATGGGAATATTCAGAAGGAGTTGGCATAGTTCCCGAAGGGAAGCTGTCTTTTGATGGGGTTGAGGCATTCGGTATGGGCCTGTTAGCCAATCCAATATACTGGGACTTACAGTACGCTGACGGAGCTCATATCAACGTGAACGGCTACGGGGGCCCGCCTGCCGATTTTGGAGGCGATTCATGGGCAGTTGATGACCGGATCAATACAAACAACGACCGATTGATAGTCTTTTCCAGTGGCAATGCGGGACCTGACCCCAACACACTCTCCAGTAACTCACAGGGCAAGAATGGTCTGGCAGCAGGCGCGACTCTGAACTTCCGTCCAACCAGACCAGATGCGCACAATCCCAACATAGTGGCGGACTTCAGCAGCAGGGGAGGACCATTATGGAGCTACGGGAGGCTGAAACCGGACCTGGTCACTGTGGGAACCCAGGTCATTGGACCCATGGGTTACGGCGAATGGTGGCACAACGAAGCCACAGGAATCGGTAATCCTCAAGGTGATTGCATCATGGGTGTGGACGTCTACAATTACAGCGATCCCGATAATCTGACCGGAGACGGTATTTGCGATTACAGGTACTATGAAGCCGGAACTTCACCAGCATCAGCACATCTCGGTGGCTTGGCCATGCTTGTCAGGGAATACCTCCGAGAGGTCGGTGGCATCAGCGACCCCTATCAAATCAACTCTCAATTGGTCAAGGCTCTTCTGATCAATGGCGCCATACGGATGGATGAGGCCCTTTTCGATTATCCCGGATATGATCAAGGCTGGGGCAGTGTTGATCTCATGCAATCTCTCTTCCCGCCCGCTCCAAGGACCAACAAATATGAGGAGGGTGTGATGACCACTACAGGCATCTGGATTCCGAGTTTTGACACGACAGTTCACACAGACGAGGTACCCTTGAAAGTGACCTTGGTTTGGGTCGATGTTCCGATGAAGGCTCTGAGTAGGGACTTGAACCTGAAACTCACTTCTCCCAGTGGCATCATCTATAATGGTAACGTCTACGGAAGCGTTGGCATGTACGACGGATGGTCAATTCCCAATCCATCACCCGCAGATGCAAATCCCCTCTGGGACAGAATCGGAAATGATGGATGGGACGATGTGAACAACGTCGAACAGGTGGAGGTAGAATTCCCAGAACCAGGAACGTGGACCATCGAGGTCGTCGGTTTCAGCATTCCGTCAGATGCGCCCTTTGCGTTGGTTGCAGGTGCGGATTTTGATCCTCAAGAGGATTATGATGTGGAATTGTCAACGGACCATCCTCTCTATCTCGAGACTACCCAGTATGGGGATGTTCCTTTCCCCTTCTCAGTCACAAACTTCGGGAACAAAATTGACAGCATCGCCCTGGGTGCCACATCGACTCCCGGTATTTCAGTCAACTTCGAGAACTCCTTGCTCAGGAACATGAAGTCCCGAGAAACCACCGACACTTACGCTATCATCTCGGTTGCTGGTGGGGTCATTTGCGGTGTTTACGATATTGTGATAACAGGAACATCTGTCGGCGACAGTACAGCCACCGACAGGCTCGACATCAGACTTAACGTCAAGTGTGACAAGGTCCCAAGGCGGCTCCAGATAACAAACGGAACCACGGATGAAATGGAACCATCGGTCCTGACCTTCAACGATGGGCTCACCGATCATATCTTCATCGCATACCGGAAGACCGTGCCCGTTTCACCTGACGACCGCTTCGGAGGAAAGAACGTATGGGTCGCCCACACAACGCTTGACAGCAATGGTCTGCCAAATCTCCCCTTCACACAGACAGTGGTCTCGAACTGGAATGATGACCCCACCGACATCAGATGGACATACATCCCACAGGGAGTCTACCAGAACCGCATCGTACTTACCTGGGTCGGCGATGACCCGGAAGCCGCAAACCCTGACTTCGACTCTTACGGGGTCCTCTACCACTCAGATCCACCCTACGTCACTTGGAACAGGACCATCATCGAAAGGAATGCGGGCAGCTCTACTATGAACGAA
>JAUVHO010000014.1 GCA_030593295.1 Methanomassiliicoccales archaeon | reverse complement strand
ATATTCTCCTTTACAGCGAGTGAAAAAGCACATTCATTTCCCAAAATCCGGAAAGATCTTTCCCACTGTTTCTCCCCACTTGAATTCACTTTTAGCAGATATGCCTTCCAATCACGACCACCACATTCAGAGGCGTGACCTTCTGAACATCCACATATCAAGAAACCATCATTGGTTGCGACTATGCTCTGCCCCTCGTAATCCACAGAGTTGCGACCGTAGGTTTTCTTCCATTCCAACTCTCTGGTCTTATTCATTTTGGCAATTAGAGCTCTATAATCGTCATTCTTGGCACTTCCAACCATCACAAGACCATCTGGGGTGTCTATGATTGATGTTATCACAATCTCTTCATCCTCTCTGAATATTGATTGCATGAGGTCTGCCATCGTTTTCCACCTTTTCAAGACTTCCGTTGGGTAGCAGACAGCAATGTTTCATGTAGAGGTTGGTTGTTGAGTTTGATTGGATCAGCGAGCCGCGAGGGCAAAGTGGGATGTTCTGTTGAGATGCTGAAGAGTAATTACCCGCGATATTCAAATAGTTAGGAGAGTTTATGATTTCTGTCGGTGTTGGCTTTGATTTGTGAGCTATGTGGCACTGAATTCCCCAAGACCAGGAGGGTGATCATTGAAGGAACGCCCCTCAATGTGTGCAGCAACTGCGCCAAGTTCGGTACGCCGGTCACCAAGGAGCAAGCTAGGAAGGAATCCCCTGTCCTAGAGAGGTTGGAGAGGAAACGGTACCGACCCCGGGACATCTACGAGAGAGAGGTGGACATCCTTGTCAGGGACTTCTCCACCAGAATACGGGAAGCAAGAATGCGAATGGACATCAGCCAAGAGGAATTCGGCAAGCAGCTTAACGAGAAGTGGAGTGTCATCAACAAACTGGAAACGGGGGACTTACGACCGGACGATAAGTTGGTGGCAAAACTGGAGAGAGCCCTCGGCATTACGCTAAGAGAGAAGCTGAAACCGACAGAGGTCGAGAAGAAGACCACTGGAAAGGCGTTGACCATAGGGGACCTCATCAGAGAGGCAAAGGAATGAAGAGAGCTCCCATATACATCCTCATTGCCGTAGTTGCGATCATCGTCGCGGTACTGGCCTATTTTGTGTACCTCAATGTGGCAGGAGATTCCAACGGTCAATCCAGCCTAGGGCTGGTCTGCTCGGTGGCGTTCATTGCCGTTGCTTTCATTGCCATAGAACTGTTGTTCAAGCCGCACCTTTTCTTGCGTCCGCGCGAGGAAGAAGATGAAGATAATCAAACCGACGAAGAAGAACGCTAGGCCTGTGCCCTGATTCGGTTCAGGATCTCCTTTTCCACGCCTTTCATGAACCTACTCATATCGATGTCCAGTTCCTCCCCGGCCAGCAGGGCGGCGACCTCGATCTCCACTTCCATCTGCTCTTGGATCGCATTTATCCGGGAAATGGCATCCTTCTTATCCATATCCAGCTTGGTCATGATGTGGTTCAGAATCTTGGAGAACATGTCCTCCTCGGCCGGCATTTCAAGAACTGAACGGTTCGGGGAGAAGTCCAGAGGGACTTCTACGCCATCAATCTCAAAGGCGGGAGAGACCTGCCCATCCTCCAGGGTGACAGCGCTCCTTGACAGAGCAACATCGAGAAGCTTCTGAGAGTCCTTGGGAGGGAACCATCTCAGATCCATGGATGCAGAGAAGACGAACTCCTTCTCTGTCATCTGGGAACCGCCCTTTCTCTTGAAGAGCAAGGCGATTGCCCTTTTGAGCTCCTCCACTAGACCAGCTCCTTGGCGTCAACGATTATGCCCTTGATACCTGAACCCTCGAGCCTTGCTGAATCTGACTGATGAAGCATGCCGACGTAGAGCTCGAAGTCATCTGGAAGCCCATGTAGTATGCTTGGACTCGGAATGTGCCCGTTCTTGTCCAGATACAGACAGGACCTCAGTCCGATGAGTGCAACGTCCTTCATGAGGTCTTCCGGGCGCCGTTCTTGGAACTCCGGCGGACCATTGATGGTTCTGCCATCGGCCAAATCCAGCTCGAAAATCAACTGGTCCGAAAGCTCATGGGCCTTTCTGAGCTCATCCATCGAGACCAAGGTCTCGGTTCTCAGCACCACCTTCTCCGCACCTGCGATGAACAGATCAATGGCATTGTCCGCCTTGCGGGCGCCACCATCAACCCAAATGGACTTCTTCTCGAAGTCTTTTATGAAATCGAGCTTTGGTCTGTTGTTACGAACTCCGTTCATGTCCACAATGAGCGCTCTCTCGTAATCGGCGAGGAGCTTACCTACCGCTTCATGAGCATCCACATTCATGGGGAGATACCCGTCCCGGCCCTCATAGACGGCCTCCCTGTCAAGAATCAGAATGCGTGGCAGTACTTCGATTTCAGACACTGGAATTCAGATGGGAGTAGAATAGATAAAGTATTTGGTGCGCAAGGTTAATATTCGAGAAACGATAGTCAGGGTTCACATGGCCAAGAGAAGGAAGGTAGAGCACGATGAGGATACCGTGGAGTGCTTCTACTGCGGGAAACCGGTGTATGATAACTCCTGGAGATGTCCCAACTGCGGGAAATGGTTCAGGGAAGGCAGGATCAGCGTTCTGGGAATCATCGCCATGATCGTCATAGTCATTGTTCTGGCCGTTTACATTATTCAGCCTTCGTTCGTGTTCAGCGAGGAGAACGGGGAGACGGACAAGAGATACGGCATACTTCTCAAGACCGACCCAGGCCCGAACACCCATCGAGCCGAGCCTGGAGGATATACCGAATGGGGAGTGCAGATGACGAGCCTGTCCACGGTGGCGGACAACTTCGATCTCAGTTCGGTTGATTCATCGCCCTTGCAGGTCACATATGATAGCCAGACAGTCGGCCTGACTTCCGGTCAGCAGCACATCAGCATCATCCATGTCGATGTGCCAGCTACAACTCCTCTTGGCTCTTACAACTTCAGGGTCTATGCGACATCCCGGGCAGATTCCACAGCAAACGACTTCCTCGATCTGACAGTGGATGTGGTGAGCTTGAGCACGAGAACGGTTGTGCAGGATGACAAGGTCACGTGCAACTACATCCTGTGGGTGAAAGACACTGCTAATGTACAAGATAGCTCCTACTGGGAAGGAAGAACCTCCCTGTCAGTTGCCGTCGACCCAGCGAACGCGGATGAAACTTACATTCGTGTGATTTCGGGATTCTCGGATGGCTTGGTGGGCATGAAGACCGGAGAGACGAAGGTCGAGGTCGTACCGCCCAGTCGGGGATACATCGATGATCCGAATCATGATCTATATGGACTCACACTCTACTTCCAAATCGAACTCGTCAGCATAGACACGGCCTGAACAGCAATCCTTTTATCCTTGTTAAGCAGATGCTCTTCTGCTCCAGTCGAAGACCACAGGGATTCATGAACTGTGGAGCAAGCTGGAGAGGGTACCGTACAATGGGTCCCTCTTTGATCTCCGCGTGACGCGGTTCAATGATAGGAGGCCAACCCCGGTATCCAACAATCCCTCGGCAAGGGTCAGGACGAGGAGGTCGCATAGCGTACCATGATTCGTACCGTTACTGCCGAGGGACATCCAGTCCTTTTATCGCGATCCATTGATGAAGGCCGATACCGAGTGTGATAATCACCTTCGATATCTGGACGGTCAGTTCCTTATATATCCACACCCAAATAACCAACAGTCTTTCAGATAGACCTCACAAGGCGTAGGTCTTTATCATGTTTCAGAAAGAGACCGCACTAGCAAGGGCTCTCTCGATAGCCATAGTATTCACCCTCACGACAAGCTTCGGCTTTTTCATGTTCGACAAGTCGGACAGGATAGGATCGGCGGATCCAAGGCTCATACCCAACGGCAACTACACCAGCACCGTGGTCTGGGAGTTTGCCGACCCTGGCAACTACACCACTAACAACATCGACCTATCGAATCAAGAGGCCAAGTTGGCCGTGAATAACCTCACCTGGGACCAAACGAGTGAATCAGATTTCAGGAACGGTACACTGGACAACACAAACGCCACCTTGGACGGGAAGCTGAAGCTCTCAGATCTGACAAGGAATGCAATCGCCAATGGGAACTTCTCGATGAATGCCAATTGGACCTACGTGAACAGCCCCAATGGCAATATCTCATCACAGTACTCCCCGGTGGACCAGAACAGCTTGCTCACGCACGACAACAACCAAGGGATATCATCGTTCTATGAGAGAGTGACTGTTGACCAGGCAACCGGAGATGGTTCCACGGTACCCGGAGGGCTTCTTGCAAATGAGAGCCTTCTAAATGTGGACTCGCAATGGTATCATCTAGACAGTTCGGCCTCTGAGTACATTCTGTTGCAGGGATTCGATCCAGATCTTGTGCCAGAGGGCAAGATCGGTAAGGTCGTGCTCTGGGCCACATACAGAGTTGACTTTGTCGAATATGACTCACAGACATCGGTCATGATCAAGAATGAGACTGGAGTGTTCAGGAGAACGGACATCGTCCCCATGGACGGCGAGACCGATGATATGACCAAATCGTATGATATAACACACTTCCATTCCACCTGGAGCAATTCAACCATCTCGACGCTCGAGGTTCGATTTCAGAACACTGATGAGCCGCCCTACGCGTACGTCGAATTCAATTCAATATGGCTGGATGTCTTCATCGAGCCCATTGACGAGACCGGCAGCGTCTACCAGGTCTTCAATAGGCTGGGGAACGTCGGATACCGTGACACAGGGCAGTTCGACTTCAATGCCGCATTGAACAAGACCAACATCGACCTCTCTTCCGACCCTGGGAATGTGACCCTATCGGCCGTATCTGGCATAAGGGAGACGACCACCCTTGTGCAGAGTGTGTTTACGGGCAATGACGCCTACATAGTAGCTGGTTCGGATTCCAAGCAGAACTTCGGGTCAGAACCGACGCTCATGACTTTGAGTCCCTCTGGCGGCACATCCGAGAGGAGAATCCTGATGCAGTTCGATCTCTCATCAGTACCCCCGGATGCTAGAGTGGAAAGCTCGTACTTGTGGCTGAGGATGGGGGCCAACCTGGGTCCGGGATGGAACATCTCGTTCTACAGAGTGACAACTCCGTGGACGGAATCCAATGTCACATGGGAGGATTCCTGGATCACATTCGGCGGTGATTTCAATTGGACTTCCCTTCTTGCGACGACCCATATCAAGTACTCGTACGGAGACGACATATGGATGGGTTGGGATCTGACAGATGCACTTCGCAAATGGGGGGCTGGCAATCACCCTGAGAGCTATGGAAATTTCGGCATCATCGGCATCATAGACAACACCACACTCCTAATCGACAAGCAGTTTCACTCCAGCGAGACGGCCATGCCTCAGTATTGCCCTCAACTGGTAGTGACCTACTCCAATCTGACATATCCCTCCTCTGGCTCCATGATATCTAGGGCGTACGACGCAGGCCAGAAGGTCGTCTGGAAGAACATAAGGTGGAGCGAGACCACGACACCCGGAACAACATCAATCACCGTCCAGACCAGAACAGGCTCAACGGACGATCCCTACAACTTCCCAGGAACCTGGGAGGGCTGGATGCCTGTTTCGAACTACTCCAACCCAGATGGAGAAATCATTGTCTCGAGTCCAGGAAGGTACCTGCAGTACAAGGTGGAGTTCTTCACATCTCATCAGAACCACACGCCAATCCTCTCTGAGATTCAAGTGCGTTGGGCGGACGTCAAGCTGGCATTCGACTACTACATGGAGGATCTGATCAACATAAACAAGGCCACACTGCATGCCCATATAGATGATGAAGAAGTCTGGTCGCTTGACACGGGCATTATGGGGGGTTGGAGCTCGATCGAGGTCGATGTTGGCGATTATGTGGTTCATGATGTGGATCACACAGTTAGGCTGGGATTGACACTGTTCTCGAATAACATCGGACCATCCAATGCGACCGTGCGGTTCGACAATGTTAGAATCACAAATCCACTCATGGGAGAGTACCTTTCTCCGATATTCAGCCCAGGGTTTTCAATGAACTGGAAGAGCATCTCATGGAACCAGACACTTCCTCCTGGGACATCTTTGGAGATAATGACCAGAGTTGGGGATACTCCTGTTCCGGACGGGAGCTGGACACCTTGGTCTCCCCCTTATTCGATAAGCACTGGTGAGCCGATAGCGCATCCGGCCTCGACCCATATGCAGTACAAAGTCATCCTGAGCACAACCGATTCCTTCTTGTCACCTGAGCTGGAGGACATCAGTATTGAATACAGCAGTTACGCGACATGGGGAATGGTCCAGGCGAACGAGTTCTCTCCACCAGATATAATCGAGTGGGGAGTGTTCGACGCCTCCGCATCCATGCAACCAGGGAATGATATCAAGTACTACTACAGCACGAATAACGGCACGATCTGGCAAGAGATGAGCCCGGGTTTCAACATGAGCAGCGTCGCGATTCCAGACATAAGGGTGAAGGCCGAACTCTCTACATTGTCCAACGTCACGTCTCCGATTCTGTACCACATGAACCTGACCTACATCCACCTTGAACCACTGGACCACATCGATATGTCGATATCCACTTGGAGCGGAACGGCGGATGACGTGGTGGACCTGGATGCAACCGGGAGGGATATATACGATAAGGTGGTGGCCTTCCAGCAGTTCTGGTCAACCACCGATCCGACGGGGGTGGTGAACGTGAATGGCCTCTACAATCCCGGTTCGGTTGGGACCTGGAGGGTCTACTGCAACAACTCGGACGACGCCATCTCCAACTACACAACGGTCACGGTTGGGACGGGCCAAATGGTCTCGATTGGCATCACCCCGTGGCAAGTGGGAACGATAACGACCGAGAACGAAGTAGCATTCAGCGCCTACGGGGTCGATGGGGACGGCAATCTGATTGCTCAAGCAATCGTGAACTGGAGCTTGACGAGCGGTATAGGAGTGATAGAGCCCGGTCCCAGTTCCTCGACAAACCTCACTCCCACCACACCGGGTTCCGCCAGGGTGATCGCCGATGATGGAATGGGCAACGTCAATGTCACAAGTCCCATCACAGTAATCCCAGGAGCCTCGGCAGACATCGCAATCACCCCGTATGACCCAGGCACTCTCACTACCGATGACACTGTCTTGTTCGCAGCATGCGGGAAGGACAAATATGGAAACACGATCGGCAGTGTCTCAGTCAACTGGTCAGTAATCGGGGGAATAGGTAGCATACCATCAGGCCCAAGCGAATCCGCCTTGTTCGACCCGACCACAGTTGGCAATGGCAGGATCGTGGCAGATGACGGACTCGGCCATGTCAATAGTACGGCAGTATTCTCAGTATCAGCGGGACAAGTGACTAGTGTTCAGATCACACCATCCTACGCTGAGGTAGGCATCGGAGAAGAGCAGAACTTCACGGTCCAAGGATTTGATTCTGACGGAAACCCAGCCAGTCTGGTGACCACCATATGGACTACCGACGTGGGCAATATCGTCCAGGCAACCGCCACTTCCGCAACTCTCGAAGCTCAATCCACACCCAAGCTGGGAGGATGGGTGAACGCAACCCATGGAAGCGGCACCGGCTCAGCGACCGTGGATGTCGTCGAGTATCAACTGTCACCCGTAATCCAGGGAACGGTTCCTTCCCAAGAACGGCCGGAGGACTACGGAAGCTGGAGCCTGGACCTCTCAGGTTTTGCCAGCGATCCCAATGAGGGGGCTGGCACACTGATGTGGAACGTGAAGGACTACGATTCCAGCCTTTACACTGTTTCAGGGACGAGCATAGCAGGAAATCACATACTGGTTTTCACAACAGTTCAGGACGCGTACGGCAGCGATCAACCGACATTGGAGTTAATTAACAGCTTGGGATTCAAGGATGTTCAACCGATCTGGATCAATATCACGCCGGTGAACGACTATCCTGTCTTCTCAAGTTCTCCAGACCTGTTCGTGCGATATGACGAGCAATACGTGTTCGACTATTCGCCATACATAACTGACATCGACAATGACCCTTCGGACTTCTCTCTCATAACTGATGACTTGACAAACACAACCGTGAATGGGCTCAATGTCACCTTCTCATATCCACAGAGCATGGTTGGGCAGACAGCCTACGTGAGGATTACCGTGATGGACGGAGCCGGAGGATCTGACAGCGACCTGATCTCTGTGAGGGTATCTGCAAACTACCCGCCCACATTGGTCAAACTGCTTCCGGATATTGTCATCAACGAGGGGGAGACGTTAGAGGACGTCTTCGATTTGGACGACTACATAGTGGACCCAGACGCGGACAGCCTCTTCTTCTCGTTGGGTTATACACACTTGACAATCGACATAGACGGAGAACACGTTGTGGACATAACTGCAATGGACCAATGGACAGGATTTGAGAACGTCACTTTCAGGGCCGTAGACCCTATCGGAGGAATCGCAGAGGACACCATCATGGTCCAAGTGATCGGAGTGAATGACCCTCCTGAGATAGCGAACGTTCCGCCGTTCGTCATCCACTATGACTTCCCATTCATGTTCGACCTCTTCCCGTACATCACTGATGTGGACAACGACCTAGATGAGCTCACGGTCTGGACAAGCAATCCTGAAAATGTCACAGTCAACGGAATGGTGATTACGCTTCTGTATCCCGAAGTCTGGGGCGGGAGCCCATATCCATATACGGTTCCCTTGACCTTATTCGTATCAGATGGGACCGACTCCTCGTTCCTGGTCGTGACAGTCTCAGTTACCGATAACTACCCTCCCTCGGTCTTGAAGAAACTCCCGGACCTGACGTTCGATGAGGATTTCCAGATCGAGTATGCATTTGATCTCGACGAGTACTTCATGGACGCTGACAACGACACCTTGTTCTTCGTCTCCGGGCAGGAGACGCTCGTGGTCACGATTGATGGGGACCACTCAGTGACAATCGCTGCACCACAGAACTGGTTCGGCACAGAATATGTTACCTTCAGAGCCATCGATCTCCATGGTGCCCTAGTGGAAGATACCATACAGGTGGACGTCAGACCCATCAACGATGCTCCAGAGATTGCCACCATACCCAATCAATACGTCATCTACAGGGAATGGACGCTGGACCTCACGAACTACCTGAGCGATGTGGACAATGACATCTCGGAGCTGAATGTCAGCGTGGAGTCTCAGTACGTGTATGCCGATTCCATGATACTGTTCTTCGTATACCCTGATGGAGTTGACAGGGACAATATCACGATAACGGTAAGTGATGGGGTGTCGAACACGACCAGATACATCCTGGTGGTCATAGAAGGTAATGAGCCAACTGACTGGCTTTCGTCCAATTGGCTACTTCTTGTCATTCTGCTTACAGGAATAATCATGGCGATCGGCTCGGGAGGATACCTCCTCTTGAAGAAGCCCATGATAGTCGAAGACCTGTTCCTGATACACAGGAACGGGATGCTCATAGAACATCACACGAGAAGGTTGAAGATAACGGTCGATCACGACATATTGAGCGGAATGCTCACAGCAATCCTGGAGTTCACCAGGGAGACGTTCACCTACGGTGAAGGAGGAGGGCTCAAGAAGATGGATTTGGGTGAGCGAAAGATCTTCCTGGACAGGGGGGAGTATGTCACGGTTGCCATCGTGGTAAGGGGCGAGGAACCTGAGGACATGTCCGAAGAGATAAGCAAGCTGATCCAAGATGTTGAAGAGAGATATCCGGAGATCGAGGACTGGGACGGTACGGTTGGCGCGTTCAAGGGCCTGCCGGAAATGCTGGGAGCGTTCGTCAAGGGGACCTATGAGAAGGGATTCTGGAGAACAGGACCGAAGAGGATTAAGACGCTCCTGGATGAGAGACAGAAGGGTAACTCTAACAACAAATCAAAGAAGAACGGGCGGAAGAACGGGCGGAAGAACGCGAAGAAGAATGGGAAGAACACTTCAAAGCCCGATCCAGAAGAAAACCAAGAGAACTAGCGTTTTCTACCGTGTTTTCTAGACCGGAAGCCGATTGGGACAAGCAGAGCGATCAGCAATGGCGCGATCCAAACCTCATACTCCGGTATGATTGCGGTGAAGTCCGAGTAATCTGATGCCCCTCCCACGTCGCCCCTATAGCTCCAAGTGGCGCCTCCATCGGATGACCTGTTCACCTCTCCTGTAGTTGCCAGGACGTACAGAAACGAGTCATAGCCCCACTCAATTGAAGTGTACGTTCTTGATCCCACGTCGGCCTGGAATGTCCAAGAAGAACCCCCGTCCTTGGACTCGTTCACGAATCCATCGGATGTGAGGATGTACAAGTAGTCCCTGTCATCGGCGGTTATGTCCACATAGTCCGTATCCAGCCCGGCGTCACCCTGGAGACTCCAGTTCGAACCGTTGTCGGCGCTTCTGTACACAGTACCGTTATCCACCAGGACATAGAGATTGTCCGAGGAATCGAATGTGATACCAACGAATCCTGCGGAGGCGGACGGGTCCGCATCACCAACCGAATCCCAGTTGATGGCGCTGTCCGTGGACTCGAATATCTCCCCTCCGGTCCTGAGAACGTAGAGATTGTCAACGCCATTGATTGTCATATCCACACAATCTTGGTAGTTGCCCACATCTGTTAGTTGGGTCCAAGTTGTTCCATTGTCATCAGAGCCGACCACTTCGCCGTTCTTCCTCAGTACGAAAAGGTAATCGGAGTGGTTCGCAACGATTGCCCTGTATCCGGCACCGCCACCAGCATCTCCCTTTGATATCCAAGTGGATCCCCCGTCAAGAGACTGGAGGACATCCCCCACGGCCTCCAGAACGAAGGGGTCCTCGGTCACTTCGTTCAACGGCCCTTGAATGCCATCATAATTCGATTTGTCCCAGTTGGAAATCTCGAACAGAGCGAAAAATGTATCTCCCGCGACGAGCCCCAGACTTGACTTGAGGACGGCCAGTTCGATCTTGGAATGGTGTTTGGCCAGCTCCACGCTCTCTATCGGATCCCAGCTCCAGGTCCCCGGTTCGCCTTGATGTGTAAGAAGGGTGGACTCACGGACTACCCCGTTTCGTCCAAGTATCTCGATAAGATGGTCAGCGCCCATACCTTGATGAGAGTATCCAGTGGAGGTTGAATTGTCGGTGTCGATGTATATCCTGATCAGGTCCTCTCCCCTCTCCGGTGGCTTCTCGATCTTCCCGATGAACAGGCGGACATCCATACCGGCATAGGCCTGGGGGAAGCTCACTGGAATCGTGGTATTGAGCCAGGCATCGGGTCCGAGCGGATGGTCGATGATCCCATCACTGTCAACGTCACCGTTCTCCAAGCTGTCCTGCGTCCCGTCGTTGTCAAAATCCCGGCTATAATCGGTAAGGCCTATGTGATCGTACTGGTCGGGAACCCCATCCCGATCCCTGTCCGGGAGTGAGGGGGATGTTGACTCTATGAACCTGCGAGGTTGTTCTGGCGAAACCGACCCGGCCATAATCTCACCAAGGACGGATATGTAGAAGAACGCCTTCTCATCGCTCTTCGTCGCCGAGTACTTATCGATGTCAACGTTGAGGTTTCCATTTGCTGTCGGCTCCCTCACATCGTCGATCTCCAATAGACCATTCCAGTCGTGGAATGCCCCGTCCACGTTCATGCCGGCGGGGATGGTTCCGACATAGCCCAGACCGTTGGTTGTTGGAAGACTGGCAAGCGTCACACCCGCGTTCGGCGCTGAGATGGACCTTGCATTGGGAACTTTGAGTCCAAAGGTCTTTCCGCTGTTGCCCATGACATCTGCATGAACAGTCAGGGATACTGTCTGACCCCTATGAAGCACGATCGGTTTGAAGTCAAGGGTTGCTGAACCGCCATTCAACATTCTCTCAGAGAGCGATTCCCCTTGCTCGTCCCTTATGCGGACAGAGGAGACCTCGGACAAATGGGCTGTTCCGATGGCTTCTACCCCAATCGATTCGATCTTAGTGCTCCCCCGCAGTGAGGTAAGGTTGAGATGTAGTATGATCTGGTCAGGTCTGTCAAGGACGAAATCGGTGTCAAATGCGCTCCACTGCGACACGGATATCAGGCCATGCTGAGTGCTCTGAACGTAATCCGAGACATCGTTATGACCATTCCAGTTCCTGGTGTAGAAGAGCACGTCCACATCAGACTTCTTCACGTCGATATCGGTTGAATGAAGGGCTGTTTCCAGCGAGTCCTCGGAGACCGATGCCTGCACGTGTGAAACGATGTCCCAGTTGTTCCAGTCACCGTATAGGCCATTGGAAGGATACCGAAGGAGATGGGAGGAGACCACCTCTCCGTTCAATCCTGCAATCTGAATCATGCAGTCCGCTCCAATGCCTTTGATCGGATAACCCGTCCGAGAGTCCTGGTCCGAATCGATGAATATGCCAACGAGATTAACTTCGTGAGTGGCGGGGTTGCCCCGCAGCAAACCTGGACCCGCGACCTGGAGGCCGAACACAATGTTGTTCCCCCGGGTCCTGACGTCGGAGGCGATTATATCCACGTTCGGATCGACACCGTCGGCGCGGAAGCTCTGGACCATGTCGTCGCCCCAATCGTCCAGTACACCGTCCAGGAGAAGAGAACTGCCAACGTCCCCCAGCTGAGGGTTCAAGAATGGAGCCATAAGAATGAAAAAAGTAACCATTGGTATGAGGAAGATCTTCCAGGATTTGACCCTGTTCTCCGTCCTGAACCGCTGAGTGCCCAGCCCGTTGGTGAGGCCGTTCCCGTTCGTGAGGCCGTTCGTGAGGCCGGTTCTCTCGGTCCGGATCCTGTTGGCCAGCCCGTTTGTGTGACCGTTGGTGAGGCCGTTTGTCAGACCGTTGGTCCGACCCATGGACCGCGGTGCGTCATCGGCTCTGGAACGCTGATCCAAGCCGTTGGTGAAGCCAAGCGATGGGATCCTCTTGTTGTAGAACTCCTTCTCCATCCAACCTGAAAGACTCTCTTCTCTCCTTGATCCGTTGTGATTGTTGATGACGCCGTCAAGACCGTACTGCATATCTGCCAGTCTTTCCCTGGGGCGCTTATTGTTGATCTCGGGCTCAATTGGGGTCTTGACACTGGCAGTCTCGACAACATCAGGCTGTGGAGATTGAGTCTGGTCATCCTGAACCTCCTTTCCGGCCTCAAGTAACTCTTCGAAAACATCCGCCCCCTTCTTGTCCCCCACCAGGGTGAAACCGCAGGTCATGCACTTTGAGGCCTTGGCATCGACAATGGTGGCGCATAGAGGACAATGGATCCTGAGATCCGAATCGATGGGTTTCAAGCCCATGGCCCGCTGCCAACACAGCCTTGCCTTGTCCCTGTTCCCGAGGATCGAATATACCTTGGCCTTCAGCCCCCAAATACCTTCAAAATCGGGGTCCAGCTTTGTGACCTCGTTCAGCGATTCAAGTGCTTCTTCGTACCTGTGGAGCTTGCATAACAGAACGGATTTTGCGAACCACACGTTCTTCTGGCTTGGACTATGCCTCAGCAGCTCGTTCTGCTTCTCAAGAATATACTCGAACCTTGCTGAATCTGAATCGTCCTCTGATCCAGGACCGTCTTGGGCGTCTCTTTCCCCTATGTTTCCTCCCCCTTTGCACACAGGCATTCGGGATGAGAGACGACATGGAATCTACCAGAGGTATGCTCAGCGACCTCATGATGAAACCCAGGTTACCACAGAGCAAAATGAGAATCTTGAAGGTCACCCCATCCTCTGTCACCTAGCTAGCTTCTCGCGATTTATGTTGCTATCTCCTATGCCTTCCTCTACCGCTCCTCCTTATCTGCTAGCTCTTTCTTGGTCTCTCCCCCAAATTGAGCTAAACTTCAGATGGATTTGTGGCTATTTAAAAGTAATTGCCAGACCGGTACAATAGACGCTCTGCAGCTCGATCATTAACTTGAACTCGGATTTGAGCGCTTTCTTCGGCTCAATACAATCCGCATCGGAACAAGAAGCGCGATAACCGCGAGAAGTATCAGAGCCGATTGCGAGAACTCAGGAATTATGATGCAAGTGATGTCCTGGTAATCGGTCTCTGCTCCGATGTCCGACCTGAGAAGCCAGTTGCTACCCCTATCAGTGGACAAGAACACGCTTCCATCATCAGCAACCACATAGATGTAGTTGTAGGAGTAGTCGATAGTCATCCCGACGTAGGTAAGTTCCCCGATATCCGACAGTTGTGAGAACGTGTTGCCGTAGTCCGTTGAGCGATAGACCTCTCCTGTCCCTTCCAGTACGTATACGTAACCGGCAGTATCGATTGCGATGTCTTCTACGTTTACTCCCGAACTGGCATCTCCGCGGGTGTTCCAGTTGTTGCCACCGTCCGAGGAGTATTGGATCTCTCCATCAGCTTCGACGACATAGAGATCATTGTTGGAGTAATTCGCTTCAATCCCGACTGAACTGCCTCCGGAATCGCCGAGAGTGTTGAACGTCGCCCCGCCATCGGATGAACTGTACATGAGACCGGTTGACCTCAACACGTAGATGACGTCATTATTGTCGATGGTCATGTCAGCTCCGTTTGCGGGGTTCCCGAACGCGTTGCCACGATAATCCCAAGTCTGGCCGTCATCGGTTGAAAGATAGACAGAGCCGTCATCCATTAGCGCGTAGATGTCAGAATTTGTCTTGTTCGCACAAATGGCCACGAAATCGGCACCTGCATCTCCCGGATTCGAGAACGTCTTCCCTCCGTCCGTGGACTCGTAGACCTCACCTGTCACCTCGATGACGAAGATATCAGAATACCTGATAGGGACATTGCTGGAAGAGATGGAACTAAGAGTGGCCACGGTATCTGGACTTGTGACCGTGAAATCATTCTCATCGTTGACCTTGGCGCCAACCGTGTTCTCGAGGATTGCCGTTGCCGATATGTTGTACAACACTAGCAGGTTCTCATCTGTTCCGGCGCTCACTGTGATCGAAAGGGCGGAGAAACTGTATACGCCGCTCGAGTAGGTACCGGCACGTAGAGGAGTGTCTGTCCCAGAATCGTAGTCGCCATCATCATTAACGTCGTCGTAGAGAACGGCCTCGTCAATGTCGGAATCCGAGCCAGTGCCGGTGAGGGTAATGTCTATCTGGGTCACGGTCAGGGAACCGTATTGTGCTGACTGAGTGAGATTGAGCATCTCAATGTCGTCCTCTGATCGGAATGCGACGCTGGGAGTGATATCTCCGCCGTATACCAGGAGTTCGTTGCCCATAATGGTTGAGTTGGTGGACATAATAGCAGAGAAAGATGCCACTGTGTAGGGGTCGGAGACCGTCAGGTTGTCTGAACCGTCAATCCTGGCCCCAACGGTCACCCCAGTATTGGCAGATGCAGATATGTTGTAGGCTACGAAGAGGGATTGAGGATTGTTCTTGCTGACGAAGAAGGAGAATCCTGAGAAGGAGTAATATCCATCGGCATAGCTTCCAGCCGCCAGGTAAGTATCGGTTCCGGAATCGAACTCTCCATCGTCATCCTCATCTTTCCAAAGAGTTGCCTCAGAGATGTCAGATTCAGTTGTGGATGTCCCCGTCCGATTCACGTCGAGTGCGGTGACTTCGATCCAAGCGTAAGAGGACAGTGACAATTTCAACATCACAGCGAGGGTCTGGCCTTGGTAGACGTTTGCAGAGGCCTTGTCTTGACCGGACACCACCAATGAATCCAGATAGTTCACATAACCCCTGGTCCGTTGACTGACATCCGGACCTCCAGTATTGTCCCAATCACTCGCACTGTCCGTGTCAGTGCTTGACTTGTCCCTGCCAGCAGAATCAGTACCACTCGGTGCCGTAAGCGTTCCGGTCCAAGAGTTGTTAGATGCTGCGTCAGATGGGCAGCTTTGGATGTCACCTCCGCTGCCGTATTGCATACAGTCGAATCCCATGTCGTTGCCGCCGTACTTCAGCAGGACATCGTCGCCAGCGTCAGTGAACTCAGTTGTCCCGATATACAGTGTGCCGTTGCCATCAGAGAAGTCGGTATCATCTGTTCCAGTGGTCCCCATTAGAACGAGATGGACATCATTCGGGATCACGAGAGACGATGACCTCGTCCAAGTGAATCCATCCTGGTCCGAGAGGACAATCCCGTTTATGTCGATGGAGTCTCCATCATTGTACAGCTCAACGTATTCAGGCGATGTGAGGGGCGACACCTCGTTTATGACGAATCTGGGCCTTTTGTAGAACAGATCCCCAAATTCATTGGGAGAATTCGGGCGACTACCTTCACCAGATCCAGTATCATCTGGCCAGTCGTAGTATGTATCACCAGTGGCATTGTAGACACTTACGGCCATTCCCGCGACATCACCATCGGATGGATTCGACGTTCCGAATGCGTACTCAAATGGTATCCTCCACTCATACGTGACGTAGGTGTCCGAGTCGTTTGCACTGCCGGTCCAGGAACTCGAGCTGAATGTGCCATCCCAACCTGTTCCGTCCCCTTGATAGTCATTTAAAACTGGTGTACCGGTGGTATCTTCTGTTTTGAATTTGTAATCATCTATTTGGGCCTTTGCCCCGCCGTCATGATCCGTGTCAAAGGCAACCTCGGCATAGTCACTGGCATTTCCATTACTGGTGATCTGAGGCAACACCTCGACGGCCACGAATAGGTCTGTAGCGTTATAGACGACGTATATCTTGATGTACGAGCCGTAAGTGTCCGTATTGGATGATGTTGTCCAGTCGGCTTCGCTGGCCTCGTCGATGGTCCCGTCTATCGTGATATCTATCGTCCCTCCATCTGGAGCCACAAGCCCGTATCCTCCGTTCGCATCGGCGAAATGCCGTGTTCTAGTGCTACCTTGACCGCGACTGACAGATACATCGGTATTGTCCATACCTCCCTTCCAGTCACTTGTCTCGAATGTGAGCACATAATCCGGTTGAAGCTGAAGAGAGGACACATCTACAGAAGTCTCCAACCTTCTAGAATCAAAGGCAACGTCAATATCGGAGCCGATGGCATTCCACTTCCACTCACCTGGGAATCCACCACTGAACTCCATCAGTGCAGCATCTCTCAAGTTCCCATCAATGCCCCTTATCTCTATCATGAAGTCAGAACCTATGTCCTGCACATAATACCCGGTGGATGTAGAATTATCCGCATCGATGTATATCCTCGCCACATCTTCACCGATGAGCTCAGGTTTCTGAATCGGGCCGATGTATCTGGAGACATTTCTATCCGCGTAGGGGACAGGGAAATCAGATGGAATGGTGATGTTCAGCCAGTGGTCCGTTCCGAACGGATAATCGCCAGATCCGTCACCATCCAAGTCGTTCAATTGCTGCAGGTCGGGCGTCCCGTCATTGTCGAAGTCATTCGGGTAGGTGTCATATTGATCGGGGACGGTATCCCTGTCACTATCCCGCATGGATGGAACCAGCTGTCGGATCGTGGGCGATCGTCTTGGGATGTCTGTGCCTGCGAGTATCTTGCCAGTAACATCGAAGTAGGTGAAGAGGCGCCCCTGGCCCACCGAGTTGTCGAAGCATTCGATATCGATATTTGAATCACCTTGGGTCGATGCTTCACCGGTCTCATCCAGATTCATGCAATTGGCCCAATCAACGAAGCCTCCGTCAATGGTGACCTGTTGGGGAACGCTGCTCACGTAGGCTAGGTCATGCAGTGAGGAGGCGTAGCTCAGGGTGGCCGCGGCATCTTCTATACCGAATGAAGAGGAAGATGGTATCTCCGCCCCAATGGTCTTTCCACCTCCGCCGGCGATGTCGGCTCTGACGACCAGACTCAGGGAACTGCCCTCTTCGATCACCAGCGGATCGAACTCGAAAGTGACCGGGTTCGCAAAGAAGATCACCTGGTCAAGCAACTGGTTCTGGGAATCCATCAGCTTGAGAGAACTGATCTCGCTGCTCTGGACGGACCCTTTGACCTCGACGTCAATGGAAGATAGGGTAACCTGCCCATTGGTTGCGGAAAGCTCGATGTTCAACAGACTCTGGTCCAAGCCTTGAACGGTGTCGGATACCATCGCACTCCGCTGCAGAACCGACAGGATCCCAGTGGACTCGCTCAGAATATAGTCAGCGTAATCCCGGTCCCCCATGGAAGACAAGGCGTGGAAGAGTATCAGAGGGCTTTCCAGGCCGCCATGCAAGTCCTCTCTGTTGATCCGGACCTCCAGTTCGCTGGCGCTTGCAGCAGATTGGACCTTTCTCGGGTTCGTCCAACCGTTCCAGTTGTTCTGATCTTCGTATACCAGAAACTCCTGCAGACTGGATGATCGTATCTCCCCGCCCACACCGGTGATCTCGACATAATGATCCACGCCCAACCCCCTCATTTGATATCCTGTAGCGTAGTCCCGATCGGAGTCGATGAGGATGTGAACTGCATCCCCGGTCTCCGAAACGAGGTTCCCTCCCAACATGTTACCAAGGACCTCGAGGTAAAGGAACACCGAGCCTTCGGTCATCTCGACCGAAGCGGCCACAATGTCAACGTTCGGATCCAGACCCGAGGGGTCCATATCAATGATGGGTATTCCCTCCCAATCTGAGAAGTCACCGTCAATGCTCACACGATCTGGACCGGGTGGTACGGGAGCATAGAATGCTGGTGCAACGAGAAGTGCCAATGCGAAGAGGGGTACGAGATACAGCTTCCATTTAGCCAGTTGGTTCTCTCTGCTGAACCTACTAACTCCCATCCCGTTCGTGAGGCCGTTCCCGTTGGTAAGCCCGTCGGCCAACGATACCTTGAGACCATCGATGTCTTGGGCGAGGCCGTTCGTCACTCCAGTTGCTCTTCCAAGACCATTCACTTGACCCGGGGCCAAGTCCTCGGGCTCTTGCCTGAGGCCGTTGGTCAGGCCGTTGGTCAATCCATTTGTGCGGCCTCGCACTCCATTTGTCAGTCCATTTGTGAGTCCGTTGGTTCTTCCTCGAACGCCATTGGTCAATCCATTTGTGCGGCCTCGCACTCCATTTGTCAGTCCATTTGTGAGGCCGTTGGTTCTTCCTTTGAGGCCGTTTGTAAGGCCATTAGTCCTGCCTCGAACGCCGTTGGTCAGGCCGTTGGTTCTTCCTTTGAGGCCGTTTGTAAGGCCATTAGTCCTTCCCCGAACGCCGTTGGTTAGGCCGTTGGTCCTTCCTTTGACGCCGTTCGTGAGACCTGCTCTCCTCGCGACCTTGGCATCACGTTTCTCCATGGCCAGGCCATTCGTGAGTCCCTTCGTACCCCGAACCGCTCTCTTCTTGACGGCTCCAACATCTGGCTTGGGAGCTTTCGGCGGAGCCTTCTCCGACGGAGCCACGAGCTCGGTCAGCTCCGTCTCCCATCTCTTGAGGATGCTTTCGAGTTCGCTCCCCAAACCTGGTGGCTCAGCCTTGTCTGGTTCGGCCTCTTCCACCAACGGTTTGAACCTGGCTCCGCAGTTTGAACATTGATCCGCCTTGACGTTAACATCTTCTCCACAGATGGAGCACTCGAAGGTCGGTCCAACACTGTCCACGTCCTTTCTAGCGAACTCGATTCCCCGTTGTATGCTGAGCGAGGCCTTCTTCTCATCACCGAGCTTGGAGTATACCTTTCCCTTGACGATCCACAAGCCGGGATACTCGAAGTTCAGCCTTGTAGCTTCATTGAGGGCGACGATGGCGTCTTCGTAACGCTCCAATCTTGCCAGGCAGAGACCCTTAACGAACCAGGCATCCGCTCCTTCGGGATTCTCTCGGATCCTCCTTTCACAGGCTTCGAGTGCCTCTTCTACCGACTGGGCTTTCTTCTTTGGGGCTTTCTTGGGGATGTCCATTCCGCAGCTAAGGCAGAAAGGATCTGTAACCGCAACTGGTGTACCGCATTCTGGGCACACTCTCTCTTCGGAATCCTCCTGTGATTCGCCAGAATCATCTGGACCTTCGTCCTCCCCTTCCTTGTCGGGCCCTGGATTGAGTGCATGTTGATAGCAGCGGAGCGCTTCATCGTTGTTACCTTGTTCAATATAGAGATTCGCCTTTGATATCCAGGCTGCCACATAGCCGGGTCGGATCTTTAGAGCAGCATCGAAACACTCCTGGGCCTTGTCGTAGTTGTTCTCTGAAGTATAGTGGACACCGAGTCCGAACCAGGTGGTCTCATTACGGGAATCCTCTTTGAGGGAGTCCACGAGGTCTGCCATTTCCTTTTCAGCCGGAACCTCTCTGGCCTGCACCCCAGATCCTTCGATTCGAAGCGATTCATCATCGGCCTTCTCGAGGATCAGATTCTCGCCAGAGATCTCGGTCTCCCTCATTGAGTGAATGGAGATCTCGCCAATCACCGAGCCTTCACCCTTTATCCTCTTCAGCTCCATTCGACCGTCAAATCCTTGTTCCAGTGTTGACATGGTTGCGCTATCGTGCATCTCGCTGTCGACAACGAACAGAACGGTTGACCGATCATCTCCAAAGGTTGTTTTCAGAGAATTCGCAAGTAACAACGCGGTATCCAGACCCTGCTGTCCGACGATACTGGAGATACCGTCCACCACAGCCCTGTGCTTGCTACCGGCCGGGAACTTGGCATATGCCTTGTGGAATGCTTCGTTCAGGTTCAGAGTGTCTCCTGGACACTTGATGACCGCTCCAATCTCCTCAATCTCGGGAACACTGGAGCTGTTGTGAGAATACCAATCGACGATGACCAGCTTACCTTCGCGTTCATACTCCTTGACATCCACATCCAGTTTCCTGAGGACCGTTCTCACCTTGGTTGGAGATATGGTGGATGTGACCACCATCACGTATTCTCCATTCTTGAGGCCATCGGCCGCAAAACTCAGTGCCAAAACGTTTCTCTCGTTGGAAGACGGACCTTCCAACAGGACTTTGCCAGTGGGATATCCACCCTGGAGTGACTCGTCGAGTCCGACTACTCCCGTTGGTGTCCTAACCCTCTCTTCAGGCATTGCTGAATCCTCTCTTGAAAGTGCTTGTCAGTCCCAATTCTATGACGATCCTGTCGTCTTCCCATTCAACTTCTTCCAGAACCGATTTGAAGAGTTTCTTGGTCGGTGCTCCGCCAATCCTCTCGATGCACAGTGACTTCACCAGGCCGAAGATTATCTGAGAAGTGTCCTTGACTCCGGAGACCCCATTGTCGAGCTGCCCTCTCTCCAGTTTCAATCTGGCAAGACGCTTGGCTACGGTGATATCTCGCTTTGGATCGAACAGACACAGGTCACCAAGACCGGTTTCTTCTTCTGTTTTCTTAATGAGCTTCTCAATCCCTTTGTCAAAATCTGGAATCCGGAGCTCGTGGGCTGCATCAACAAATCTATGGAACAGGGTGAGGCAGGCATCCCAGCACTCAATGGGCCTGACCTCGCGACCAGTCGAAAGGTCCAACTCCAGCATAACCGTGGGCCTATTCAGATGATATTCGAATGTGGAGCGCCGACCTGTTTTCCGAGGTCTTCGATCAAGAAGCCCCCTGCCGTGAAGCAACACCAGATACTTAGAAGCGGTGCTTGTATGAATCTCAAGATGAGATGAGACCTCGCTAGCTATCTTCCACTGGTAATCGGAGAGGACTCTCAGGATTCGCAAACCGTGATCGCTAGAAAGCACTCTAGCTGCTCTGATGAACTCTTCATCGTCCATGATAAGCTCTCGGTCTATTGGTCTTAGACGTAGTTAGGAGTCTAGTCTGCAAATCATAGACTTGGAGGGGTTAAGTAGGTTAAGAGCAGATTATTGGCTCTGATTCTAACGATTGAGAATATCGAAGAATGGTGCTC
The DNA here is from genome assembly GCA_030593295.1 of Methanomassiliicoccales archaeon. GTDB lineage: Archaea > Thermoplasmatota > Thermoplasmata > RBG-16-68-12 > SOIM01 > JAGLME01. The sequence continues at coordinate 20,767 of JAUVHO010000014.1, read as the reverse complement.
CGAGATTGAGGAACGAAGACTTTTTAATCGCCCTCGCAATCCATCCTTTGTGAACTTCACCGCCATATGGAAGCGCGATGTGGGTGATACCGTTCTGGGTCTGAGCTATCTTATTGGCCGAAGGGGTGTGGCTGTGGCTTCCAGGAGGATCTTGAGAGCGTTCGATCTGGACGGAGAAATGCGGTGGAGGCAGGGTTTGAAGAGCGACTTCCGTGACTTGGCCCCGCTTCCTGACGGCGGAATCGTGGTGGCGTGCAAGGATGTCCTGACATTCCTCAACTCGGATGGGGATGAGAAGAAGGAGATACCACTGGACAGCGAACCGGTGCAGGTCCTCGCGGGAGAAACGGTCGATCTCCTTGCCGGGAATGAACTGCACGCTTTCGATTCAGACTGGGAACCGCTCGGAAAGGTCCAGCTTGACGTCCAGGCGGAAGCCGTTATCAGACATGGATCCCACTTCATTGTGGCTACTGAAGATTCAATAATCGAGGTGAACGGTGAAGGAACGGTCCAATGGAATAGGGGATTCGACCAGGGAATCTCATCGCTTGTCTCTGCTGGGGAGAGGATATATCTGGCTTCCGGAAGAGAGGTCCATGCCTTGGATTCGAAAGGTGAATCGCTTTGGAAAGAGAGCTTTCCCAATCATGTTAAACACATTGTCTCGAATGGAGTGATCCTGGTCATCCTTGAAGGTGGGACCGTGTTCATGGACCCGCAAACTCACGAGATCGTTTCCAGGATCGACCACGGTTTCTCTCTAGGTCACCTCAGCGACGATACGGCGGTCTTCGCATCGGAAAGGATGGTGGAGTTCTATGAGGATGTGGGCGATATGGATGTCTTCTACGAGATCATGTGCAGAGGTGAGAGGAAGTGCGGGACATTTGTTTCCTCAGAGTTCGTCGACAAATGTCCGAAGTGCGGAGCCAGCAAGATAATCCTCCGGGTGGAGAAGAAGAGATTGGATGAGAAGAAACCCCCTGGATAGGAACCACATATTAGGCAGATTTAAGTAGTTAATAGGTTATGTAGTTAATGCAAGTTGTTAACCTATGGTTAATAAGATGTGTTATGAGAATCAACGAAGAAAGGAATGTTGAAATGACCGATCATTCTCTGGACGAGATCCTGGCCGTGCTTGAGAACCCGACCAGAAGGAGAATCCTCCAGAAGATCTCAAGAGAGAGACACTACCCCTTACAGCTCTCAAAGGAACTGAAGGTGAGCCAGCAGGCAATCATGAAGCATCTGAAAGTGTTGGAATCATTCAATCTGGTGAAGTGCAAACCGGAGAAGAGCGATGCGGGAGGACCGGAAAGGAAATGCTACGTCGCCAGCTACAATTTCTCCTTGATGATAGACTACTCTCCCAACCTCTTCAACGTGGAGTTGAAGCCCATGAGCAAGAGGACAGATCTGAAGGGCGAGTACAAGAAGCTGGAGAAGAAGTGGAAAGAACTTCTTTCGAATGATAGTCCCAAGAAAAGGTTAAATGAGATATCTGAGTTCCTGCATATGGTCGATAAAGAGATAGGCGACCTCGAGGCGAAAAGGGCTCAATTGATGGTGCTGAAGAACGAGGCGATGAAGGAAGCACATACCGCAGTCGAGCTGTTGAACCGGGATTACGATGAGAGACGGCTGCTCTACTATATGCTGGGTGAGGCGGATAGAAGCCTTTCGAGGATCTCGGAGAAACTCAACCTGAGGGAGAAGGTCGTCAAGGACATGCTGAGGAGGCTCGGAGAGAGCGAAATAGTGATTGAGGGAGGAGCATGATTTACACACGTTTTGAGAAGGCAAGGATAATCGGGGCCAGAGCTTTGCAGATTTCGCTGGGAGCACCCATTCTAATAAAGATTCCCAAGGACCTGACAGATGCAATAACAGTCGCGATGATGGAGTATGACAAGGACGTGATCCCGATAACTGTCAGAAGGAAGTCCTAAGTCGGAATGTTTAAATAGTGGGGGGCAGTATATAATAACTTATAGTTGTTAACCTAAGGTTAATAAGTTAAGCGGGGAAGTAGCATGAATGAAGACGATAAGATTCTAAGAGTTGCAGAGGCAAAGCCTAAGGACGTCGGCAGAGGAATAGCTAGGATCGACCCAGCGGTGGTGAACATCCTCGGCCTCACAACAGGCGACGTCATCCTAGTCGAAGGCAAGAAGAAGACCGTCGCGATCTGCTGGCCCGGTTACCCAGAGGATGAGAACAGGGGCATCATCAGGATTGATGGATCGATCCGAAAGAACGCTGACGTAGGAATTGACGAGAAGGTGGGAATCAGGAAGACAAGGGCGAAGATGGCGGAGAAGGTCAAGCTGGCTTTGACCGAGCCCTTGAGGATAGTGGGTGGAGAGCAGTACATATCCCAGATCCTGGAAGGAAGAGCGATCTCCAGGGGAGACATCGTAGAGCTGAATGTGATGGGGAGGAAGATTGACCTCGTGGTGATTTCGTTCTCTCCATCATCGGATGCGATCATAATCCAGAGAACCACACGGGTCACCATAAGCGATAAGCCAGTGAAACAAGAGGCTGTGTCACTCCCTAAGGTCAGCTACGAGGACCTAGGAGGTCTCGGAGACGAGGTGAAGAAGGTCAGGGAGATGATCGAACTGCCCCTGAGACATCCTGAACTGTTTGACAAGCTTGGCGTGGAAGCGCCCAAGGGACTGCTGCTGCACGGTCCGCCGGGAACGGGCAAGACCCTTCTCGCAAAGGCCGTCGCGAGTGAGACCCAAGCAAACTTCCATTCATTGTCAGGACCGGAGATCATGTCCAAGTACTACGGACAGAGCGAAGAGAACCTCAGGGAGATATTCAACACAGCAGAGGAAAACGCCCCCAGCATCATATTCATCGACGAGATAGATTCCATTGCACCAAAGAGAGATGAGGTCACCGGAGAGGTGGAGAGAAGGGTCGTGGCCCAGCTTCTGGCATTGATGGATGGTTTGAAAGCCCGAGGAAAGGTCGTCGTGATCGGAGCCACCAACCGCCCTGATTCACTTGACCCGGCGCTCAGAAGACCGGGAAGGTTCGACAGGGAGATCGAGATCGGTATCCCTGACAAGAAGGGACGGCATGAGATTCTACTGATTCACACCAGAGGAATGCCCCTGGCCGAGGACGTAGACCTGAAAAAGTTCGCCAACGTGACCCATGGTTACGCGGGTGCGGACCTGGAGGCCCTCGCCAAGGAAGCTGCGATCAGGGCACTTCGAAGGATACTGCCCGAGATCGATCTGGAAGTCGAGAGCATTCCGGTTGAAATACTGAACAAGATAATCGTCACAGTTGATGATTTCAATGACGCTTTTAGAGAGATGGAACCATCTGCCTTGAGGGAGGTCCTCATCGAATCGCCGGATGTCCAGTGGACAGATGTAGGAGGACTGGAAGATGCCAAACAAGAGCTTAGGGAGACAGTCGAGTGGCCCCTGAAATATGGGAAGCTGTTCGATCACATGAACGCAAAACCGCCAAAAGGGGTGCTGCTGTACGGTCCGCCGGGAACCGGAAAGACGCTCCTCGCAAAGGCGGTGGCGACGGAGGCGGAGTCCAACTTCATCAGTGTGAAGGGCCCTGAGTTCCTCTCAAAGTGGGTCGGAGAGAGCGAGAAAGCGGTCAGAGAGACGTTCAGGAAGGCAAAGCAGGCAAGCCCATGCGTCATCTTCCTTGACGAGCTGGACGCCATTGCACCCATCAGAGGAAGCAGCTCCGACTCACATGTGACTGAGAGGGTCATCTCACAGATACTAACAGAACTGGACGGTCTGGAAGATCTTCACAACGTGACTGTCATTGCTGCAACGAATAGGATTGACATCATCGACCCAGCACTGCTGAGACCGGGGAGATTCGATCGACTAGTATACATACCCGTACCGGACCTGGAAGCGAGAAAGAAGATATTCGAAATCCACACAAGGGACAAGCCTATAGCGGAGGATGTGGACCTGGATGCTCTCGCCAGAGACTCAGAAGGCTTCACTGGTGCCGACATAGCGAGTGTCAGCAATGAGGCCACCATGCTGTCGATTAGAGACTTCGTTCTGGAAGGGGGCGACCTCAGCGAAGAGAGGATAGCGAAGAGGAAGATATCAGACAAGTACTTCCAGAAGGCACTGGACAAGGTCCGCGGAACCGAAAAGAAGAGATTGGAGAAGTATGTGGATATCGCAGGCAAATTAGGCAGAGCAGGAGTTGAGGTAGCATGAACGACGAAAAGAGGAGGAAACATCCATTCGACGACTCCTTCGGTTTCTTTGACCGGGAATGGGAGAGGATCCGAGAGATGATGGACATGATGACCGAGCGACCTCCAAGCGACAGGGAGGGCCTTGAGCCTTTCGTGTACGGGTTCAGCATGCGCACAGGCCAGGATGGGAGGCCGGTCTTCCAGAGGTTCGGAGATGCGGTTGGGAACGGCGAGAGCGTCGGCAACAGAGTTAGCAGGGAACCCCTTTCGGATATCATCGAGAGGGGGGACACGATCTCAGTCACAGTCGAACTGCCAGGAATCGCAAAGGATGACATCGACGTCGACATTGAGGGCCGGAGAATGACCATAAAGATCGACGACCAACACAGAAGGATAAGGAAGGAGATCGAACTCCCCTGCGGTGTTGACGAAGAATCAGTGCAGGCGACTTTCAGGAACGGCGTCCTTGACATCGTCCTCAACAAAACCGAGGACACCAAACCCCAAAAGATCAAGATAGAGTAGGACAGACCATTCCAGGGTCCGAATTACCAGCCAAAAGCCATTTCGAAATAGTTATATATTCAGGTTCAAATTCTCGTCCGAGAGTTATGCAACAACAAAGGACGGTGCGGCAGGCAAAGGATCAAGTCAAAAGCGCCAAGGCTGCCAAAGCCAGAGCTGCTAGACAACAGAAGGCGGCAAAAGCGAGGGTCCAGGCCGGAAAGCTGAGGGCCCGTGCAGCGAAACTGAGGGAATCCGCCAAGAAGCTCGACGAGAAGGCCAAGAAGCAGGAGGTCAGAGCTTCACAGTTGGAGCGGATGAGATAGAAGGCCCCCTCAACGCAAAACTTAAGTTGCTCGGCATCATGAAACTGGCGAATGACTAGTTGTTCTGCGCCTGGAAAAGTGATATTGTTCGGCGAACATGCTGTTGTTTTCGGAGAACCCGCACTAGCAACTGCCATCAACAGAAGGCTCCTTGTCACTGGGCGACCTTCTTCCGAGTTCACCTTCAACGGCAGACCTCTGTCAAATGAGGGTAAGCCGTACATCGGCACTTGCGTGGACCTTGTTTGGAAGGGCGGACCTCTCGCTATAGCGACTGAATCGGAACTTCCATCGGCCGCAGGGATGGGATCCTCCGCGGCCGTGAGCGTGGCCACGCTAGGATTACTGACACAGATGCAGGAGGAGTTCTCAAGGGAGATGATTGCCAGGAAGGGCTTCGAGGTGGAGCTGAAGGTGCAGGAAAGGGCAAGCCCCATAGATACGACCACCGCGTGTCATGGAAGTGCGGTCTTCGTCAGCAAAAAGAAGGAGAGCGACTTCCTCTGGTTGATAGAGAAGGATGAGAAGCAATGGTTCCTTCACAGCCGTGACATACCCAAGATGAAGATAGTGGTCGGAGACACTGGCATAGAAGCATCCACTGGCCCGCTAGTGGACAAGGTCAAGGACTACGTGAGAACGAGCGAAAGAGCCAAGGACATGGTCAAGGAGATAGGTCGCATTACGCTGGACGGCCTGGAGGCCATCAAGAACGAAGACTTCGCCAAGGTCGGCGAGCTGATGAAGAGGAATCACGACCTCCTCAATGGATTGGGAGTGGGACATGAACTCCTGGACAGATTCGTGGAGGCGGTCCTGCCTTTGTCGTACGGTGCCAAGCTGACGGGGGCAGGAGGCGGTGGAAGTATGATCGCATTGACGGACCATCCCGCGGAGGTCGCGTCACTGATCGAGGAGCAAGGCGGGAAGGCATACATAGTGGAGACCGAGAGAGAAGGGGTCAGGATCGATGGCTAACAGAATTGCACACAAGGTCATGCAGGCCAGGAAGGGCACTCCAGAGGGAAGTGGATTGCTCGTTGTAGACAACCCAAATGAAATGATAACCGTCGCTGGGAACAACAGGAAGCCCAGAAGAGGTGAGTTGCTTCAGAACATTGGCGTCATGAAGGAAGCGGCACTCGTGATCAAGAAAGGAATCATCTCGGAAGTCGGTCCAAGAAAGGAGGTTCTAGCCTCCATTGACACTGATGATGCCATAATCCTAGATGCAACCGGAAAGACGGTTATGCCCGGTTTCGTGGACCCTCACACGCACTTGGTGTTTGCTGGATCGAGAGAGAATGAACTTCACTGGAAGATCGAGGGTGCGTCCTATACTGACATCGCATCCAAAGGTGGCGGCATATTAAGCACCGTGAACGCCACTCGAGAAGCTTCAAGCGACGAGCTCCTGGCCTTAGCGAGTGATAGACTTGACATCATGATGCGCCATGGGACAACCAGCATTGAGGTCAAGAGCGGATATGGATTGAGTGTTGAGGCCGAGATGATGATTCTCGAGGTTGCCAGAACTTTGTCCGAGGAGCACGAGGCGGACATCTCAACGACCTTCCTTGGCGCACATGCAGTTCCGCCTGAGTTCAAGGACCATCCCGAAGGTTATGTGGACCAGGTGATCGATAGGATGATTCCGAGAGTTGCTGACGAGGAACTTGCCGACTTCTGCGACGTGTTCTGTGAAAAAGGTTTCTTCGACGTTGAACAGTCAAGGGCGATCCTTGAGGAGGGCAAGACGTACGGCCTTGTTCCGAAGTTGCACGCGGATGAACTGAGTGACATAGGGGGTGCGAATCTCGCAGCGGAGGTCGGCGCGATCTCGGCGGACCATCTTGAGAAATCCTCGGACGACGGGATAGGCCAGATGGCAGAAGCGAACGTCGTGGGTGTACTGCTCCCCGGTACCTCGTTCTCCACGAACATCGGCTACGCGGATGCAAGGAAGATGATAGACCTGGGTCTTCCGGTGGCCCTGGCAACTGATTTCAACCCTAACTGCTGGACCAAGTCGATGCAGTTCATGATCTCCCTCGCATGCTACAAGATGAGGATGTTCCCGACTGAGGCCGTGGTGGCATCGACCATAAACGCGGCCCATGCCATAGGAAAGGCCCATGATGTTGGTTCGCTGGAAACCGGAAAACAGGGCGACGTCATAATACTGGACATAGAGAACCACGAACAGATCCCCTATCGTTTCGCGTCAAATCATGTGGACACGGTCATCAAGCGGGGCGATATCGTTCACACCCGAGTTTAGGCCGCTACGACAAAGCCATGACGTTCAATGGTCATCCTGACCATAGAAAAACTTATTAATGGTCATCCGAACATACAATATGGGGAGTCAATGGTCAACGGGTTCGTTTTGATAACGGTTGGTGCGGGGAAGGAGAAAGCGGTTTTCGATGGTCTCACGAACCTGTCCGAAGTAAAGGGAATCCAGATGGTCTTCGGGCATTATGATATAATTGCGAGACTGGAATCGAATGATTTAAATGAATTGAGCGAAATCGTTTTGGAGCGCATTCGGAACATCGAGGGTGTTTCGACCACTACCACGCTAATAGCATCAGAAAGTGAAGAAGAGAACCTCTAACATCCCGGAGGCAGAGGCGCGATGGGCATAGGCATGCACTCGGCTAGAATGTGGGCTACCTCAGGAAGAGCTGTCATAGTCTTGATATGTTGTCTAGTCGTGATCAGTGGGTTCTCGGCCGTTCACCAACCTTCTGCACACCCATCGGTTGACATTATTCCACACATGTCCGACCCCATCGAAAGTCACTGGACACCGATCACTGGAGGACTTCCGTCGACTGGCATATTCTACAGCGTTGAGTTCGGGGATGTCAACAACGACGGCGTCCTTGACATTGCCGCTGTCACCGCTTCGGGCCTGATGCACATATATGTGGGCGATGGAACTGGAAGCTACTCTGAAGAGTCCAACGGGCTCCCTTTGGCCGGCAACGCATTTGAGGTCGTCCTGGCCGATTTCAATAACGACGGTAACCTGGACCTGGCGGGAGATGGAGTGTACCTTGGAAACGGGGGGGCTGGGGGTTCAATGACATGGACTTACGACAGCAATCCGAGGTCATGGTATTCCGTGACTCCGGCGGACATGAACCTCGATGGCAAACTGGACATAGTGGTAGGAGCGGCCAACGGGGTGCACGTCTACATGGGGGATGGCGGTGCCGGTGGGAACATTGTGTGGACCGGGTCCTCTACGGGCCTTCCTGCGATAGGGACCTTCTGGAAGCCTGCTGTAGGGGACATTAATCACGATGGCAAACCCGACATCGTCTGCGCGGACACAACCAACGGAATAAAGGCATGGACCGGGAACGGGCTTAGCGGCCCTTCAGCACTATGGACCAATGCCTACACTGGAACGGGTCTGCCGGAAACGCAGGCCTACGCCAGCGTCGTCCTAGGAGACATCGACCTTGATGGAAACTTGGATGTTGTATCTACTGCCTATGACTCGGGAAACGGGGTAAGGGCATGGCTCGGCAATGGTGGAGCTGGAGGATCGATGATCTGGACAGAGAACTCGGCGGGTCTCGAGACAACGACGGACCGGTGGCTGGGCGTCGCGCTCGAAGACATCGACAACGATGGTGACCTGGACATCTTTGCGGCCCACTACAGTGGTGGAGGATTGAGGTCTTGGCTGGGTGACGGGGGTGATGGCGGGACAGTGGACTGGACGGGAACGTCCGCCGGACTTCCAGCCGGAAACTACATAGCCGTGGATGCTGGAGACTACAACAACGACGGTAAGACTGACTTCGCGGTGAGCCTCAATCCAGGAATCCAGATATGGGAGAACGAAAGACCTGATTTCACAATCGACACGTATGTGTCAGCCTCGATCAACCTCCCGACTCTGAACATTTGGGCGGACGTTCAGTTCTCGGACGTGGACCATGACGGCGATCTTGACATCGGTTTCACGAGCTTCCAAGGACAGGACCGAGGCATCAGGGTCTTCTTGGGGGACGGCACCGGTGTGTGGACCCTCGCCTCAAACGGCCTGCCAACATCGGGGGACTTCAGCGGCTTGAGGTTCGCGGACATAGACCACAACGGGACAATTGACATCATTGTTGCACAGAATGGTGGCGGAGGAAGCAACGGGATCCACGCGTACAGCGGCGATGGGGCTGGGTCATGGACCGAGATGGGACTGGTTGCAGCCGAGTCTGGTGCAGGATTGGAGCTAGCCGATCTGAACCATGATGGTAATCTGGATGTGATAACCGGATACTGGGGGAATAACTGGGGTCCGATGATCTACTTGGGAAACGGGGATTTCACCTGGACCGCTGACATGGGGCCGCTGGGTGAGACCATAAACGTGGATGATGTTGCAGTTGCAGACGTCAACCATGACGGTCATCTGGATTTTGCCGCCAGCGCGATGAACAACCTGGGGATTCAGCTTTGGACAGGGGACGGAACCGGTCTGCCGGGAAGTTGGACGAGGGATGATGCGGGCTTGCCAACAACAAACGTCTGGCTGGGCCTTGATTTTGATGATGTCGACCATGACGGGAATCCCGATCTTGTCGGTACTGGATTCTCTGCAGGATGGGAAGGAATGCATGTTTGGCTCGGAAACGGAGGAGCCGGAGGGACGATGGTTTGGACACCGGCGGACGCCGGTCTTCCGGCGACCGGTCGGTTCGGAGGAGTGGATATTGGAGACACCGACCTTGACGGTAACGCCGATCTGGTCTTCACCAGCGTGGACAATGCTGGGGCAACAGGTATCGGATACATGAGAGGCAATGGAGGAGCAGGCGGTTCGATGATCTGGTCCGATCCAGGAGTGTCAGGGATTCCCACCACTGGAATGCACTGGGGAGTAGCATTCGGGGATATGGATAATGATGGTATACAGGACATAGCGGCCACAAGCACGTCGGGAGTGCGCGTCTACAAGCAGGGAGCGCCTCCGGTTCTCAGACCGCAGATCTCATTCAGTCATCCGACAGGACTTCAGAACTGGACGGGCAATACTGGTCACACAATCTGGTGGAACATGAGCGACGACAGTCCCAACTCCGACCTCATTGTTTATCTGAACTACAGCTACAACGCTGGAGCTGCAACGGGCACCATAATGGGACCCATGGTTGGAGCCGCAAATCCGAATTCGTATCTGTGGACAACTCCATCAATTGACGCATCCGACGTCCTACTGAACATGACAGTCGTTGATCCAGGGGGTCTCGTGAACTGGGAGGAGGTAATGATCTCAGATATCGATTCGACGCCTCCGAACGTGCTCTATACGGTTCCCGCGAACGGAGCTACTGACGTTCCGATCGATCAGCCAATTTTCATCCAATTCAGCGAGGGCATGGACACTAGCTCGGTCATATCATCCTTGGGCGTGATATCTAATCCGGGAGGATGGTCTTGGACTTGGTCCTCAGCAAGCTATCCAGATGACAACCTAACGGGGAATCACAATCCATTCAATTATGGACAGACATATTTCGTGACTCTTCTTCAGACCGCTGTGGATGCTTCTTCACCGGGAAATCCGCTTGATAGCATGCTGAGCTTCTCGTTCACTACCGAAGCGCAGAACGTAGCACCGACAGTCTTGGTGGACGGACCTGCAGGTGGAGAAGTCTGGACGGGCAATTCGAACCATTTCGTCTCTTTCACTGCTTCCGATACGGAGGATCCGTCCTCTTCTCTTCAGGTCTGGCTCAACTACTCTCTGACAGGGGGCGCTCCCTGGCTTCCGATAGTTGGTCCAATCGCTGGTGACTCCTCACCATATCTCTGGACCTTGCCGATGGTGGACTCAACCACCGTGTACATTAGGGCCGATGTTGAGGACACAGAAGGGGCAACTGGTTCGGGAACAAGCGCTGTGTTCGAGATCGATTCGACGAACCCGACTGTAATCTCGGCAACCCCATCAGATGGATCTCAGAACGTTCCAACGAACACCCTCTTACAGGCAACATGGAGCGAGTCGATGAACATGGGGATAACGAACGTGTCGTTCTCGCTCAAGGACAATGCAACATGGACGACCGTAACTGGGCAGATTAGCTGGATGGGTGCTGTCTTTTCGTTCAACCCGGACTTCGACCTGGCCGTTGCCAGTTGGCATACAGCGAACTTTACCACATTAGCAGCAGATGGTTCCAATCCCGGAAACAATCTTGCATCGCTCTACAGCTGGAGCTTCAGGATGGCACTTGCACCTGATACACAACCACCCGTCGTAGAGAACCTAACTCTGAATCCTTCCCCACTGGAAGTGTTCAACAGCATCAACATTTCAGCAGATATCTTCGACGATTTCGGAGTGTCTGGCGCCTGGATCGAGCTCGCACCTCCTTTATTGCCTTCAATAAATACGACTCTGGACTCGTTGGGAACCAGATACTACAATGTCAGCAATTGGGAAGTGCTTGGAAACTATAGTTACACAATATCCGCAGTGGATTCCTCCGGGAACTGGAATTGGATGACGGGACAGTTCGAGGTGGTTGACCTGACTCCACCGACGATTCAGAACTGGGGGATTGATCCAGTATCGCCAGAAGAAGATGACTTCGTGAACATATCTGCGACTGTCACGGACAACTATGACCTCTCGGATGTTTGGGTCGTCAAAGAGGATCCAAATCTGCAGGCGTCGAACTACAGCATGATTCTTGGGCCACAGTACTACTTCGGACAGATATATCCCTTGGATGGATACTACAACGCGACGATATGGGCGGTGGATTCCAGCGGGAACTGGGCATCGCTGGATGAAACGTTCTATGTCCAGGGGACCTTTATTCCGCCCCCAACGACCATCTACGTATCAGTCTACAACCCATATGAGGACCAGAGGATCGAGAGAGGAGATGAAATCCTTGTCGATGGTTGGGTGCGCAAGGTTGGGTCAGAACAAGGGGTTGAAGGTGTCGAGTTGATTCTCCGGCTTGAGAGCCTTAACGGAGTATTAGTCGGAACAGAAGCCTTCACTGTCAGTGGAGAGAACGGAATCATCACAACCGCATTCGTTATTCCAGACGCACTCGAGTGTGAAGAGACATACCTGTTTGTCGTGTCATCCAACGAAACCGACTTCATACCATCATACACGACTGTCCAAACGGGAAGCTGTCACCCTCAGCCTGATGGTCCGCCCATCATCATCTGGCTATTCCTGCTTCTGATTATCATAGTCGCTGTTGTTCTGCTCATGGTTCCCTACCTCTGGTATAGGAAAACGAGGGATTCTGACAAAGAGGATGAACCCGATAACGTTGAGGCTGAGGAAGAACCAACAGAGGAGTCAGATGATGCTCAGACCTAGACCCTCGGCATACCGATAGGCCTGAAGGAACTCCCTATGGGACAGACGATTCTCCAATCCTTCGAAATCTCTAGCCTTGTACTCAGGACGGTACTGGTCCATTACATTCACCCTGACTCGTGATGTGTCCAGATTCTCTGCGATCCAATCCATTATTGGTTTCGTACAGCACTCAATATGACCAGGCAACACCAGGTGCCTTAGCACAATCCCGGCCTGCTTGTTGGAAATCACATGATTCCTTGAAACCACCTCGAAATATCTGGTGATCCTTGACAGCTTCCCGGCACACTTATCATTCCCGTATTTGAAGTCGGCAAGGTACACATCAGTGATGCAATCCAAGAGAGCCATTGCATCTTCGGTCAGGTACATGTTCGAGTTCCAGACCTGGGGAATATTGGCACTGCAGTTCTTCAAGACCTCCAGAATGTAGACCAGATTTGGCGTTGGATCCCCTCCTACCCAGTTCACGTTCCGCACGCCTCCTAACATCCTCTCCACCGAGTTTGCCAGATCGTCCGGTGAAATGTATTGTCCAGTATCTCTCTGGCTTATGTCCCAGTTCTGACAGAAGACGCATTCGAAGGTGCATCTGGAGAAGAAGATGGTGTACGAAGGCACAAGTTCCGGCTCCTCGCCCCAGTGCACGAACTTGGATGAGACCCTGGACTCCTTGACCCTGCAGTACCCCGCCTCCCCTTCCAACCTGTTCACGTTGCATTTCCTTTCACAGAGACGGCAAGGGTTCAACATCCTCCTCCCGAGCTCGATCTTCAGGTCCAGCAGGTTCGGCTCAGCAACCGGGGAAGGCACCCTGGTCGATCTGACCTTCTCCACAAGCTCGGCATGCTCCTCCCAAAGAAGATAGGTTTCCGTGTCAAGAGATGATTCTACGGGGACGCCTTTGCATATCATGTAATAGGGCAGTTCCTTCTCGTCCAGAACACGGAAATATCTTGGCAGGGCCTCCTTGGCGTTCATCCCATTCTCTCAATACTCATTTCCGTAAATAAACTTACCAGCTAACCTCAGAAAAGACTTATCTATTGCCGACCCATACTTTCGGGGAATGGCACAGGACCGAGTATCAAGAACCGAGATTACCCTCAGTCGGGACCTCGGACTCTTCGACATCACCATGATTGGCATAGGCGCCATGATCGGGGCAGGCATTTTTGTCCTCATGGGCGCGGCAAAGGAGGTGGCGGGGTCCGCTGCAATTATTGCGCTGGCCCTGAACGGCGTTGTGACCTTCATCACAGCGATGACGTACGCAGAGCTCGGTTCTTGCTTTCCGCAGGCTGGTGGGGTGTACCTCTGGGCCAGAGAGGGGCTTCCAGCACCAGCGGGATTCCTGAGCGGATGGATGTCCTGGACAGCGGCTATGATTGCATGTTCTCTCTATGCGGCCGGTTTCGGAGGTTTTGTTGCTTATCTGCTTGGACCTGAACAGATGGGGATCCTCAATACGGACTTCTTCTTAACCACTAAGGTCATTGCGATTCTGATAATCCTCTTCTTCACTTTCATCAATTACTGGGGCGCTCAGACTACTGGAAAGGCTGAAAGCATCATAACGGTCTCGAAGATCATCGTTCTGGGAACGTTCGTGGTCGCGGGAGTGGTGCAGTTCATCCTACATCCAACACTTGCCCGTGACTTCAATGATGAGTTCTACACGAGCGGTTTCAGTGCCGTTTTCTTGGCGATGGGGTTGATGTTCGTGGCCTTCGAGGGGTATGAGATCATAGCCCAATCCGGCGAGGAGGTCAAGAACCCGAAAAAGAACATTCCAAGGGCCATATTCATATCAATCATCGTTGCCGTGATTCTCTACGTGAGCGTTTTCTACATCGCTTTCCCCAAGTTGGGGTCTATCGGGGGCTCCGAAACCGGTATGCTGGTAGCGGGTCAGGAACTTCTGGGATTCTTCGGTTTCATGTTGATGGTGGTTGGAGGGCTGCTGGCGACAACGTCCGCTCTAAACGCAACCATATACTCCTCCTCGAGGGTATCGTTCGCGATGGGAAGGGACAAGGTGATTCCCACCACCCTGGGAAAGGTGAACGAGAAGAGAAGGACACCCGCAAACGCGGTCATCTTGAGCGGTGTTTTCATCATTCTGATGGCGCTTCTTCCCGCGATAGAGATACTGGCTGCGGCCGCAGGGATAATGTTCCTTCTATTATTCTTTGTCGCTAACGCATGTCTGATTTCGCTCAGGAAGAAAAGGCCAGACCTGGACCGTGGTTTCAAAGTTCCATTTGTCCCGGTAGTCCCGATAATCGGGATGATCCTGAACCTTGCCCTGGCAATCGGAGTTTGGTTCCTGTTCTTCGAGGAAGGCTTGTGGAGCTACGGACAGATCGCATGGGCGCTGGCATTGGTCTGGATCATTGCCGGGTTGGCCATTCATTATCCAACGGGCGGAAGAAGAGCGATAACCGAGATAGACATGGAAGAGAGAAAGGAATTGTTGGAGTTGCTGGCTTCCGAGAAGACCGTAATAGACAAGAAGATCTTCAGGGTACTGGTACCCATAGCGGACCTGGAGAACGAGAACTTGGTCCGCTTGGGCGCTCTGCTGGCTCGAAACGCTGGGGGAGAACTGGACATTTTGAACGTATATGAAGTGCCTGCTCCAACACCACCCAAGTCGATATCCTTCTCAATGGTAGATCCCAGAATCAAGAAGATGGACAGACTGGAGAGGATTGCCAGAAAAGAAGACGCCAAGGTAAGGTCAATGATCAAGATCGGGCACAGCCCATATCAGACCATACTCAACTCGATGGAGGAAGGGGATGTGGACATACTTGTCCTGGGATGGAAGGGCAAGCCGGTAAGCGGGAGAAGGATACTGGGCTCCAACATCGATCATCTGATACAGAGAAGCAGGTGTGATGCGATTGTCTTCAAGACCGAAGGGCTCCCCGAGAATCTCAACAAGATTCTGGTAGTCTCGGGCCATTCCTGGCATGCGTCCCATGCAATGGAGCTGGCCATACAGCTCGCCAAGGAACACGATGCGGAGATAACCATCCTTACGATCGCAACGGACAAGTCAGATGAGTTGAAGGACGTTGAATACTCGAATCGTTTGATGATGATGTGCGAGGACTCAGAGATTCCGCACAACCTGAAGGTGATTCATGCACGGTCGGAGGTGAGCGGAGTTGTGGGTGAGTCCGCAAAATACGATCTGGTAGTGCTGGGAGCCACAACCCAATGGGTTCTGAGAAAGTACGCCTTTGGAGGGGTGACAGATCAGATAGCAAAGAAAGTGGACAAGCCGGTTCTCATGTTCAGGAAGGTCCTGGGTGAGGATGATTAATCCTTGAAAAGAGCGGTGATCCCGTTCTCATGAAACATGTCTTGTACGTTGTAGACGAGCTCGCTCTTGACCTTCTTCATCTCCATTGGGTTCTCTATATATGCCAAGAGCTGATGTGTGATCGTATTCCGCTCAGTTTCTCGCCCAAAGACCTGCGGCTCAGGCTTTTCCATGATACCTTCAGTCCTTTCTGCCGCCTTGATCAAAATCTCCTCGACGTGTTTGTGTGGAACTTGAAAAGAAACGCCGACATGGACATTCATTGCGTAGGCACCGGATCGGGTGAAATTAACGATACTCTTGGACATGACCTCGTCGTTGGGGATGCTGATGACCTCCCCCCTCAGGGATTTCACTGTGGTCAAAGTAAGGTTCATCTGCAAAACATCGCAGACCAAGTGGTCGAGGATCTTCACACGATCTCCCTCGTCAAACGGATCTGCCATCATCAGGACGATCCCAGAAAGCACATTCCTAATCGGTTCGGAGAGGGCAATTGTGACGCCCGCGGCCATGATGGTGAACCCGATTGCGATAACATAGATCTCGGTCTCAGAAACAATGGTGCTCAACAGTATCAATGCAATGATGACTCCAGCGATGAACATGAATACGTATTTCGATATCGACCGGAACACGTCGATTACCCTTGGACTGAACTTCTTCGATCTCTTCTTATAATCCTCCAACACCGAGTCGATGAACATGTGGAGAACATAAGCGATCAAGACGGTTATGGCCACAAAGACCAGGCTCTGCCATTTGGCGCCCAGAGGGCCGAATATGTTATCCACGACCCAGGTCTTCAGATCACCACTGGGCAAAGCGGCCAACCCTCCGAAAATGGCAAACAAGGTGCCAAGTGTGTATATCGTGTACTTGAGGAATATCTCAGTCAGGCTCAGGAAACGTGAGGTCTCAATGGCCGCGTCCCCCTTGGATACCTGGCTTCGGAGAGATATGATCAATCTCTCCAGGACCTTCATGAACACGTAGACCGTGAAAAGGATGGCGATGACAACGAAGATCGCAGGGAAGAACTCAAAGAAGGTGATCAGTCCGCTCCGAACCGTCTCGGATCTCGTCTGGATAAGGACGATGGAGAGCATCAGGACGATGAATATCACGATTACGTGAACAGCCTTGTTAATCATGTTCAGTATGGAATCATCGAGATACTTGCTTTCCTTCAGCTTCTGGAACTCGATGTACCTCGAGAAGTAGGCCAGCCCATACAGCATCACGACGAACATGATTATGATGACTAGTATGATCAGCCCGAAATCTCCGAAGAACTGGGAGATGTCCCCGCCAAGGTCGAATGGAACCAAAGGCATCGCACCGAGCATGTAATCCTCCTTTATTTAAGCGTTTTCAGAAGAGTCTTTTACCGGATTCTAAAGAATACTCAGATCTCGTTACTGGCACCAGAGACTACAACAAGTCCAGGCCGACGACCTCCACGCCCTGGATCTCCTTGATCTCGCCAAGTGAGGATTCCAGCCTGTCAGCAATCCCTTTCTCGTCTGGAACAACAGCGATCACGTACAGGGCGTTCAAACCGAAAGCGAAGGGTTTGGACTGCATCGACTTCACATAATCTCCCAGAACGGACTTGACATCTTCCTGAAGCTTATCGATGTCGGTCTCAAGGCCTTCCGGCATCAGCCTGAATGTAATTGCCACTTTCCCCATGTTTCCCACCTAAGGTCCTTCGAAACCACAAGCCTTGCATACGTAAGTGACGCTCTGATCCCTGCAATTGGAGCAGCGCCCGATCTTGCTCTCACCACATTTAGGGCACTTGAAGACGACGTTGCCTTCTCCGAAGAGGATGGCCCCGCAGGATGAGCATCTTTGTTCTTCCATTTGAATCCGTTCTAAGAATAATGGCTTAATATAAAGATTTTATCGGATTGCAAGTGCGCTTCGAGCGCTAATATATATAGTTATTGTTTTTTCGGGTTTTTATCCTTGGATTAATATCTTACTCTTTGAAATTAAAGAAAAAAACGGAAAAACGTCTGACCAAATGACCGTCCGCCCAAAAAGTTAATAAGGGTGTTTAGCAATGGGTACAGTTCGCATGCTTGCCTGGAGAAGCGTAGGGCCCGTAGCTCAGCTAGGTTGGAGTTCTTATCCGAGTGATAAAACTCCCTAGAAAGAGCATCTGGCTTTTATCTAACGTGATCGAAGAGACAAGCTGTGCGACCCAGTTAGAAAGAAACCAGGTGGTCCGGGGTTCGAATAGAAACTCCGACACAGGAGGACTCGAAATTCCCCGCGGGCCCGTCAACCCATATGGTCGAACGCCCCCCAGGAAAGAATCCCCAGAGGTAGAATATGCCCTTCAACGTTATGGAACACCAATTGGTCCCAGAGCATAGATTGTTGAATGAAAAACAGGTGCAGAAAGTCATCTCTGACCTGAAGATCTCCAAGGAACAGCTCCCCAAGATCAAGTTCGCGGACCCGTGCATCAAGATTCTAAGTCAGAACCAAGAGGTCAAAGAGGGCATGGTAGTCGAGATAACTCGGGCTAGCGAGACCGCAGGCAGGTCACTAGCGTATCGATTGATAATAAGGAGGTAATCCTCAATGAGAGAACTTGTTGAAGCCTTCTTCAGGGAGAGGAGCATAGTAAACCACCATATAGCCAGCTTTAACGATTTTCTGCCAACGCTGGATAATCCGAACGCTAGGATGCAGAGGATTGTCGACAACCTCAGGAGCAGCGTCGAGGACGAAATGAGGGGAATGATAAGGCTGGATGAGGATAGAACCGATGGCGACATGGTCGAAATCAGGTTCGGTAGGAAAAGGGACGAGAAGTTCAAGATCGACTACGAGGCGAAGCCGACCATCCGCGTTGGGGCGCCAGAGGTTCGGGAGGCGAACGGGGCGACACACAAATTGACCCCGATGGAGGCACGACTCAGGAACCTGAATTACCAAGCCCCGATAGAGCTGGAGTTCACGGTGATCGAGAACGGAGTAGAACACGAGCCAGAAAGGGTCAGGATAGGCTCACTCCCCATAATGATCAAGTCCAAGAAGTGCACCCTCTACAAGGAAAACCTGGAGGACGATGGGGAGCTGACAGATGAGGAGTACACAGAAAGGCTCATCGAGTTGGGCGAAGATCCGTGCGACCCAGGTGGCTACTTCATCATCGGCGGTACTGAGAGGGCGACCATCTCGCTCGAGGACCTCGCACCAAACAGGGTCCTTGTGGAATACAGCGAGAGGTACGGGAAGAAGGTGGAGGTCGCCAAGGTCTTCTCCCAGAAGGAGGGCTACAGAGCGCTCACGCTGATGGAGAAGAAGAAGGATGGTATGCTGATGGTCTCTGTGCCAACAGCATCCGGCCAAATACCTCTGATAATCCTGATGAAGGCTCTCGGGATGGACTCCGACGCGGACATCTTCGAGGCCATCGTCTCCGATCCGGAGATGAGGAACATTGTATATGCCAACATCGAGGAATGTCAGAACAAGAAACTGTTCCCTCCGACTGGAATCTTCACCAATACCGATGCACTGAACTGGCTTGAGAAGAAGTTCGCAACGGGTCAAGCCAAGGAATACAGAGAACGGAAGGTATCCTCGATCATCGACAGGTCACTCCTGCCCCATCTCGGAGATGCGCGCGAGGACAGGATAAAGAAATCAATATTCTTGGGTCGTGTGGCACGAACCGTTCTTGAGTTGTCCCTGGAGAAGAGACATCAGGACGACAAGGACCATTACGCTAACAAGAGGCTCAAACTGGCCGGCGATCTGATGGAAGATCTGTTCAGAGTGAGCTTCGCCAATCTCATCAAGGACCTGAGATACCAGGTAGAGAGGAGCTATGCCAGAAAGAGAGAGGTCAAGATATCCTCGTCCATCAGACCAGACCTGCTCACGCAGAGACTTCTCCACGCTTTGGCCACAGGAAACTGGGTGGGAGGCAGGGCCGGCGTATCGCAGCTTCTGGACAGAACCTCCAACATGAGCGCGATCAGCCATTTGAGAAGGGTCACATCACCGCTGACAAGAAGTCAGCCTCACTTCGAGGCAAGGGACCTTCATCCAACACAATGGGGGAGGCTGTGTCCCAACGAGACTCCTGAGGGTCAGAACTGCGGCCTGGTGAAGAATTGTGCACTGATAGTCGATGTTTCTGAGGGTGTGCCGGAGGGCGAAGTCAAGGTCCTACTGGCTGATCTGGGGACCCAACAGGTGAAGGGGGAACAGACCTCGCTCACAAGGGTCTATATCAACGGGGACCTGGTCGGTCTGCACGACAACGCAGAACAACTGGTCAAGAAGATCAGGGAGAGGAGACGGGAAGGTCTGCTCCCTCATGAGGTCAACATACGTCATGACCGGCACATGAATGAGGTCATCATCAACTGCGACGAGGGGAGGTTGCGAAGACCGCTGGTGGTGATTAGAGATGGAAGGCCGGTCTTAACTGCAAAACATCTGGAAGAGGTGACTACAGGCAAACGAAAGATGGGCGACCTCATCAGAATCGGCGTGGTCGAATGGGTGGACGCGGAGGAGGAAGAGGATTCGTTCATCGCCATCTATCCCTACG
Organism: Methanomassiliicoccales archaeon; assembly: GCA_030593295.1. Classification (GTDB taxonomy): domain Archaea; phylum Thermoplasmatota; class Thermoplasmata; order RBG-16-68-12; family SOIM01; genus JAGLME01. Next base: position 424 of record JAUVHO010000014.1, on the reverse strand, counting down.
ATGTCCCAGCGCGATGCGAGCACTGCAGTGCCCCCTTATCCAGGAATGATGTGAGCTGGGTCAATATGGGCGAGGATGACACGGCAAGACTGGAGTGCCACCACTGCAATGAGGTTTTCGAGGTCGAGACGCTTCTCAAGCCGGAACACACGCATCTCGAGATGGACCCTATGACGATCCTCGGGGTCTGCGCGGGTCTGGTACCATATCCAGAACACAACTCATCACCCAGGGTCACAATGGGCGCCGGAATGGCGAAGCAGTCCTTGGGACTCGGAGCGTCGAACTACAGGAAGAGGCCGGACACGAGAGGTCATCTTCTCCACTACCCGCAGGCACCGCTTGTCCAGACTGAAGAGATGAAATACGTCAATTTCAACAACAGGCCAGCCGGTCAGAACTACGTCGTCGCGGTCATGTCCTA
>JAUVHO010000065.1 GCA_030593295.1 Methanomassiliicoccales archaeon | reverse complement strand
GATACAGCATCAAATATGAAGAGAGGCGCCACTAATATCGTGACCAATTTGCTAAGTGCACCATCAAAGAAGAACCACTGGAACCTCATCTCTGGACGGTCGATGAAGATGGCGTAAAGCTCACCGGTCACCGTCCCTGCCTCCATAAGGGCATCCAGGAAATAGGCCCCTGCAACAAGCACATAGACGGACACGAGAAGGGCTATGGCACCTCTCATCGAGAAAAGAAGTCTAATGGTCCTATGCCAGATCACTGCCATGAAGTTCACTTCATTATCCATGGCTGGCCACCTTCAGGAATACCTCATCAAGGTCTTTTGCCTCATGCTTCTGCCTCAATTCTTCTGGGCTTCCCTCCTCGATAAGTAACCCTTCGTGTATTATGCCAACAGTATCACATATCTTCTCTACATCGCTGAGGATGTGTGTTGAAAAAAGAACCGTCTTACCTTTGTCTGCAAATGCCCTCATGGTATCCAGAACCTCATTTCTGCCTATTGGGTCCAGGCCTGTGGTGGGCTCATCGAAGAGAAGAGTGTCCGGGTCGTGGATCAGGGCCTGGGCGATACCTATTCGCTGCTTGTTTCCCTTGCTGATGGCTTTTATTCTCCTGTCAAGATTATCTGTCAGGTTTATCTCTCCAGCTATCTCTTCTATTCTCTTGGAGATGTCTGCTTTGGACATGCCGCTCAGTATTCCCATATACGTGAGGAATTTCCTGGGAGTATCCCACCTTGGCATCCCATACGACTCTGGGAGATAACCTACGTGTTTTCTGGCCTCCACACCGTCGTTGAAGACATCTATCCCTTTTATGCTGGCCTTACCGCTTGTGGCATAGACAAGCCCTACGAGTATCTTCAATGTGGTCGTCTTGCCAGCTCCGTTCGGTCCACAGAAACCATAGACCTGCCCCTCTTCAATGACCAGATCGAGGCCTTTTAGAGCTTGCACGTCTTTGTAGTTCTTCTTCAAACCCTTTATTTCAATTGCTCCCATCGGATCTCCTCAAACTGTAGATTAGCGGTGGGATAATAATACTTCTGCGGGAACTCCCAGTCCGAGATTCAGCAGGGCCCATACTTCTCTATCAATACGGCTTCGCTCACCGCAACGTGTCCTCTTGTCCCATCCCACGTCTTCTCTGATACTTTGATCTGCAGTCTCTTCTCGAAGTTCGGACCATCCAGTACTAAGGTCTCATACTCTCCCCCCTCACCTGAAGGATTGATGCCCTTCTCTTGTTCCAGTCGCTGAAGATCCTTGAGGCATTCGTCATCAATCATTCGACCCAGCCAAGATTCGTCCAGACCTTCTGCCGCTACCCCGACGATCATGACCTCGAACCCAGCTTGAACAATGTCCTCCATCACCCTCATCTGGTCCTTTCTCCACACTGGGCTAAAGACCTTGACACCGATCTCTTCTCCAATCCTATTGAACCTGCTCCACTGGTAGTCCGAGGCAATGGCTCCTGTGATCAAACCTTCTACGTCCAGCTCCCTCAGTACGCCCTTTAGTATTTCCAGCTCTTCTTCAGGCTCACCACTCACCGCGGCCTGTTTCAAAGGTATACCCATGGCCTCCGAGTGCAGTGTCGTCAGGTGCACATTGGGGATATGGAACAGATAGGAATCCTCCCCAGGCATCATGGATACCAGATACTTCACGTTCCAGCCTTTCTGCTGAACAAGGTACACGGCGTATGTCGAGTCCTTGCCTCCGGAGAAGAGGGCGGCGACGTCCATGGGACCGAATCCCGTTCCGCATTAATACCCTTTTATGCTTTGATGAGGAGGTAGAGCGAGATCGCTGCCCTTGAGTCCTTCTTGAGGCTGTCCCTTTCGTGCTCCGTTGAAGGTTCGCCCTCAACGCTGGTGTCAGACCTCCCGGTCAAGGATCCTATGTCCAGTATCCCAGAGTCGTCTACGCAGCTGAGCACTTCGGCGAGGGAGTATTCTTCTTCAAGAAGGCCGTTGAGGTCCACGACCCTGACCTTCTTGACATAACCGTTCTGAGGTAACCCTATCCTCTTCCTGAGATAGTGATCTCTCAGTTCCATCGCCCGCAGATAGCCCTTGAAGGTGAGGAAATAGACCTTCCTTCTCCTTCTCTCGTTCTCGACCCTGCCCAATCTGTTCTCTACGTAGCCTTTCTTCTTCAGCGAGGAGAGCGTGATCGATACATGGCTCCTCCTGGTTCTCAATACCTCTGCTATGCCTACTTGGGTGATATCCTGAGGGTACTCGGCCCTGCGACCTTCCCGGATGTGGTTCAGCAGATGGATCAGAGCCCGCACGTTGGCGGTGGCTCCAATTTTCATTCTTTCCAGAACTAACCCTCCATTAGAGGGGCCTAGCAGATTGTTCCACACCCTGTGCCTGCCAGTGGCACTATTATTTCTGTTGTAGGTCGTATTTATTTGATTTGGTGCAAATGGCGCATTCGCACATCGACCTGCCAACCATCTCGTGAAGTTAATTTTCTTTCTGATGGACTATATATCTTGCCCTCACATGTAAACAGATTCGCCTGTCCTCAATGACAAAAAGGTTTTCTGAATGGAATCCTTACTCGTCGCAGTGGGAGCATGTTGCTTGATGATCTTTCCACCAAGGAGTTCGAAGAGCGGGTCGATGGTGACACCGTCGTGATCCTTCCTCTGGGCGTCATCGAGGAGCATGGTGAACATCTACCTTTGAGCACAGATTCGCTACAAAGCGAGTACGTAGTTGAGGAGATTGCCAAGAGGACCAATGCTCTTATCGCGCCGCCCATCAGGTACGGCGTCTGCAACACCACACGCAACTTCCCTGGAACCGTCAGCATCGGATTCGAGACTCTTCGAAGTCTGGTCTATGACGTCCTGTCCGAGTTCGCTCGGAACGGGATCAAGAACGTGGTGATAGTTTCCGGACACGCCGGTTCATCACATCTGGCGGCGGTCAAACTTGCAGCAAAGGATATTGTAGACGAAGAGGACATGAAGGTACTGGCCCTCTCGGACTACGAGATAATCTATGACAAAGGAGTGGCGGGCAAGGATGAAGGACACTCGGGCTGGATAGAGACCTCCCGGGTCATGGCGATACGTCCGGACCTCATCAAGGGTGAGGGGAAGAAAGGCGTCAATAGGATACCGCGGTACATGGTACTCAGGCATCCTGAAAAACACTGGGAAGGTGTCACTGGCGACCCTACGAAAGCGACCAAGGAGAAGGGCGAGGAGCTCAACGAGATGGTCATAGAGGAAATGGTGAAGATGATCGAGGATATGCGAAGGATGGAGGTTTGATATTGAATCTCAAGCAGGTTGCCGGCGAGAAGGCCACTGAATATGTACAGGACGGAATGGCCCTGGGTCTTGGGACCGGTTCCACCGTGCGGTATTTCGTGGAGAAGCTCGGGGAGTTGGTGGCCGAGGGTTTGGACGTAATAGGAGTTCCGACCTCAGAGAGAACCGAAGAACTGGCAAGGAAGGTCGGTGTGCCTCTGTCCACGCTTGAGAAGACCCCGGCCCTGGACCTGACCGTGGACGGCGCGGACGAGGTCGACCCCAACCTGAACCTGATCAAGGGCATGGGCGGCGCACTGCTCAGGGAGAAGATTGTCGCTTCTTCATCCAGGGAGTTCATGGTGATCGTCGATGACTCAAAGGTGGTGGAGAAGCTCGGGACCAAGAGCCCCCTGCCGGTCGAGGTGACCCAATTCGGCTGGACCTCTGTCAATGAATGGATCGCAAAGCTGGGCAGCATACCCAATCGGAGGATTATCGAAGGGGAACCATATCTCACCGACAACCAGAACTACCTCCTCGAATGCGAGTTCAAAGGAATCGACGATCCATACAAGCTTGACGCTGACCTTCACAGACTTCCGGGTGTGGTGGAGACCGGCCTCTTCCTGGATTTGACATGCAGGGTAATAATCGGCAAAGAATCCGGTGTGGAAGAGCTCGAGAAACAGACTACTTCGGATGGCGCCTGATATCCCTTATCATACGCTCTATCTCGGCCATCTTGGCCTTCGCATCCTTCTCTAATACGTCAACAATATCGTCCAAGGAGAGCGACAGTTTGTAGGCATGCACCGGTCTGCCCTTTCCTTCCTTCTTGATGTCCCTCTTCTCCACCCAGTCCCTGTTCCTGAGGTCCTGCATCGCGATGGAGACTTCCGGCTGTCTTAGACCGGTTGCCTTCTCTATCTCAACGGATGTGGTCTCCGTTTTCTTGGTCAAACACACGAGTGTTTTTGACACGTTCTTGGACAAGCCAGCCCTTATCAGGAGATTGATGAAAGTGTGGTCCTTTCCCACCAGTTTTGTCTCCTTAGGCATATTAATCTAAGTAGCAATTATTAATTTGAGTATATATATTTTTCCACCTGTTTGACTCGCTTGAAAATGAGAGAGCCAGTGTCCCGCTTGAGCAGCCATGATCCGTCAGTGACTTCATGCAAAATGAAGGCCAGAATCTCCGAGAAAACTCGATTTCCGCGCCCCAAATGCATCCGTGAAACCTAAATCCTAAATACCAGTTGGGACATTGGACTGGTCTGCGAGGCCAATTATGAAGATGCCACGTACGATAAAAGGATACTGTCCCTTCTGCGGGAAACACTCAGACCTGGACATCGAGAGGGTGAAGACCAAACCCCGGTCGGAGTTCAGGCGAGGCCAGAGGCGCTTCAGACGTGTTTCCGCGGGTTACGGAGGGTCAACCAGGGCCATCTACAAGGATAGGGAGAAGCCCACCAAGAGGGTGTACATCCGGTACCGCTGCAGGGAATGCAAGAAGGCCCATCACAGGAAGAACATAAGGGCAAAGGTGTTCGAGCTCACGGAGGTCTGAGATGGAGACAGTTCCCAAACCCGGAGGCAAGTTCCTCAAGATCAAATGCCCGGACTGCGGGAACGAGCAGGGTATTTTTGACAGGGCCTCGACCCAAGTCAATTGCCTGGTCTGCGGAGCGACGCTCGCCAAGCCCCAGGGGGGTAAAGCGGCTCTCAGAGGGGAGAGCGGGCCGGTGGAATGATGCTTAGGACCTCTGAATACCCCGGGATCGGGGACCTCGTTATCTGTTCTGTCCAGAACGTCAAGAACTTCGGTGCTTTCGTCTCACTGGACGAGTTCGGCGACAAGGAAGGTTTTATCCACATCGCTGAGGTCGCGGCGGGATGGATCAAGTACATCAGGGATTACGTCAGGGAGGGCCAGAAGGTGGTCTGCAAGGTCATGAAGGTGGACATTTCAAAGGGCCACGTGGACCTCTCGCTCAAGCAGGTCAACGATCACCAGAGAAGGGAGAAGATCCAGGGATGGAAGAACGAGCAGAAGGCCGAGAAGCTCCTGGAGATGGTGGCAGAGAGTTCCGGCAGCAACCTGGAGGACTTCTACAAGGAAGTCGGTTCCGTGATGGTGGAGAAGTTCGGTTCGCTCTACCGGACGTTTGAGGACGTCTCGGTCGACGAGAACGCACTGAAGGACGAAGGCTTCAAGGGGAAGTGGACCAAGGAATTCATCCATGTGGCCAAGGACAACATCGCTCCCCCAGAGGTCACCATCGACGCCCACATAGAGGTCACTTGTCCTTTGCCGGACGGGGTTGACCATATTCGGGAAGCACTGCTGACGGCCCAGAAGACTGACAATGTGGACATCAAGATACAGTACATCGGCGCTCCCAGGTATCGAATGGTGGTCAATGCACCTGATTACAAACTTGCAGAAGAAGAGCTCCTGATGGCATCCGAACGGGTCATCGAATACATCGAGGCCCATGAGGGAAAGGCGAAATACCAAAGAAAAGAATGATGTAGAAAAGGATAGATATGCGAACAGCGATAAGGAGATGCAAGGGCTGTGACGTCTTCACTCTGAAGGAACATTGTTCGAAATGTGGCTCTCAGACCGTCATGGCATTACCCCCTCGGTACTCACCCGAGGACAAGTACGGCGATTATAGAAGGAAGCTCAAGAAACTGAAGGCAAGGTCATCGTGATGGACAAGATAGAGATACATTATGACGAGAAGCCGGATCTCGACAATCCAATATTCATAGAGGGACTGCCCGGCATTGGCAATGTGGGAAAGCTGGCGGCGGAGCATCTCATCGATCAGCTCAAGGGCAAGAAGTTCGCAGATATCATCTCAAAGCACTTCCCTCCTCAAGTGGTCATCGAGGACAACGGAGTGGTCAGGCTGGTGGACAACCAGCTGTATTATGCCAAGAGGGACGGTGCGAACCAGGACCTCATCATACTCACCGGGGATTATCAGGGTCTGACCCCCGAAGGCCAGTACGAGCTTTCGGACTTCATTCTCGGAGTACTGAAGGAGCTGAATGTCAAAAGGATTTTCACTCTGGGCGGATACGGGATCGGAAGGATGATCAAGAAGCCCCGCGTGCTTGGTGCTGCCACTGAGGAATCCCTGGTCAAGGAGATGAAGAAGCTTGGTGTCGTGTTCTCGAGGAACGAGCCAGGTGCCGGCATTGTGGGTGCCAGCGGCTTACTCCTCGGGATGGCCAAGTACTATGGCATGAAGAGCGTCTGCCTGATGGGCGAGACCTCTGGCTATTTTGTCGATCCCAAGAGCGCCCAGGCGGTGCTGGAAGTTCTCGCAAAGATACTGGGCGTCACCGTGAACTACGAGGAACTGGAGGCCAAGGCCAAGCAGATAGACTCCATCACCGCGAGGCTGAAGGAGATCGAGGCCAAGGTGGACCAGGACGAGGACTTGGGCTACATCGGATAGTCCGAAAAGCTAATTATCTGTCACTCGTTAGGCGTTAATTGTAATCATGGAAGACGAGGACAAGAAGAAGATCTACGGCAAGGGCTACGAAGATGGCCTTAAGGATGCCTGGACTTCTGTCATAAGGCTCACGACCGGGGGGCATTCCGCCCACGAGATTAGGATGATATCCAAGAGCAATGTTGTTTCCATTCCCAACAGGGTCATCGAGAAGGTGGCGGATATCGACCCGTCCACTCTCCTGCCGAAGGAAGAACCCCTGCTTCGCTACGATATGACCAGGCCCCTACAGGTGGGACGAAGCCACATCGTCAAGGAGAGGAGGCCGGATCGGAGCTTCATGATATTCCAGGAATTGGTGGAGAAGGGCTCTGCAGGTATGTGCGTCACAAGGATCCTTCCAGATGATCTGAGGGAGACCTACGGATTGGAGAACGTCAGGTTCGTCTGGCTGACCAGATCGGAGAAGAAGGCGACAGTCCTGGGTGCACTGGGAGCCGAGGAGGAGTTCGTGTCTCCGACGAACCTCGCGGGTCTGGCGACAATATTGATCGGGTTCATGGAAACGGGCGGGAACGCGATACTCCTGGAAGGGATCGAGTACCTCATCACCCAGAACAGCTTCAGCCCGGTTCTCAAGTTCCTGATGAACATCAACGAGAAGGCGCTTCTGAGGAATGTCACATTCTTGCTCTCGGTCTCACCTTCAACAATGGACATAAAGGAATACCAGCAGATATCCAGGGAGATTGGAAGGGAGATTTAGATCGTTTCTCAGTGTTCAAGGTTTGGTTTTCTATGAGGGATATGCGCGAGATCGTGAAGAAGGGATACGAAGAAGGGGATTACTACAAGTTCTACCGCCTCAGTGAAAGGATGGATGAGTATCCATTGGAGAAGTCCAATGTCGACAGGTTGACTGCTCTTCTGCCCAATGGGGCGAGGATACTGGATCTTGGTTGCGGTTCCGGGATTCCATTTGACAAGTACTTGGCCGATCAGGGTTTCCAAATCACCGCCGTCGATTTCGTCCAGAAGCACATAGACATGGCACGGGAATCCGTCCCCAATGCCACCTTCATCCAAGAAGATATCGCGGAAGTGGATTTCAGCACAGGGTCATTCGACGCTGTTCTTTCACTCTACACGATATTCCACATACCCAGACAGGAACACCGGGATCTTCTACTCAGCATTCGGCGCATCTTGAGGGATGGCGGATTGATGCTGGTGACAATGGGCACCTTTCATGAAGATGAGAACGAGATCGGGGACTTCATCGGGTCCGAGATGGCATGGAGCTCCTATTCTCTGGAGGAGAACCTGAGAATGGTGGAGGAGTCCGGGTTCAAGATTCTCCACTGGGAGGAGGAAGGTGAGAAAGGGCTTCCTGAGCATCATCTGTGGATATTGGCTCAGAAGGAATAAGGGGTATCAACTCCGCTGCCCAAACCAAAACCCTAAAGCCAATGATTTGTATGACATGAAAGTAATCCAACTGAACCGTGCTCCCGTAGTGTAGCCCGGCCAATCATTCGGGCCTTTCGAGCCTGGGACTCGGGTTCGAATCCCGACGGGAGCACCATCTCTTTCCGTTATTCTTCCCCACTCTCATCTCGAAGATCGTAGTTCCACTTCGGCTCAACAAGGGCCACATGCAAGTATCCACTACCAAAGTTTCATTGTTCATTAACCAGAAAGATTCGATAACATCCTGAAATATCTCAAACTCTCATTGTAGTTTTTCTCATAAATCACTCTCTTCAAACGTTCGTAGGTTATCTCCCTACAGATGTTGTTTTCGTTGTTATTCACCAGAATGAAT
>JAUVHO010000074.1 GCA_030593295.1 Methanomassiliicoccales archaeon | reverse complement strand
CTTTCCATAGTGACGAACGGGATCGACTTCTCTTGTTTTGTGATGGAAAAGGGCTCCAAACAGATAGAGCCTGAACTTGTGGGAGAGATACCGTACAAGAGCGCCCTCCAGTCCTATCGCTCAGAGTTCACGATAGAGATGAAGCGCAAGGTGAGCGACGTGGATGTGCAGGATGTGATCGGCGGGGCCTCCAGGGAGCTCATGGACCACGTCAGGAAGAAGCTGAAGAAGGATGGCCCTTCAGTGTCCAAGGGAACGATCAACAGGCGTTACCGGAACTCAAGGAGGAACGTCTCTTCAAAATCAAGGGACAACATGCTCAGGATATCCAGGGAGAGCGATTCCATCAGATCAGAGGCACACATCACGCTGTCGTCGGCCGTCTACACGGCAAAGGAGGATGAGAAGGAGATCGATTCAGCAATGAGGGAGGAGATCCTGGACAACATCGCATACCTGCTCTGGAAGCTCTCGTCATCCAAACTCCCCGATATGAAAAGCGGATGGACCACGGCCGAGGTTCATCTCGGGAATATCGAAATCGACGAAACCGGATCGCTGCCAAAAAAGAGATTTCAGACACCTGAGAGGGGAATAACGATTAAGCGATCATAACTTCTTGCCGCACTTCCCGCAGAACGCGTCATCATCTTCTGCAGTCGTGCCGCATTCCGTACATTTCTTCTCGGTGGGAGAACCGCATTTGCCGCAGAACTCATCGTCCTGCTTCAACGGGGACTCGCAACTGAAACACGTTTTTCCCTGATCCGCCACATCCGCATCAAAACACTCCTTGCAGATGTACTCGATCACTCCCCCGCTCTCCACTTCCACGTAAACGGGCTTGGAAACCTTGCAGACCTTGCAGACCTTCTCCTTCGGAGCTCCGTCATCGGACATCTCAACGATCCGGATCTCCTCCCTGGGAGGTTGGGGTTCGGGCTCTTCATCACCCGGCAATAAGGGAAGTTCTTCTTCGTCCACGTGAAACAAAATCCCGAACGGAAATAAAAAGATTGTCTTTGTGATATCAAGAGAGCCCGGAAAAACGGTGTGGACCTACCTCTTGAGGGTTATCCCCTTCACGACTGGCTTGTCGGACGACTCGCGCTTGGACAGATATGTGATGTACCCAGAATCCACGTTGAGGTGAACGACCGATACGTTCTTCAGGTTCACCATCGACCTGCTGTTCTTCATGATTCTCACTAGTTCCCTTAAGCTGTTACAGATTTGGGTTTGAATGCTCTTAAATCCCACGCTCATACTATCAGAACTGATAATCCTCCTGGCTTACAGCACTGGACTCGCCACAAATGGGGGAAATCATCGAATAATGACAAAACAACTAAATACGAGTTCAGACAAAGTAATATATAGATAGGGTGGGAGGCCAGCGGTTGATTGTTACAATTGGTCGACTAAAAAAGGCGATAGCCAAAAAGCTGAAAATCGAGGAGCCTGAAGCCGTGGATCTGGCGGAGCGCGTGCTCAGCTATTTCGGCTTCACGAATGTCATAATTGACAATGTGATAGCACCGGCGGACAGGAAGCTGTTCTACAGACTTCATGATGCGGGATTGCTGCAGTCGTATGCGGAGAGTCTCGTATTGCAGAACGGCAGGACCTGGAGGATCTTCTACTGGGAGATCTCGGACGACGACGTAGGACGAATACTGAGGAAGAAGGGGAAGCCAAAGGACGGCACTTATTCCAAGCTTCCGGCAGAATATTGGTCGAGACTAGGGGCACAGGCTTAGTCCTTCCCCGAGTCGTGTTTTTTCTCCAGCACACGTCGATTCCAGCATGAGCCAGTGCTCCGTTGACAAGGAATCACTGGCAGTATTCTCATGACAAAGGTTTAAATAACCCCATACCCTTCGCCAAAAGGCGCTAGCCAATGGCTAGCAATAACATAGGTAAACGAAACGGAGGAAGAAAATGAAGAAGCGAGGAGTGAGCAGATGTGCGGCATTGCTGTTAGTGCTGCTCATGATGATGAGCACGGCCGTAATGCTGCCGAGCCAGGACGCGACTGCACAAACCCATAGGATATGGGGATTTGTGAAGACAACCAACCCGGTTGGCCCTCTTGAGGGTGCGCTCGTCAGCCTGGCAGATGTTCACGGACTCGATCCAACTCAACTGACCGGACCTGACGGACGATATGAGTTCTTCGTCGGCGCCGGCTTCTACGAGTTGGAGGTTTCCATGGATGGGTACTTCTCACAGATGTTTGGCCCGTTCAGGTTCGATGGGGATGCCAACATGGCAATCGATTTCAACCTCGAACCAACTCCACCAAAGGACTGGAAAGTCTCTGGGACGACCCTATCATCTATAACCACACAAGTGACGCTCGAACAAGTGGACTTCATTACGGAAACAATGCCCAAGGAGAACGTGACCAGCACCTTAGTGGGAAACACCGTGGATCTCAGCAACCCCAGAATCGTTTACAACTCGTATACAGGTTACTGGAACCATCCACTCAATGGGACAGACAACCCAATGGTCGAGGGATCGGACTACATGCTCGATCTCTGGACTGGTGTTGCCACAATAACCAACGGATGGATGGCTACGGAGCTGACAGGCGGTACCGGATGGGTCGAGTTCATCTATGACCATTCGGACAACACATCATACTTGGAAAACCCATACATTGCAGCTGGATACCAGGCGTACAAGAACAGCGCCCCATGGGCCCCGGGCGACTACATTCTGGACGTGGAAAATGGATTCGTGGATGTACAGGCCAACTTCATCTTCGGTCTGGATGTGCTAGAGTTCGACTATGAGTACTATACACCGATTCAAGATGCAGGTCTGACGCTGTACAATGTCACGAAGAATCACGATGTTGACACAGATGGCCCAACTTCGTCTGATGGCCTGTTTCTGCTAAAATCATGGACTGGAACTTCTGAGCTCCAGACAGAGGCAGAAGGATATCAGCCCAAGGTAACAACCATAGTTGTCAACGGAGACCAGAGCATGTGGGTCATTCTGACCCCTGCAATCGTCATAAACGGATGGGTCACCGATGACGTCAGTTCATCGGCAGTGGACAACGTGAGGGCATACATGTTCTGCACGGACAGTGTCCCTGAGAGCATCAAGCTGTTGGAGGCGGATGTATCTGGCTCATACTATGAGTTCGACGCATATCCTGGGAACTTCAATCTGATCGTGGACGCAGACGGCTATGAGGCCCAGACCTTGACCATACTGGTGATCACAGACGCAGTGTACGATTTCAACCTCTCTCTCGCGGATGAGGAGCTGATCGATACAAGCATAGGCTTTGTTGCAGACGATTGGAACAACATCACGGTCTACAAGAACCTCACACTGAACCTGGACAGCCACCTACAATCTCTTGGGACGGCCTCACTTGGCAGCCTGGAACTAGAGATAGACCTCACCGTCGGAGACGGGGACGGTTCCCTTACTCCCACCGAGTGGTCTGACTTCGAGACCTGGCTGGTGGACAGAGGCCCGCAGTTCCTGGCGACCACTGGACTATTCACGACCGAAGCAATTGACTATACACTCGAACTACTGGGTATGGCATCAAGGTACACGGTGGCCGTGACCAATGACACTCAGAACGTCTGGATCGAAACCGTCGCTTGGTACACAACGTCCGGCATCGCGCTCGACGAGAACACTTATGATCTGGAACTCAAGACAGCGTACGATCAAACCATCCTCATCGAAGGCGAGGACAGGATCCTCAGGAACTTCACATACAATATCGCCCTGCCACATGGCTACGAGCTCATCTGGAACTCTTCCATGAACACTGATGTCATTGGGTTCACGGACATATTCGTGGATCCGAAGAAGGGCGTCGGAACTGGTACTGTTGTCATGACGGTTGCCAAATCTGAGATTGGAGTGGCAATTGCGGAAGTCACCGGCCCTCTGGAGGGTGAAGGCGACCTTTACGTCTACATCTTCCCTGGAAGCACTCCGGAAGACTATGTGGCGATCGTTCCAGCAGAAACTGATATCCAGTTCAGCGCTGAGAATTCAGAGGACCCGAACGGACCAGATGGCAGGATATCCGAGTACGCGGACTTCGCATGGGACTTCGGCGACGGAAATGTGGGTTCAGGTATATCCCCGACAAACAACTACTCCGATCCGGGTACGGGAACTGCGAACTACACCGTGACCCTCACCATAACGGAACCAGGTGGCAACGTCACCAACGCCGAGATCAACGTCAGAGTGGACGCCAGAATACCCAAAGCTCTGGTGTGGTATGACGCCAACGACTACAGAGTGGAGAACTCACAGTTGCACATCGATGAGGACATCGAATTCAACTTCGGTGCCAACCTATCGACCGACGAGATGTGGAACGGCGAGGACGGCAACATAACCAGATACGAGTGGGACTTCGACTCCGACGGCATTCCTGACGCTTTCACTGAGATGGTGGAGACCGAGTTCTACACCGAACCGGGCGAGTATACGCTCAACCTGACGGTGTGGGATTGGGTCGGCCACAAGAGCAACAACTACTCCAAGACGATCTACGTGGATGATGTGACCCCGCCAGATGCGACGTTCACCGTTATGAACTCGACGTTTGCCGAGACCAACTTCCCGCTCGAGCAGGAAACGGTGTACTTCAATGCAAGCGATTCAGGAGACAACTTCTCATCCCAAGAGAACCTGACATACTCGTGGACGATCGACGGTGCTCCGAAGAGCGGTGACAACGTCTCGTACGTCTTCAGTGAACCGGGAGAATACCCCGTCAATCTCACAGTCTCTGACGAGGCTGGGGTCGAGGGGTATCACAACATAAGCCTGGTCGTTGCACCGGATCCCAAACTGCATTCCCACATCTACATGGTCAGGGAGTCCTTCGAATACACGCCTGGAAGTCCAGAGGTCGGACAGTCCGTCAAGATCAAGGTCGTGATTGCCAACACAGATGCTGGTGTGGACGCGACGAACTTGTCAGTCACCTTCTGGATTGTCGAGGAGATCGAGAAGGAGATCTCTGGGACGGTCAGGTACTATGACTACAACGGAACCCAAGTCACAACGTCGACTCTCGC
>JAUVHO010000038.1 GCA_030593295.1 Methanomassiliicoccales archaeon | reverse complement strand
CAAGATGTTGGAGCATGCATACGATGAGGTGCCCTCGAAGGATAGAGGGTATTTCATCGGTCAAGTCTGTGAGCATGTGAAGTGGTCCATAGAATACTCTGGCGCGGATCAGAGAGATTCCCAGAACCTGCTTGAGAGGATTGAAAAGCTAGCGATGACCGAAGATACTGAGATTTGGAGGAAAGCGGAAACTTACATGAATAATATGGCTGAGATAACGAGCAAACATAGGAGGAGTATTGAAAGCCGGATTCAGGAGGAATTTCAGAAGAGTGGGATTGGAGAATCTCGCATCAAGATTGTTTCCAGAGCGTTGAAGGGGTTGGCTGAAGGGAACCTCATTTCCAGAGAAGAATACAAATGGCTGAGACTCCAACAGAGAATGTCGAAGATGTATTCGAAGGTATTTGGAGAAATGCTCACGAGCAGAGCCTTGGACAAGACGCCTCTGATAGTTGTCCAAGCGGGATAGAGTCGCTTTGTGCTCTATACGTTGGGACGTTTTCCTCCAGCAAGAATGACATATCTATTCAGGCATGTTCTTCCACGTCGTCCTGACATACCGAAGCTCGATGCCATGAGTCAGTGAAATCCTGTGGGCAATCTTCCGATTTCTCTCGTCAATGCATTTGAGTTCATTCAACGCCCACTCCAACTGCTTCTTGAATCTAGCATTCTGATTCTGAGACCTGGAAAGTCCCTCATTCAGTTCTGTATTCTGCCTCTCCAAGGAGCGGTGTTTCTCGAGGAAAGCGTTGTAGTCATCTGTAACCAGCGACATAGACTTCTTCAGCCAATCCACTTCCTCCACCTTGTTTTGAAGCTCTTGTTCCTCAATCTCAAGGCGTGTCAAGAGATCATCGTTGTTCTTCGAGAGTGAGTTGCAGGACTTCTCCAATGTGGCCATCTCATTGTCCCTTGCCGATATCAGTATAGATGCCTCGGCTAGTTCGTTGTTTTGCAGGGATACAGTTTCCTTCACCGTCTTGATCGCTTCCTTCAATTCCTTGATCTCCTCTTCTTTTTCCGGATCTTCGACTGTCTTCTCGACGATCTTGATGACAGGCTTCTCCACGATCTTCTCGATTACCCGCTCCCTAATCTCAAACCCTTGAAGGAGGTCTCTCATGTATTGGGAGATCATCAGATCCTTCTTCTCTGCTTCCTTCGCGAGCTGCTTCTTGAAGATCTTGGGCAGTCTAATGGGAACGACAGGATATTCCTTGTCGTATCGGGCCTTAGCGTTCCTTCTCTTTTTCCTGGGCTTCTTCTTTGGCTTCTTTCTAGCCAACCACATGTGTTCTCCGGGTATACGAAGCAACCTTCCCGAATACGATCCGTCTTCTGTGTACGAAACGGATACGAGTTAGAGCCTTTTGCGGACCTTCTTCCTCTGTAGGAATCTCTCATTCCCGAATGGCCCGCTACCAGGCACGAGATTGCTCTTGTCGGTTCAGTCATCTCTTGCCTACCACTCTCACAAAACACTAGCACTTTCCCCTCTCCGTCTGTGTTTCCTTCCACAGACAGAGGGACAAGAATCTATCCGGTCCTGTGTACTTAAATCCATCGATAGCAAGACGTTTGTCAGCTTCCACGTCTAGTTGGAATGGAATGGCCAACTTCACGTTGGATTGGG
Organism: Methanomassiliicoccales archaeon; assembly: GCA_030593295.1. GTDB lineage: Archaea > Thermoplasmatota > Thermoplasmata > RBG-16-68-12 > SOIM01 > JAGLME01. Next base: position 19,214 of record JAUVHO010000038.1, on the reverse strand, counting down.
ACGATTTCGAATCCGATGCCTAGACAAACATCTGTGAGATTGTCTGTTCACTGTGTCGGAGAACCTGATTCACATAGATGTTCATTATCGAATTTGAGAATGACCGTATCAGACTTGACGCATTATCTGGATGATGATGGAAGTTGATGTTCTCGATTTTGATATTCAAAATTGATAACAGAAATATTTATTACAGGCAGGCCTATATCCCACCGTATGAAAGTCAGAGGAGGTCGTACGTGGACGCACTTGAAGCATCACGACTGATCACAGATGAGTACTCATCGAAGATACTCGTCGCAACTTTCAGAAAGCCTAAGAGCATGCTTGATATAAGTCGAGAATATGGCATTCCTGCGGCAGCCTGCTACAGAAGGTTGCACTCGCTTGAGAAAGCTGGTCTCATCAAGTGTGTCAGACGTGAGCTCACAGAAAAGGGAAAAATGCAGAACATCTACTCTTCTCAACTCAAGAATGCCCACATATCTCTTGACAATGGCAGACTGAGGGTGAGATTCACTCTTGCAAGCGGACTGACTGATGAATTTGGAGGCGATTGGTCTGCAGAGGACATGCTAGTTAAGCATGGTTATGATGGTGGCGACGGGTCACTCGCACTCACCGCCGACATATCTGACGAATCTTCTGGGTCCTTTGACGCAGAATCCTCTTCCGAGAACGCTGTTCAATCAAAGAAAGAGGATTCCACAATTAATGGAGAAGCAGAACTTGTGGAAAGAGCTATGCATGAATTGGAGCGAGTTGTTTCTGTGACCCAAAATGCCTTGCGGAATATCCGAGAGAAGGCTGAAGAGACACAGAGATCGGGTCGCAAGACAGAAGCCGTCCTTTCAGGTACCGCGAAAGTGGCGGATGCCAAAGAGGAGGTGGCTTCAAAGACGAAAAAGCGTTCTGGAGCTGGAGGAAAGGAATGAAATACCATTCTGACTCAAATCGTGAGCTAAGCTCTATCGCATCCAAAAAGCCCAGAGAGATTGTCAGCAAAGAGTCGTTCAGAACCTTCAATCGAGCACTTCTGAGTCTGTGTCGAATCATTGACAATGATGGAATCCTACCATCTCACCTTTTGTACAATCACCTTTGAACGGAGCCTACGAATGCTCAAAAAGCGAGGTAGGAGGCCATATGCCGACGAGAATGTGGGAACGACGATAGATTTATTTGCTCTCGCAACCATTGTATTAGCAATACGGGGATACAGGCCATGGATAGAAGGAAAAAGGCTGTCACATACGAGATGTGCCCAATAGGAGGGTCTTGCAGCACGGAAACAGTCCGAAGTATGATTCTAGGTCATTTGGAGGGGAGAGTCAAGACGGCGTCCTCTTCGGGGAGAGAATAGGCAGTAGTTTGAGTCATTTTTGTTGCAGGCGGATATTGAGGCAATGAGGCCGCTTCATATCCATGATGGGAGCAACTTCCGAGAACTCATGTCAGTTATGTGCGTACCGACCCATGCAACTTCGTTCTATTCCTTGAGAAGTCCCTTCTCCTTGTGCCTCAACTTCTCAAAACCGCTTGATTCGATTCATTAATTCAGATGTTCTAGGTTCGAGGCTTGGTTTGACTTGAATCCCATCCACATCAATCAGGTCTACCATTAGATATCATCATTCAACCACATCTTCTTCCCATACTTTCCATGGAAGACAATCCTTGAGTCTCGTCTCCCCCGCTCACCTAAGAGGTCAAGGCGTCTATGTAGTCACATAACTGCCATCGAAGTTGTGTCCCCTCCAATACATATTGATTTCGGTCTCCCTCACAGCTTTCACCCTTTGTTTCCTCTGCTGAGACAATAATGAATCCCACATGTGAGGAGCCATTCTCTCGACACATGTGGTTTGCATCCGAGCGATTTACAGACGGTTGAGGCTTCCTCAAGTGGCGATTCAGAATAGTGTATGATTGTCCTTGACGATTTCCCGCAGTCTTAGGGATTAGAAACGACTGTGAACTCCCTCCTTGCTGGTGGTCATCCTGAGACGACTGCAGACGGTTCATCTCTTCCTCGGATGCTGTTGGAACCACGGAAGCATGTGATATGATGGCTCAAATAGCGATTCAAGATTCGCTCCTCCGAGTTGGATGGTCTGTGAAGAGACTGGCCATAATGAAGATTATCAATCCCAATCACCGATTCGATATCTTTATTAGGGGATACCTCATTAAGAACGCTTTGAGGGAACTGGCTGTGGTTGGAAAGAAAACGGTAGTGCGGGAGACACACCCGATAGGTGGGTCTTGCAGCTCGGACACGGTCCGGAGTCTGTTTCGCAATTATCCTGAGAAAGGGACCAAGAAATGTGTGTCCTTGATCGACGAATAGGCGAATAGGACGGGCATTCTCAATCTCAATTGGTCATGTTTAAATAGCTCTGTACCCTCTTTTCTTCCAGTGAATGATTGGAGTGTACATATCGTATCACCTGGGATATACACATACGGAGCTATGTTGATATCTGGCATATGTGAAGCCAATGGATATGGAACGACCTTGAGCAACAGCGTGAATATCCTGAACGTTCCTGAATCCATAGACCTTCTAGGTTTGAGTCTGAACTCCATCCAGGATCTACTGGATGCTCGCTCGTTTGTGACTAAGGTTAGAGCAAAATCGAATCCGTTGATTGTGGCAGGTGGCACCATATGTGTCGTTCCAGAGCTAGTCCTTGCTGCTCTCCCAGAGACAAACCTCGCCGTGATGGGTGAGGGCGACGATACAATCTTAGAGATTCTGAAGGTTGCTGAAATGGGTGGTCCCTATGAATCAGTAGAGGGAATGGCAATCAGATCTTCCAGCGGGATAATCAAAACAAGTGGCAGACCTCTTCCCAGTCTTCAAGGCAGACCGTTTCCCAAAGTTCCTGAGAATATTGGAACGCAGGACATACGCGGAGTCAACGTCTACATGGAAACACACAGAGGCTGCATCGGAGAGTGTACATTCTGTTTGGTTCACTCCATGTTCGGTAGGAATATCAGATGGAGGCCAGTGGAGGAAGTCACAGCAGAGATGAAGTATCTGAGGAAAAGAAATGTCCGGAGGATTGGAATAAGTGGTGGAACTGTAACCCTCTATGGAATCGGTGATGATCGAGGAGCTGAAAGGTTCACAGACTTGTTGAGGAATGCTCATGACATTTTTGGCAAGGAAAATGTCGCTGCCAGTGATGTCAGAGTCGACTGCGTCGACCAGACCACCCTGAAAGCAATTAAGCAATTCACCAATGGATGGCTTTTCTTCGGGATTGAGTCTGGGAGCAATTCCTTACTGAAGACTATGAGAAAGGGAATAGATACTGAGGTCATAGAAGAGAAAGTTCAGCTCGCCAAGCAATGCGGTTTGAAAGTCAACGGTTCCTTTATTGTGGGTCATCCTTCTGAATCGGAAGATCAGTACCTTGAGAGCTGTCGATTCTTGAGAAGGCTCAACCTAGATGACTACTCCATTAATATTGCAGACCCGATAGTGGGAACGCCACTGTACCACGGTATTGTTGCAGAGAGAGCAAGAAGCATTGAAGATAGCCACTGGTTCAAGCAGAGTGACAAAGAACTCAAGGGATTGAAACACCTGACTGTCGCAGAATATCGCCATTTGAACATGCTGAACGAGGCATACGAAGTCATTTTCGATATGAACCCAACTAGTGCAGATTTTCTCAAAATGAGGAATTCCACCACAATCGAGTCAGATAGGATAAAACGGGACATTGGGTTTGTTTTGGAGAACGCGGAAAGGTGAAAACTCTGTGACGGGTGGACATACGAAGGACTTGATATGCCTTCGTGTTGGAAAAACAAATACAATGGCAGGCGAATACTCTGTGGGACATCGGAGTTTGATAACTATAGGCCTCAAACCCATAGTGCCCCCGAAGTCTGTGATGCAAAGCAGATTGACATGCTATCAATGGGAGGCACTATTGCAGCCTATGAGCAATGTTGCTGAAACCAGTTCCTTGATCCTGCAAAGCGCAGAGGAGACGTTGAGCTAGCCCACAGTGTAGCTATATAAGTCAGACAGCCAATCGGTAATTGAAGAGAAATCATCAATCATCTTTTCCTTTATCTCCTCTTTCAACCAGTTGTCCACTGCCACCTCCTTTTCTGCATCGCTCTTTCGAGACGAAGTGACTGCAGAAATGACATTCTTGGACCCTGTCAAGACCGAGGCCACTATGCAAACATCAACATCAACGATATCTTCTAGCTTTGAAAAGTCACCGTATCTCTTGCCCATGTCTCCCACTATCTCTTCCTTTAATTTTGATGCCAGGTCAAGTTGATCAATCTCATCCCCTCCAATATAGCCCTTTAGTGTGGAAGGAACAACTACCATTTCAGGGTTTCCTATGGCCGGTTTGAGGTATCTGTTTGCCAAGAATTCCTTGAAGTATTCAGTTCTCTTTCTGTGCAGTTCATCTATTTTCTCAGATAAGTTGAAATCTTCTCCAATGGGCCCATCGAGATGACTCAGTTTTGAAGAGAAATGCCCTCGAAGTATGTTGGCGGCCCGTTCATCTGGCGTATATATCCCAAAACATTCGTTTCGCAAGACATCTTCCCTTGGGATCATCATTGCATCCCTTGATCCGTACAAGAAGAGTTGGCGTGCGATTATTTCTTTTTCTGAGGTGAAGTACAAACGGAAGTTCTCGAATTGCAGTAATTGAGAAAGGACAACTAGCCAAGTAATTGGACACTCTTCCATTTGTATCCTTTGGATGATGATTCCGTTATTAAGTGCAAAGCAGAGATCACGAATGTGGACTTTGATGGGGTCACGATATAGTGGGTCATCCAAATCTGCACCAGCTCCGTAGATATTTACCAGCCGCGATTCTTCGTCTGAACCAGCCTTGTCCGTGATGCACCCTTCCATTATTATACGAAATCTCTTGTATATCTTTTCAGGGCTGTGAATTATAGAGGTCTTTCTTGTTTCTCTTACCGCATTCAATGCATCTGTTGCGATGTCCTGCAGAGTCTCAGCCCTTGTATCTATTTCATCTTTGAATGCTCGATCACAGTCCTTCCTTATGGCTTCCCCGAGCCCAGTTAATGCGCCGGCCACCCCCTTCGACACCTCCCTAATAGTCCCCTGCACGATTCTTTGCTGGGTGGTCTTCACCTCATGTGCTTGGACTTCAAGAATCTTTTTTGTTGTGCCTTCAACGATATCTTCTATTAGACTTCTCGTGAAGACTCTGTCGATCAGTAGAGGAATGCTCCCCGTGACAAATAGCACTATCCCTATTGAGACAAGCTGATCAACCCCAAGGAAATATCCAAGAATGCCTACAATGACACCGGTGAGGAAGATAATTGTCGCCAATAATATCGCCAGCTTGCTCCAAGGTGAAGCTGGCTTTCCATTCGCCGCTATGGGCTGTTGTGACATTGTCGAATCGAGGTTATAGGTGTTTTATCCATATTTCTACTTTTCGTTGGAGAGAACCGAGTGTGTAATCTGTAGGGAATTGCAGGAAGGATTGATGTGAGCTGGAATGGTCAGACGGCGTCTCTAAGCCCCCGCTGTGGGGATGCACATCTTCTTTTGTTCTCCCTGATGATTCGGTAGGCAGTTCTCAAGGAATTGGTTAGGCCCATGACTCAAAGAATAATCCACTGGTCTGATGATTGAAGTAAGTATCAAGCAAGGAATATGGCGTCATTTGAAACGTGGACTGTGCTCAGTGTGTGTTGGACGTAAGTCTCACGTATCCTCGTGCAAATCCCGATGTCGTTCCGAACCCAAATCCACTCAAATCCGGCTAAGCCAATACATTTCGCTTCTAACACATCTGCAGAATGAGTTTCACATTCACCCATCTTACTTGATCCCAAGTTCTATCATCTTTTTCATCAGTAGCTTCTGGATTTCTTCATCCTGAAGCAGTGCTGAGAATTTCCCATCCAGGCTCTCGATTTCGTCCTGCATCGCCACGGCTGTTTGAACATCGAGTATTGCTCCACACCTACTGCAGAACTTGCCAGTGGCTTTGTTGATCAGGGTGCATCGAGGACACTTCTTTGGAGCCAACGTGCTCTCAATCTTCTCTTCCTTCGACTGCAGTCCTCTCGACTTCAGAATGGCCTCGTCCACATCACGTCCGGATAGATGGACGTAGGTCGCGGGCATGTCAGAGCCTCTAACCCAACCCAGATATTGGTTCATCTGGGCTTCGGTCAGATGGTTTGCCAGGAACGTAGCTCTACTGTGTCTGAAATTGTGCGGGTTAGCCTTCTTCTTTACCTCGGCTTTCCTTGCCACCTGTACCAGCATCTTTCGAAGGGCGGGATACTTCAAGTATTCGCCTCTGCCAACGGTTCCTATCCCCACCCATAGAAAGCCATCGGGATCGTCCTTGAAGGGATGGTTCTCCATCCATTCCGCAAGGTAGGGAGTGGAATCTATCAAGGGCACACGTCTCATGCCAGTTTTCCCCAGAATGGTTATCCGCGTGAGGCTCTCATCGAACGAGACGTTCTTCATTCTCATGGTCAGCAATTCACCGACCCTGCATCCAGATTCCCAGAGGACGGATATTATCGCTCGGTCACGGGTGGACCAAGCAGTGTCAATCATCACCTTTACATCCTCTTCTGACAAGAGTTCCTCGGGGAGCTTTTGGTTGTTCCTCTTCTCGGTGGTCTTGATCCATTCAACACATTCAGGGTACTTCTCCCCGCCATTGAGCCACTTGTAGAATACCTTAATCGTTTTCCTGAACTCGACCTTGGACGCCTCTGCCAGATCCATTTCTTCGACTTCGTGAAGAACCCGCCTGAAGTCGTCAGAAGTGGCATCTTCAAACTCTTTACTCAGAAGGCGTGCAAGTTTCGGAAGGTCGTCGAGATAACGAAGGATCCTGGCGTGTCCGATTCCCTCTGCAATGCGGTCTCGTTGGAATTTGAGAATCTTGGCTTTGGCACCCTTTGAAATGCTCTCGAGTCCTTTGATGCTTTCTAACTTCCTCTTCAGTCTGTCCTTGTAGTTGTAGAGGTCTATTCTGGCTTCCATTGAGTATTGTATAGCCTCTAGGGGATTTTAACCTTTGGTTTAGCGCCGAGGGGGAGATTTGAACTCCCGAGAGGGAAACCCTCACGAGCTTTCCAGGCTCGCGCCGTACCAGGCTGAGCCACCTCGGCATTTTACCTGCTGCAAACGAGAGAGAACACTATTATAGTTAACCATAAAAAACTATCTTGCTGGGTCAATGCCCTGAACTACGCTTTGTCGGAGGAGCTTTTCCAGAGTTTGGGATAGGTACCGGGGGACATGAGGACCCTCGCTGTGTCCACGGCGAGACCACGGGATTTAGAAAGTGCCTCATCAGAGGCCATCAGAGTCTTACCTAGAGCAACACCTTCTCCAAGTTTTGACATAACCCCGACCAGTTCACCCTTCGCGAATGTGCCATCTATCCCGGAGATGCCAGTAACAGCAAGGTTGGCGCCGTGACAAATCGCGTCAACAGCGGTATCCTTGATGATGATTTTTGGCAGATGGTCCAGAAGCACCTCCATGGGCTGGATGACCTCTCTCAAAGGCCCGTCGTCCTCATCGGACTCCCAGGCTATCCAAGCGTCTTTCAGGTCCTGCAGCTTGTGCGATTCCTTCTCTGTGAGCGAAGCGGTCCTTGTCCTTCTCAGGTCTTTCATCTGGCCGCCGACGCCGAGAGCCTCACCTATGTCCTTGCATAATGTCCGTATATAGGTGCCGGACTCACACCTGACCCTGAAAAGCCAGTCCCTTCCCTCGGATTCGAGAAGTTCCAGCTCGTGTATCGTCCTCTTCCTCATCTCCCTCTTCACTGCGGATCGGACAGGTGGAAATTGGAATATCTCGCCGGTGAAATCGACGAACATGCCTTCGACCTTCTTTTTCTCAACGTCCTGATGCAGGTGGAGAACCCCGATGTACTCCTTGTCGCCGACCAGCAACGCCTGCAGCGCCCTCGCCGAATCACTGAGAGCGACCGGAAGAACGCCAGTAACCCTTGGATCCAGAGTACCGCCGTGACCTGCCTTTTCCACGCCCAGTATCAGTTTCACCCAGGCGGAGACCTGGTGCGATGTCGGGCCGGAGGGCTTGTCAACATTGATGAAACCAAGATTCAGAAGCTCCTCGACCGATCTATCCTCAGGTCTCTTGCCCATGGTACAACGCTCACAGATCGCCAATATCCTCCACTTTATCCAGGATGATGCCCACAATGTCCTCCGGCGTTTCGCAGTGCGAGTCGAGCACAAGGTGGTATACGTGCGGGTCCCGGAGCTTCATGTTGTATATCGAATGGTATCTCTCTCCCTCCAGGGTTTCCCTTTCGAGGATATCCTCCCTTGCTGGATCCAATTCTTTACCATCTCTTTCGGCAACCCTCTCGGCCCTGACATCCAATGGACAATCAATCCATATCCTCAGTGATTCTATACCTTCCCTCTTGAGCATCTGGCCGGTGAGACGACCATCCACCACTGCGCTCTTGCCATCATCAATAGAAGACCTGACCCGTCGAACGATCTCCCCATCCAGTTCCTTGTCAATGGAGAAGTCCTCTTTGGCCAGAGCCCCGAAATCAGGGAGAGAAAGATCCCTTTCCCGAGCCATCTCACGGAATCTCTTACCTGCAGAAATGAGCTCGAAGCCAGTTCTCTTCGCCAGAAGTTCGGCGACGGTGGTCTTGCCGCTTCCAGGAGGTCCGCTGATGGTGACAATCATGGACTCCACGCCCTACTCCAGGACACCTCTTTCCCGAAGCTTCTTCTTGAAACTGAAGTACTTGAGGATTCTCTGAATCACCTGACCGAACGGGATGGATATCAAGGCATACACGAGCACCCAGTTGGGAAGAAGTGTGGAACCGAGCATATTGGTGTTGAAGTCCCAGGGAACCGAGAACTTGGGATCCATTGCGAAGTCGGCCACAAAACTGTACAGCCAGGAGAAGATTATGATTATTATGATCATGGTGAATGCCATAGGTTTCAGCTGGTTCATGGACTGGCTCATTCCCTTCTGCATGATCTCGGGAGACATCTCGTTGAGCCTCTTCACTTTGACCATGTTCTGGGACATCATCGCCTCCCTCCTCTCCTTGTTGAAGGCCGACATTACCTTCTGGTTCCTGGCCATTTCAACCCAGTCAACGAAGAAATGCCTTCCGAGGATCGATATTGAGCTCGTCATCATACCAGCGATGAGAAGTGTCAAGAGAGGAAAGGCACCGCCGAACCCGATGACAGGGTTCATGACCAGAGCCATACCGTTCCCAAGGGCTGACCTCATCTCGGGGTTGAGGATTATCAGAAAGGTCATCATAATCATGAACATCATGATGAACCTGGATACCCCCCCGGACTTGGGGGCCTGCTCAGCCTCTTCTACCATCATCTCGGAAAAAGAGTGAATGCGATATAAGAGTTTGGATTACGTCCACGGATTGCGCAAAAGGATGATCAGTTGGCTCCTCCGCTCCCCTTCAGCGCCTCGTTGAGCTTCTCACCCAGACCCTGGTACCTCTCGCTGAGCGTGGTCTCCTGCTTCTTCAAGGTCTTGACCCTGACGCCGATGGTCTCCTTGTGCTCATCCAGTTCCTTCTGCAGCTCCTTCTTGTTGTCCGCCTTGATGAGAAGGGTTCCAATGCTCTTGTATACTGGAGTATCATCCTTGGTCTTCTTCAGTTCCTCAAGCGTGCTTTCGATCTCTCTCTCCTTGGCCTCCAGCTGCGCCCTCTGGGTTGCGATGACCTGGAGCTGCTGTTGAAGCTGCTGTAGCTGGGCAATCTGATTCTGCATTTGAGGGGATATCTCATCGCTCATTAGACTTCACCTCTTCACCAATGTCTGATGCAAGGGCTCCCCATCGAACGAAGGAGTTCAATGCGGCCCTGAGTGCACTCGTATCCTCGGCCTCAATCTTCAAGAGGGTCTTGTCGCCCTCCCTCACCACCGACGCCTTTGTCCTCGGGAGTTCCCTGCCAGACTCAGGAGCCAGTACACGCTCGACAAGGTTCGCTTCATCGCCGCTCAGGACGATCTCGGCTCTCCTCATCCTATCGTGCTCTCACGATCTTCTTGACATTCGGCCTTTCCTTATAGAAGACCTTGGAGCCGCATTTCTTGCACTGGATCCCAACCGTGTTCAGGCTTGTGAGGATGGGTTCTTGGCATCTGGCGCACTTATACATTCTCGCTTTCCTCCTCGGATTCCTCTTCCATCATCTGAGGACTGGTAACTGCCTCTTTTCGGAAGCTTGGGGAGACGAATGGCCTGAATGCTCCGCCGGCGAACACCAGATCGCACCTTCCGCATTTCCATATCCCGGTGCCTTTTCTCTTGACCGATTCGTGATTGCACTGGGGGCATGGGTAGCGCTTGGACTTGTCCGCTTCGATCTTCTTCAACCTCTTTCGGACTCGAACGCCGTATCTGGCGCCGTATTTACCGGCAGCTCCTACCTTTTTGGTCCGCTTCGCCATCTCTATCCCACTATCTGCTTCCTGAGCTCGTGACCGGCCTTTCTGGCACGATCGACGATCTCCTTGATCTCATCAAACGTGAAACTTCCGTTTAAGCCTTTCTGCATGGCCCTTACGTCCCCGTTCTCATCCGTGGCCACGGTCAGGCGTGCGTCAGCGACCTGCTCCTCCTGCAAGGATGGGTCGAGGAATATTGCATTTCCGATCTTGACAGCGGTGACGGAGAGTGGCTGATGCTGTATCTCAAGTGGATAATCCTCCGCCTCCAGTCTGGATGCCGGAACGATTGTGTTGGACAGACCGCCGAGGACACCGTATGAACACGCGTCAAAGAGATTCCCGTCGTAATCAAGTATGTGCATGTCCATGAACAGTAACCACACCTTCTCTCCCGGTTCGACGCAGAGCTTCTCGAGATCGACCGTCTTGGTCTCTCGGATACCTCGGTCGACCACACGGGCCAGCTCGATGGCCTTCTCCCTGGGAGGTCCCGCTTCGAAGTCGGGGCTTGCCATGGGTATGAGTTCAGCGGCAGTTATCAGAACGCCCTTGTTGGGCGAGTCCGCGTATGGCTCACCGAAGTCCATCTTGATACCGACGAGGACCTCGGTCTTGCCGAGATGTATCCTGGCCGAACCCTCTGCGCTGCCGACGAAGCCTTTCTCGATCTTCAAAGGCCTGTACTCGTCCGGACCCCGTCCGTCGACTCTCTTACCATCAGCGGCCAGCTTGTGAATGTGGTTCCGGGTCAGTTCTGAAACGACTTGTACTGCCATTATTCCCCCTCCTGGGTCTCGGGGACCACTGGTTCAGGGGCCTCAACCTCTTCGGGCTTGGGCGCCTCGGGCGGTGGGGGTGTGTCCTCATGTTCGGCGGTCACGGCATATCTCCTTCTCAGAGCGTCCTTCTGGATCTCGTAGATCTTGTGACAAGCGTCTATCGCGCTCTTCAAAGACTTTTCGAGCTCCTCCGGGGTCAAATGACCGTCCATCTGCAGTAGGACTATCTCTCCGGTCCTGGGTACAATCGCCACCGGCAGATCCGCCTCGCCCAGATTGTCCTCTTCCTTCCCCAGATCGAGAAGCAGGGTGCCATCGGCCTTTCCCGCGGCGCACGAGACCACGAGATCCCTCATGGGGATTCCCGCGTCTGCCATTGCCACGGCTGCGGCCGTCAATCCGGCGCATCTGGTGCCTGCCTCGGCCTGAAGTACCTCTATGAAAACGTCCACGGACGTCCTCGGGAACTGCTCCTTGAAGACAACGTGTCCCAGTGCTTCAGATACGACCTTGGAGATCTCCACCGACCTCCTGTCCGGTCCCGGTCTCTTTCTATCGCTCACCGAAAAAGCCGCCATGTTATACCTGCATTGCACCAAAGCTCTGGCAGGGTCCTGCCTGTGCCTAGGATGTGCTTCCCTGGGTCCGTAAACGGCAGCAAGAACCTTGTTACCGCCCCACTCAAGATACGCACTACCATCGGCACGGTTCAACACACCGGCCTCTATCTTGATGGGACGCAACTCATCAACAGCTCTTCCATCTAATCTTCTTTTGTTCTCATCTAACAATTTTACTTCTGGTTCCATACAAATCCCTTCCAAAATGAACTTATTCAACTGGTGAAGGTCTGTACATCTCTTCCAACATGGACCTAACAGACTCTGTCAAACCAATCACTTGTGCTTCTTCCTCAATCCTCTTGATAACGCTGATCGCATTATGAATGTCATCAATATCTCCATCTATCCATATTCTCCCGTTCTGACCCACGAACATCCTGCACCTGGTGAACTCCTTTATGAGGGAAATCATGCTGCCCTTTCTGCCAATCACCCTGGGCACCTTGGAATGTGATATCTCCACTATCTGACCGCCGGTCAACTTCCTCAGATCGTGCTCCTTCATGGTCAGGACCACCCTCATGGTCTCGTCCACGCTCAGGACCTTCAGAAGGAGGACGTCTCCGATATCCATATATTTGGCCGTGTCCCCGTAATCCACCCGCCACGGGACCTCGTTGACATGCAGAGGGGCCGGATAGGGCGAGTTGATCTCGAGAAGCCAGTGGGACGGACCGCGATCGGTCACCATCCCTATCACTGAGTCGCCTGGCCGGGGGATGTACCTCCCGCTCAAGGGGACTATGTTGATGTAACCCGATCTCTCGTTCTTTATCCCGAGCAACGCTGCATAGACCTTACCGTCCTCGGCAAAAGCACCCATTCCGGGTTTCAGATCGGCAGTGCCAAGAAGATCACCAGGAACTACAAGTTCACGTCCAGTACCTTTCTCCACCATTGAATTCTCTCGCGCAACACGCAACAAAGCAGACCTATCATTTAACTATTTTGGTTTCCACCATGCCTTTTGTCTTCTGGTTCAGCTTGTCGAAAAATTCGTTCTGCAGGCCTGCTGGCATCTCGACCACCCCTATCCAGAAACCGTCGGGCTGCCACTCCTCTCTTATGATCTTCCCCGAGTCCTTGATGTCGCCATAACACTTGGCGGAATCCTCTGCTGACAACTTGACAGCGATCCGGACCTTCTCGAACCTGATTGGGAGCAGTGGCTGCAATGCCGATAACACGTCCAGAACCTGCTCGTCGACGGATTTGAAGGGGTCAACGTGAACCTTGGCCTCGGCCATGGCGTTCTCGATCCTCTGTGGAGGGTGAGGAGTGCTTGTCTGCGGGTTGATGGCGTTCCTTGCGATTGTACTGATAATGGCCTTCTTCTTGGCCTCCAGCATCTTCCTTCGCTGGTCTGTCGTGACCTGGATCTCGCCCTTTTCTATGATTGTTCTTGCGACTTCCAGCGGGTCGGTGGTCCCGAAGATCGCCTCCATTTTCTCCTCGGAGGATCTAGTTCCTTTCTTGGCATCCCTAAAAATGGTATCAATGGTCAGCCCTTTCTCCAGGTCGGCCTCCTCGCCGTCCCTTATGGCCTGGACCACGTCTGGTTCAACGACCACCTCAAAAGACTCTCCTTCCTTCTCCAACCTTGCGATAATCTTGCCCTCAAAAATCCCCAATCCACGCTCCTTTCTGAGTTCTTTAACCATGAATCTCAACTATCATGTTTCGAGCTTGTCCAGGAACTTGATTATCTCTCTCTTCTCCATCATGACGAATGTCTCGCCCTCTTTGACGTATCCGATCTCGATCATCTCGGGGTCCAGCTTCTCTTCCTTGGACTCCTGGAGTCCCGATAGACCCATCAGGACCGATTCATCGAATGTAAGGTCCTCCCTGTACTTCTCCTCGAACATCTCAAGGACAGTGTTCCTTCCAGCCCCGATGCTTCCGGCCTTGTAGGAGACCAACGCACCGCTTGGGTCGGTCTCGAAGAGCCTTGAACCCGACTCATCCCATCCACCCACCAGAAGGGCAGTACCGAAAGGCCTGACGCCGCCGTACTGGGTGTAGTTCTGTTTGAAATCACATATCTTCTTTACCAGCACGTCCACCGCAATCTTCTCGTCGTACGTGACCTTGTTGATCTGAGATGCGATCCTGGCATAGTCGACCAGGGCCCTTGCATCGGCGACAAGCCCAGAGGTGGCACATCCGATGTGCTCATCGATCTGGAAGATCTTCTCAATGGAATCGGGTTCCATCAGCCTGCTCGCGATGTTCTTATCGGCCATGAGGACGATTCCCTTGGCGAACTTGATGCCTGCAGTTGTGGTGCCCCTTGTAACGGCGACCCTTGCGTACTCCACCTGGAACAGTCTGCCGTCGGGCGAGAACACCGTTATTGCCCTATCATAAGCCATTTGACCTGGTTGCAATCACTCACCTTTTTCCAAGATAATAATGGGTCGTGATATAAACCTTTGTTTACTGACCCTCTCTGCCCTCCAGATACTTCCTTCGGGCCCCACGAACAGTGCCGGAGGTACCAATGGTCTTTATCTTGACCGACTTCCCTCCCACACCCTTGATGGCTTGAAGCAGGTTGATGCACTCATCCTTGGAAGTGTGGGAACACCTGACGATTCCCTTGCCCTTCTCGAACATTATCAGCCAAGGCCGAATCATCTCGCCGTCCTCATACTTGTAGGCTGCCTTCTTGAAGGTGGCTATCAGATCTCCAGTTCCCACTGTACCTTCAGAAGTGACCTCGAACGCTATGTACCTGCTTCTTCCGACTCTATCTTTCACTACCACGGAAGGCTAATCGTCCCTCAATGTAAAAAAGATTTGTGAGGGTTTAGTGTACTACGTCCACGTCATCAGTCGGTGCCGTGATCACGCTGCCGTCTTTCCCCAGCATGGACTTGGCCTTGACCCCTGTAACCACCAGCAGGACCCGTACTGTTCTCTCGAGTTCCGGGTCAACCGAGCAACCCCAAATGATCCTCGCTGAAGGATTCACCTTCTCGCTGACCAAACTGGCTGCCCTCTCTGCCTCTGACACGGTCATGTCCGGACCACCCACGATCCTCACGAGTGCACCCCTTGCATGGCTCATGTCCACCTCGCCCAACAAGGGAGATTCGAGCGCTTCGTTCAGGGCGAAGTCCACTCTGTCCCTCGCCTCATCGCTCTCACCCATTCCGATCATGGCGACGCCACCACCTTTCATGATGGTCATCAAATCGCTGTAGTCCAGGTTGACCAATCCGGGCTTGGTGATTATCTCGGTCATCCCCTTAATGCACTGCATCAAGACCTCGTCTGCGACCTTGAACGCAGCGTCTATGGGGAGCCTTGGCACAAGCTCGAGCAGTTTGTCGTTGTAGATCACGATGGTTGTATCGCAGAACCTTCTCATCTTCTCGAGGCCGGCCTCTGCATTCTCCATCCTGATGCGCCCCTCTGCCTTGAAAGGCATGGTGACAATGCCCATTGTGAGGGCACCCTCTTCCTTTGCCATTCGCGAGATATATTGGGCCGCACCAGTACCGGTCCCACCGCCCAAACCAGCTGTGACAAAGACTACATGCGCACCTTTGATGAAGTTGCGGATTTCTTCCTCGTTCTCATGAGCTGCCTGCTCACCAACCTCGGGTAGGGCGCCTGCACCCAATCCTTTCGTCGCCCTCTTTCCGATCAGTATCTTCTTCGGAGAGTGGATGGCCAACAAGTGCTTCGCGTCTGTGTTGAGAGCACAGAGTTGAGCCCCTACTATACCTGCTGTAGTCATCCTATTGACGGTGTTTGACCCGCCTCCGCCGGCACCCAGAATCTTGATGCTGACGTTCAAAGACTTGACTACTTCTTCGAGTTCCTTGTCGTCCCCAAAACTCTCCGAGGGTGGCTGTACCTCATGTGTTTCCATAACTTCCTGCTGTTTTTTCTCTTCCTCATGTCGAGAAAGAGCTTCATTTATAATTGACTTCATGGTCATCCCATCCTGTTCATCCCGTCTCGGGTGCAACTGAATGGGACTTTGGATATATAAAAGTATTTCTTGGATATGGATATTTATATTAATCTATCTTTATTATATTCTTCGGCGACTTCGAGTCATGCATTTTTCCCAGGACATCCTCGGTTCTGAATCATCATTCATATCAGCAGGTCAGCGAACTGGACTCGGGAAAAGAGTGTCTGGAAATGGGAGATAGCGGGGCCTGGATTTGAACCAGGGATCTTCGGGTTATGAGCCCGATGGGATTTGAAGCCAAGTCGACCGGTATCGACCGAGCAAGGTTTCCTAGCTACCCCACCCCGCTGCCAAATGTGTGAGAGTTGAACATTGGAATTTGATATAAATATATCGTTCAAGGATAGGAGGGTGGATTTTGGAAAGGGTGTGAACTAGAAGAGCTTTCTTATCTTCAACATATCCTGCAACGAACCTTTCAGCTTCAGTCGCTTGGTGGCAAGGGCCTTCATGGGGCCCATCTCCTTGTTGAACAGCATCTGAATGGTCTCGGTGTCCGAAATTATGGTGATGTCGGGAGAGTCGATGTCACCTTCTCCGAAATCGGAGATCTTTGTGTCCTCCAGCAGAAAGTGATAGCTCTTTCCATCTGTGAATTCCATCTGGATCTTTCGGCTCACTCCTTCGAGTTCCTTCTGGAGCTTCTCATCTTTTTCGGCCCGGTCATTGAACTTGTTGATGACCTTCAAAAGCGTTTCTTCCATATCCTCCCCTACCTCTCGAACTCGTCCAGTTTCTTCACGTTATTCAGACGCATCATTCTCTTTATCGTCTCCCATGATCTCCTCGTGTGCGGTGGTGAATCGTGTTTCTCCCTTATCCACTTTTGCAGGAACTCCACGGTGATTGGGTCAGATGGATATCCGCTCCCGATCTCCTGTCCAATCTCTGCCCCTATCTTCTTGATCTCGTCATCCCTGACCGTCTTCGCGATTATCGAGGCCGCACCAACGACAGGATAGAGGTCGTCCGCCTTGTGCTTGGATATTATCTCAATGTCGAACCCCAGGCCGCGTTTGATGTCATTGCCGAACCTTCCGGCGTCTACATCGGCGGAATCGACGTAAGCAACCGACGGCCTCAGTTTATCCACCACGGAGGTGAACAGGTACACTTCGAGTTCGTTCATGGTCATTTCCTCACGGAGATTGTCGATCTCCTCGGCAGGGACCAACACGCTTTCAACATCGGCTATCGATCTAATCTGAACTGCGAGCTCCTCCCTCCTGGCTGGAGTCAATTTCTTGGAGTCTTTAACACCCATATCGCTGAGCCGGGACTCGTCATCGATGGTCACGCCTGACACAACGAGGGGGCCCATGACAGGCCCCCGCCCTGCTTCGTCCACGCCACAGATCCTGCCTTTCATCTATTCCTCCTCGAACAGCTCGATGGCGATCTCATTCGCCCTGTCATATATTACATCTTCTTTCAGACCCGTGGCCTTGCTTTGGTCCACAACTACATTCCCGTCAACGATCGTAGTGGTTACGTTTGCTCCGTTGCAGGAGTAGACCAGGTGGGAAACGATCCGGGCTTTGTCGTACGGTGTGGTCATTGGTGACGCGAAATCCAGGACTGCTAGGTCGGCTCTCTTCCCGATCTCGATGGAACCTATCTTATCCTCCACACCAACGGCTCGAGCACCGTCAATGGTGGCGAGGTCGAAAACCTTCTGGGCATCGAACACCCTAGCATCCCACCGGTCCGCTTTGTGAAGAAGGGCGCAGAACTTCATGGTCTCGAACATGTCCAGGCTGTTGTTGGAAACCGGGCTGTCCGTTCCTAAGGAGACTGTGACCCCATTCTCGAACATCTCGGGTAGCGGTGCGACCCCACCTGTGGCCAGCTTCATATTGGATACGGGGCAGTGGGAGACTTTCACGTTTTCCTTAGCCAGCAACCTCACCTCACCAATAGTGACCCAGCCGATGTGGGCGGCGAGGAGTCTGTCGGTGAGAAATCCTATCTTGCTCAACCATTCGATGGGGCGTTGGCCGGTCTTCTTCTGGTGATCGTACACCTCCTTCCTGGTCTCGGAGAGATGCATATGGAGCATCACGCCCTCCTTCTCCGCCAGTTGCTTCCCTGCCAGGAAGGTCTCTTCAGAGCAGACGTAAACTCCCATCAGAGACACTAGCGGTGTGATGAGGTCCTCGTCCCTGTGCTTTGAAATGAAGGCAGCACAGTTGTCCAGGGGCGTTCCCCTCTGCGTGGAGATCTCTTCGTCCAACACTGCCCATCCCAGGTAGGCCCGCATTCCGGCTTCTCTGACAGCCCTTGCCACCTCGTCCTCCCAGTAGAAGAGGTCCACGAAGGTAGTAGTTCCGGACTTGATCATTTCCAGGCATCCGAGAAGCGCCCCTACCTGGACATCCCTTCGCGTGACCTTGGCATCGAACTCGAACGTCTTCTCGAGCATCTCGTGAAGGTGGACGTCGTCTGCGAGTCCGCGCAACAGTGTGTTGGCGACATGGTTGTGTGTGTTGATCATCCCTGGTATGACCACCTTGCCAGAGCAGTCGATAACGTGATCTGCCTCGTTATTGGAGCGACCAATCTCGATTATCCTTCCATCCTCGATGTAGAGGTCTCCCTCCACTATCTCCCGGCTCTGGTTCTGGGTTGCGATGATTCCATCTTTGAGCAGAATGGACATGTCCTTCATCGGAAACGGTTTGAGGTATTTCAAACTGTTCGGGTCGCGATGATTCTGTGCGTGAGAAAACGTTGGAAAGGTTTTTCAACTGATAGCATTCTCTTTCCTTCGTGAAGTTCAGCAAGGAAGTTGCCGGGCTGGTGGACCAAATCCCGTCTGGAATGATATCCACGTACGGCGAGATCGCGAGAGCATTGGGGGATGTAATTGCATCGAGGACCATCTACGCAACCCTAAGCCAAGAAATCGATGGAAACACTCCCATACATCGTGTCGTCACCGCCAGAGGAGAAGTAGCATACTCCAGATATCTTCAGGTCCTCAAGAAGGAAGGAGTGCCAATCAGGGACAAGAGGGTGAGGGACATTCCAGAGCACTTGTTCAAGGATTTCAAGTCCTCAAAGATCCTCGAGAAGATGAGAAAGGAACAGGAGAAACTGGCTGCAAAGGTGTCACTGGAAGATGGTTATGACGCCTCCAGGTTGATTGGCGGGGTCGATGTTGCGTACGATGGAAACAACGCGTATGCGGCGTGCGTGGTTCTTGATGCTGAGAAGATGAAACTGGTAGAGGAAAGAAGACTTAGCGGAAAGGTCTCGTTCCCCTATGTAAGCACCTACCTGTCCTACAGGGAGCTTCCGATGATTAAG